>NZ_FMMP01000006.1:719877-1079815 GCF_900095725.1 Cellulosilyticum sp. I15G10I2
TGTACCTAATCCAATGTTCTTTGGGCAGAATTTTCATTAAATCCATCTCTATTTGTGTAGGATCTGTATAAAGGGTTAACCCAAGGCGTATACTGATGCGTTTAACATGGGTATCCACTACTATACTTGGAATATGATAGATATTGCCGCGTATTACATTTGCGGTTTTTCTTCCTACCCCAGCCAGACTTGTAAGATCATCTAGCTCTTTAGGTACTTCTCCACCAAAATCATTTAATATTTTGGTGGCACAGGCAATAATATTTTTTGCTTTGTTTTTATAAAACCCTGTGCTCTTTATATTTTGCTCAAGTTCTTCTAAGGAAGCAGTTGCAAATGCCTCAACAGTTTGATATTTTTTAAATAATTGTGGTGTGACTAGATTTACACGATCATCTGTGCATTGGGCACTTAATATAGTTGCGATCAAAAGCTGAAAAGGTGTTTCGTGATCAAGGTAACATACAATATTTTTAGGATAATGCGTATCAAGTATTTTCAATATCTCTGAAATTTGACTGTCTTGTTTCATGAGTTATAACTCCTCACTTAATAAAGTACAACGTGTAAATTTGTGTGAATAATCAAATAATAATATACAAGGTTCAGATAAAAGAACTGCTTCATGACTATTATGTTTAACAAAAGCCGTATAGACATCGTATTTAAAGCGTTCAATCTGCGCTGCTCTGTAACGTGCTCTAGAAGACAACTGAGCAAGATGAGGTGCAACTCCTTGCATGTAAATATCATTTTTTAACAGCTCATTATCTCTCTTTTTAAAAGCCATATAATCAAACGTTTGAAGCTCAATTGGTACTTCTTTCAGCGCCTCATGTTTTAAGTAATCAAATCTAATAAATTCTTTACTTAATTCATGGTTAATAGACGGATAGTTTTTAATAAATTCAATAAGCTTTAAATAATAGGATATTTTATTATGCAGCATAAGATCATATCCTTTTTCTTCCCAATATATCGAAAGTTTTTCAAAAAAATCAAAGGGTGATGAGAAACATGTAAATAAATAAGTTAAAATGGTTTCAAATCTTCCACTGTTATAGTATCTCTCAAGCAGCTCCTCTATACTATGCAGACGCACTATTTCCGCATAGGTTATAGCTGATGTATAAAGTATCTCGTAAGGGGGTTCAGTTTTATAAACTAAACCATACTGGGAAGCATTTCTTCTAAGTCCAGAGCCTCTTAGAACTTTAAGAAAACCCAGTTGAAACTGTTCTGGCCTTAGCGCTATTACATCATTAAATGACCGCTTAAACGAATCATAAGTTTCTAAAGGAAGGCCTGCTATTAAATCTAAGTGCTGATGAATGTTCCCCAAATATTTAACCTTTTGTATCACTTGACTTATTTTATCAAAAGACATTTTACGTTGTAAAATATCTAACACTTGTGGATTGGTAGATTGTACACCAATTTCAAACTGTATAAGCCCTGCTCTTGCATGCTTGAGTAATGCCAGCATTTCATCATCCAAAAGTTCAGCCGCAATTTCAAAATGAAAATTAGTATATTGATTATCATGTGTAATTAAGTAGTCCCATATGGCCATAGCATAGGATTTATTTGCATTAAACGTCCTATCTATAAATTTAACTTGTTTAACGCGATGATCATAAAAATGCTGTAAATGCTTCTTTACACTATCTAGCGGTACAAACCTTACCCCGCTGTTAACAGAAGAAAGACAGTACTGACAATTAAAAGGGCATCCTCTAGAGGCTTCATAGTAAATTATTTTATGTTGGGTGTCTTCAAAATTGCTATATACAAATGGCAGATCGGCCAGATTAAGCGGCGGTCTTTCGGATGTGCGTTTAACGATGCCATGACTTTTATAAATCAAACCTTTTATATTATCTATAGTGCTAATTGCCTTAAAACGATAGTCTAAGTATTCCTTCCAAGTAATCTCCCCTTCCCCTTCCATAATAATATCTGCATCCAAAGATAATAATAATTCTTCTGCATCATAAGATACTTCGGGTCCTCCAAGTATAATAGTGCTCTCTGGTAATATTTTTTTTAGAGTAGGCAGGAGTGTTTTTATTAAAGACATATTCCAGATATAGCATGATACACCAATAATATCTGGAGAGGCATTATAGATTTCTTTAATTATTTCATTTTCATGGTTGTTAATAGTTGTTTCTAATAGATTAATATGAGCAGCATATTCTTTGCAGTAGCTTTTAATAGATCTTAAGGCTAATGATGAATGAATATATTTTGCATTAAGTGCAAGTAAAAGTACGTTCACTTTTCAAATCCTTTCATAAATGATTTGAACTTATTATAACATGTTTTTATAAGCTTGTATAAAAATATTAGATTAGAAGAACTGACAAATATTAAGTACCTTAAAAAACTATTGGAATTACATGATTTTAAAGAGATACCATTTATTCACTCACTTTAATTAGAATCAGCATGACATACTAAATATAAGTCTATATTTAGGGGGAATTCAAGTGAACACTAAAAAAATTCTAAATAGGTGGTTATGCATGAGTCTTGTTTTATTAGCTGCCACAGGCATCATTTGGGGAAGTCAAAATGATATAAATGCATTGGTTATTTATTTGGCTGACCATGATATTATTATAACTCAGAATACAAAAAATAATAGGATGTATGAAGGATATGATCATTCAGGTAAAGTAATGTATAAGATTTTGACTGATAATACACTTCAAATCTGCGATTTTACTATTGATATTATGGATACAACTTATGAAAAAATTGATTTTAATAAACTGTTAGGTCTGAAGTGGTTTGTTAATAATTATTTAGAAAGAAATGAAGAGTTTTTGAAAGAGGTTAAACAAAGTATGCAAGATGTTCCCTATCACTATTCAAGTGTATTAGATTTAGGAGAATGGAAAGTCAGTTTACTGGTTTTCCCATTGCAAGGTGGAAAATTGGACTTAAGCCTTCATTTTATTGATGATGCAACTCAAGGTAAAAAAGAATCTAATAAAGATACTGTGCTTGCTATACAAAATATTTATAAAGAACTTTCTTGTATACCGATAAGCGATCTAAATTCTGAACGTAATCAGTTAAGATATAAATTACCTTATCATAAGCTTAATCTTAATGAAAGTATTTATTATAATTCTTTTATTAATCAAAAGGGATTAATTTATAAAACACAGTGTATATTTTATAAAAATGGATTTGAATTTAACTATAAGGATATTCCTCAGCTTCAGCAAATCATTAACCTAGTTACAAATATTAAAAACTATCCTTTTGATAAGCTAGATACACAATTTAATCACCTTAAGGAAGCCATTATATGCCAACAAAGTACAGATAATAAAAGTATTTCTGGATGGGACTACAAAGGGTTTAAAACGGTCATGGATGTCGAGCGTTATGTGCATAGAGATGAATGTCGTATTAAAATTACCGTCTATTTAGTAAAAAAATAAAAAGCAAGAGCATGCTCTTGCTTTTTATTTTAATGCATTAAGATAAAGTAAATTGCATTATCTTGTACCGATACCACCAGTACCAGTACCAGCAGCGCCAGTTCCAGTACCCATTCCAGTACCAGCAGCGCCAGTACCGCCAACGCCAGTACCGCCAACGCCGTCCATTGTACCAGTACCACCGCCAACGCCAGTTCCAGTTTGTGGAGCTGTTGGTGTTCTAAGTGTAGCGTTTTCTGCGCATCCTACAAATGCTACACTCATCATCATAATTGCAAATAAGACTAAAGCTTTTTTCATAATGTACTATACTCCTTTGTCTAAATAAAATGTTATCGAGTATAGTATTGTCTTTTTTTAGTATTTTATACGCAAAAAATACTTATTACTAATTGCCGCCTGTTAACTTCTGATGAATAGCCTGAGCGGCTTTCTTTCCGGCACCCATAGCCAATATTACTGTAGCCGCACCTGTTACAACATCCCCACCAGCATAAACATTCTCTTTTGTAGTAGCCATTGTATCTTCACATACAACGATCCCCCCCCATTTAGTTACATCAACCCCAGGTGTTGTTGTACGAATAAGTGGATTTGGACTTTGACCAATAGCAATAATGACTGTATTAATAGGTATAAAGTGATTGCTGCCTTGTTTAACAATAGGTTTTCTTCTGCCCGATGCATCTGGTTCACCAAGCACCATTTCTACACATTCTAATTTTTCTGCCCATCCTGAATCACCATATATGGCAATAGGATTACATAAAAGTTTAAAGATAATACCTTCTTCTTTTGCATGATGAATCTCTTCTAGACGTGCAGGCAGCTCTTCTTCGCTTCTTCTATAGATAATATATACTTCTTCTGCTCCAAGACGTTTAGCTGTTCTTGCAGCATCCATCGCTACATTTCCACCACCGATAACAGCTACCTTTTGCCCTACATAGATAGGCGTTGGTGAATTGGGGTAATCATAAGCTCTCATTAAATTAGATCTAGTTAAAAATTCGTTAGCTGAATAAACACCGTTAAGATTTTCACCTGGAATATTCATGAAATTAGGCAGTCCTGCACCACTTCCTACAAAGGTGGCTTCAAATCCTTCTGCCATAAGCTCATCTATTGTGATAGATTTTCCTACTATAACATTTTTTTCAATCTTTACGCCCATCTGTACTATTTTATCAATTTCTTTAGCAACAAGCTCTTTAGGCAGTCTAAATTCGGGTATGCCATACATAAGCACGCCCCCTACCTCATGAAGCGCCTCAAATAAGGTAACAGAATATCCTTTTTTGGCAAGCTCACCTGCACAAGTAAGTCCCGCTGGGCCAGCACCCACTACTGCTACTTTTCTATTATTTTTTTGAATAACATCAGAAGGTGCCGTGTCTTTTGCAATCATATAGTCTGCAACAAACCGTTCTAATCTGCCAATACCCACAGATTCACCTTTTTTGGCACGTATACATTTACCTTCACATTGGTTTTCTTGAGGACATACTCTGCCACACACAGCAGGCAAAGAATTTTCAGCTGTAATAATCTCATAAGCTTTTTTTAAGTCGTCCTCCAAAATAGCTTGTATAAACTCGGGAATAGGCACATTAACAGGACAGCCTTCGACACAGAAACGCTGTTTGCAATTTAAACAACGACTGGCTTCTTCTTTAGCTTGTTCTATTGTGTAGCCCAGGGCAACTTCAGTAAAATTTTTATTTCTAATATGGGGGTCTTGTTCTGGCATTTTAACTTTATTTAAAGACATGTTAGGCATCCTTACCACCTCCAAGTCCAATATTACAAACATGGCTTTCGTGAGATTTATACATATTTTGTCTTCTCATACACTCATCAAAATCAACTTTAAAACCATCAAAATCCGGGCCATCTACACAGGCGAACTTGGTTTCACCACCAATAGTAACTCTGCATCCGCCACACATGCCTGTGCCGTCAATCATAACAGGGTTTAAAGATACCATTGTAGGAATAGAAAGCGGCTTAGTGATTTCTACAACAGCTTTCATCATAATTAATGGTCCAATTGCAATAATTTCGTCATATATATTCCCTTGAGCGATAAGATCTTTAAGCACATCGGTTACAAAGCCCGATACGCCTAAAGAACCATCATTTGTTGCAACATATACATTTGAAATAGACTTGAATTCATCATGTAAAATGACAAATTCGCCAGAACGCCCTCCTAAAATGACATCACAGGCAGTTCCTTGTGCATAAAGTTGTTTGATTTGAGGATACAAAGGCGCAGCACCTACGCCTCCTCCTATGCCTAATACTCTCTTTTTCCCTTCTAAATGAGCCGGCAAACCAAGAGGGCCGGCGAAATGTGCTAGGCTTTCTCCTTCGACTTTAGAGGCAATCTTTTGGGTTGAATAGCCAACAACTTGATATATAATAGAAACAGTTTGTGTTTGTCTGTCAAAATCCTGTATTGTTAGGGGAATTCTTTCGTCTCCTTCCTCTGCACATACAATAACAAATTGACCTGGCTGACACTTTTTTGCCACATAAGGCGCAAAAACAACCATTTTTTCAACACTGTTATTTAGTTTTTCTTTTTTTAATATTTTGTACACTACAATCCTCCTATTGTGATAGCTTTAGTTATATTATGTCACCTCTATAATATCAATTGCCTTTTCCGTAAATAAATCAATATACTTATCTTTTACCTTAATAATTGGTCGATATACACACGTCGGGTTAATAGCTACAACCTGTCCAATTTCACCTGTACTTAATAATACATATACGCCAACATAATAATTGGCAACATTTGTTAAGAAAGTAAGCAGTATTTTAGTATCAAGCTTTCCAAATGCCCCTTCTTGCATAAGCTGCATTACATCAAAAGGTGAGTGCTTCTTTTTATAAGGTCTTTCAGACATCATTGCATCATAAACATCCGCAACTGCTAATATTTTAGCAATGTCATTAATATTTTCGTTATAGACAGCATAAGGATAGCCTGAACCATCAATTCTTTCATGATGCATGAGTATGCCAACTTTAACGTCTATACTAATGTCATGGCGATACTGTAGGAGTTCGTAGGCATAACGTGGATGTTTTTTAATCTCTTCGAACTCGCTCTCAGATAATTTTTCAGGTTTATTGAGTATAGCAGCATCTATTTTCATTTTACCAATATCGTGTAATAAGCCTGCAAGCAACAAAGACTCTATCATATTATCACCATATTTCATCCATTTACCTATAAGCATACTAAGTAAAGCAACATTGATACTATGTGTATACGTATATTTATCTGCGAATTTAAATGAGTTAATACAACCTACAATTTTAAAATTATCCTTAAAAGTACTGAGGATATCTTCTTTGATTGATTTAAAAGATTCAATATCTACATTTTGTCCTGATGCAATTTGTTGAAGAAGCGGTTTAACTGTATCTGTACAACCCTCATAGGACTCAAAAGTTTCTTTTGGAATTTTCCAAACAGTATCCCATGAATTGACATATATCGACACTTCCATACAATTAAAATTTCTTAAATTTTCAATAATATCTACAGTTAATTCTTGATGTTCTGAAACATAAACAACACCGTTATTCATATTTCTAATAGATTCTGCTACAATCATGCCAGGTAAACACTCAAATAATGGAAGAGTTAACTTCTGCATGTACATCCCCCCGCCACACATAATATTGTATATAATTATAGAGAAGCAAAATATAGACTTGAGTTATTCATCACTATACCATTGTTTCTCATAATGATTTCACATCACATATTGTTATGAACAACTGAAATTTAAAGAGTGAAATCTATAATGACTATATAAGTAAATAGTATACTATATAGGATCATTATACAATATTTAATCCGTAATAGGTCTAAATTTATACCCACTCATAAATGAGTGGGTATAAAAAAATAATTAATAAGCTATTCCTTGCATATACATTGCATCTGCAACTTTTAAGAAACCAGCGATGTTTGCACCTAAAACATAGTTATCAGCGTCTCCATACGTAGTAGCTGCTTCTCTTGCACTGCTATGAATATTTTTCATAATGAGTTTAAGTTTTTCATCAACTTCCTCAAATGACCAGCTATAGCGAAGGCTGTTTTGTGACATTTCAAGGCCAGATGTTGCAACGCCACCAGCATTTGCAGCTTTACCTGGTCCAAATAAAACTTTATTTTCTAAGAAAATATCAACTGCTTCAGGAGTTGATGGCATGTTTGCGCCTTCTGCTACTGCAATAACACCATTTTTAACTAAAGTTTCAGCTGCTTCTTTATTTAATTCATTTTGAGTTGCACATGGTAGTGCGATCTGGCATTTAACGTTCCAAATATTATGACAGCCTTCTTCATAAGTAGCCTGTGGATGGTCAGTGAGGTATTCTTTAATTCTCTTTCTTTCAACTTCCTTAAGTTGTTTAACAGCGTCTAGATCTATTCCGTTTGGATCATAAATATAGCCATTTGAATCACTCATTGCCACAACTTTTGCACCTAGTTCATAAGATTTTTCAGCAGCGTAGATAGCTACGTTTCCTGAACCTGAGATAACTACTTCTTTATCCTTAAATGAATCGCCTCTAGTTGCTAACATTTCCTGCGTAAAATAGCAGCAACCATAACCAGTAGCTTGTGTTCTTACTAAAGAGCCGCCATAATTCAAACCTTTTCCAGTAAGTACGCCTGTGAATTCATTTTGTAGTCGTTTATACTGACCGTACATATAGCCTATTTCTCTAGCGCCTACACCGATGTCTCCGGCTGGTACATCTGTATTTGGTCCAATATGTTTAGCAAGTTCTGTCATAAAACTTTGACAAAATCTCATAACTTCTCCATCTGACTTACCTTTAGGATCAAAGTCGCTACCGCCTTTTCCACCACCCATTGGAAGTCCAGTTAAGGAATTTTTAAAAATTTGTTCAAATCCCAAAAATTTAATAACACCTAAGTTAACTGATGGATGAAATCTAAGCCCGCCTTTATAAGGTCCGATTGCACTATTGAATTGAATTCTGAAACCGCGATTAACTTGTACATTTCCGTTATCATCTACCCATGATACGCGAAATACAATAGCACGCTCTGGTTCTACAATTCTTTCAAAGATCCCAGCTTGAACATATTGGGGATTTTTTTCAGCAACAGGTTCCATACATAATAAGACTTCTTTTACTGCTTGATGGAATTCTGGTTGTGCTGGATGGTTTTTTTCTACTCTACTCATAAGATCTTGCATATACTCCGTGCGAAAACTCATAGATACTCCTCCTGCAAATTTTTATAATACGGCAATAAATGTCCGTTAATGGTATTTTATCATATAACATTAAAATTTCAATATAATATTGAGTTTATATGCTAAAAAAGTAGAATATTTTATTTAACCTATTTGGTTAGTCTTGCAGGAAAAATATTTTTAAACTGCAAAAAGTAGAAATTATAGACTTATTGATGAATAATAATCATCGTGTCTACTGGAGTATTATCATAGAGCCACCTTGCATCTTCATCTTTAAGTATAATATTACTACGTTTTATTTGCTTTCCGAGCTGCTTTGCAAATAGGTCCTTAACTTGCCAGTATTCATTTCTTATTAATCCTTGAAATAGGCATGTATCATTAATCTTAACCCAAAAATTAGCCCCTTCTCGATTTTTAGGATCAATAAAAGCTTCGCCTTTATCGCGCGTATAATAAGTTCCAAGAGGAAGTGTCTGTGTATTATCACCTGTAGAGCATATCATGCGTTTTATGACCTTGTTACCTTTATAGATATTAATCTTTGGTTTAGTTTGCGCTAATACTTCAATCCACAATCTATCAGTATCAATTCTCACAGTAGTAAACTGGATTGCCTTAGGAGCACTTAATTCTCCGCTTTTGGCTTTGACTTGGAAACTCGCTTGGTACGTTGTATCCGGGTCCAAAACTTTATTGAGCAAAAATTCAATGTGATAAGGATCTAAATTTTTTCCTTTTATTGTTTCATTACCTAGTGTAAGATAACCAGCGACAGTAGGAGAATCTGTTTCAATCTTCATCCTCGGGTATAATCCAATCCATTTACTATTATTTTCTGGATAAGTAAGTGCGATGATAGGCTTAATATCTGCTATAAGTATTACAGATGTATCTTGTTTAAGAAGTGCGCCTGACTGGGAAGGCATACCTTTTCTAAAAGATAGGATATATTTTTGTCCATTTATAAGAGGGGTTTTGGGTGTGAACTTAAAAACAGATGTATCTTCTAGTTTTTTACCTGCACTATTAAAAATTGATTCAGGCTCTATGTAAAATGCTGCATCACATTGTAAAAATTTATATAGTTTATTTTTATTCATAGGTGTATTAAATTTAACCTTAAATGAACTTTCACTTGCTACTAATAGTTCCTTGGTTGGCTCTAGAACAGCAATATCACTTGAAAACTGAATGTTAATGCTTGCATTTCTAGCAATAAAAGAAAACTTACTTGGAGCTTCTTTAATAATGAGTTGTACTTTTTGCCCTTTTATAAGATTTTGTTCTTGAAGCTTAATACATACGACACTATCTGTTAACCACTCAATGGAATAATCAAACTGTGAAGCATAGGGAAGCTGATGTGAGAGGCTGATAGATTCGGGTAACTTGTCTTTATTCATTGGAAATAAGAAGTTAATAGTCACTTTAGCATAATCTGGATTAACTTCTACCCATGATAAATTAAAGTCTTTTAGAATCCATAAACTAATAAGCAGTAGTGTACTTATAAGAGAAATTTTAAAAATTTTTTTCTTCTTCATGTTCATATATACATCCCTCCAACTTGTCTAAAATATATATATGTATAAAATAACATGAACATGCCATAAAAAATCAAACTCAATTTTTTTATTAGTATTAACATATGAAAAAAATCGAATTTATAGTATAATATCTAGCATATAGATTTCACATCTTTAAATTTTAGTTATTCATCATAATATGTGATGTGAAATCATTCCGAGAAACAACATGATAGTAATGAATAACGGAGAGTTTTATATTGTTTCTCTATAGAGTTTACAAAGGATGGATTATAAATGAAAATTTTAGTTGTAGCGGATATAGAAAGCAATTATATTTGGGATTTTTTTGATAAGTCTAAATTTAGTGATATAGCATGTGTTATATCTTGTGGTGACTTAAAAGCGTCATATCTTTCATTTTTAGTAACAATGTTAGGTGTGCCTGTTTTTTATGTACATGGGAACCATGATAAACGTTATAATTCTCAGCCACCGGAAGGATGTGACTGTATTGAAGATAAAGTAGTCACTTACCGTAATATTCGAATCGCTGGTTTAGGCGGTTCTATGGAATATACAGGAGGGCTTCATCAATATACAGAACAAACCATGCAAAAACGCGTTAAGAAACTTATAAAAACTTCTAAGGGAGATATTGATATATTTGTAACGCATTCTCCTACTTTTAACCTAGGAGATGATGCAAACAGTATTTGTCATAGAGGCTTTAATGCTTTTTATGATATTTATAATAATACTTTCCCCAAATATCACCTACATGGACACAATCACTTTACTTATTCATCAAATGCTCAAAGAGTCCTTTCTTTTAATGACATAAAAGTAATCAATGGCTACAATTATTATATATTAGAGTACGTATAAAAGAGCTAATCATTTAAAATGATTAACTCTTATTTTTTTATAATACCTTTCATATAAGAAAAAGGATCGGTAGGTTTTAGTTCCTTAATATCGGGAAGCTGCCCCTCTACACCATCGACCAGCCAATCCATATGGATAATATCTTCGTAATCCAAAACTGTATTGGGCATAACTCTAAGTATGTTATGCTGGTCATATAGTGGTCCTTCAAATATATTAAACTCATTCCTTATAATAGATTTTTTAAGTCCTTCTATCAGGTATTTCATTGAACTATTTATATGCCTGTTTGAATAAAGAAGATCAACTATACCTGTATTCATACCCAGCCAAAAGTTCATTGGAAATTGAGGGTTGATGGATTCTTCGTGGATAGATTTCCATGTACCGCTAAGTATATTTTGAATAACTTTTTCATAAAAAACGCCCCAATTCCAAAGTGCCATAGCATAGTGTGTTTTTTCATTTGATTCTTCTTGAATTTTATAAACACCATATTCCTTAGAGATATCTCCAGGTATTGGTAAGTCTTCATTTGAGATGATATCCGCGCCTTCTGCCTGAAGTTTTTGTGCAATAAATTTTCCGCCTTCAGGATTATCCCATCTGTAAGTCCACATTGCTTTTATTTTAACATAGGGGTTAACTGCTTTTGCACCTAAAGTGAATGCATTAATACTGCTTATAACTTCTGAAATAGGATAAGGCGCCACATAGCCAATAATATTAGTCTGAGTCATTGCGCCAGCAATCATACCTAATAAATATCTTGGTTCATGAATTCTGCCAAAATAAAGTGTTAAAGATTTATATGAATGCGTAGCGGCACAGTTGAAAAATTTTACATTTGGATATTCCATAGCCGCCTTTAATGCTGGAGCTACAAAAGTAGGACTTGTCGTAAATATGATATCGTAGTGTTCATCTGCTAGTTGTTTGAAAGTGATATAGGCCTCTTCATTTTCAGGTATATTTTCAATCTTTGAAGTTGCTAACTGTGTTTTAAAAACATTATCTATATGTAATCTGCCAAGTTCATGCGCATAGGCCCACCCAGAGCTATCTGTCGTTTTGGCATATACAAAAGCTACTTTTAAAACTTTTTTGGGCACGACAAAATCTGTTAAAGATGACAACATACTTTTTTTCTTTGGACTTTGTATTTCATCTGTTTTTACATTGACTGATTCTTGTTCAATGCTTTTAAGTTCATCTATCATTTTATGGATATTATTTTTATGCTGTTCTAATAAAATCTCTCTTGGCATGCCATATACTTTAAGAAAAGCTAAGAAGGCATCTCCCGTTGTAATGGCTAATTTGTCACCGCCGCCTTCTAAATAAATCTGTCTGAAAGGTCTATATAAATTTGCAATAAAAAGTTTTTTAGTATCATCATCGATATGATTTGGCTGATAACGGTTAACATAATCTAATAGCTCTTCAAATCTTCCTTCTTCTGTAAACCAAATAGTATTAATGTTGGTTTGTTTATAAAATTTCATAAATTCATAATAGATATTATTGATCTTATCATAAGGATCTCGTTTAGGAATAAGTCTTATGACGTAGCCACTAATACTGGTTCCTTTTACAAATTTTAGTACACTTACTCTTTTATTGCCTTCTATAACGAAAAAGTGATTAAGGTACTCGTAGACTTTAATCGGATCAGTAATCCCCGACTCAATATGGTGCTGATATAAATGCATCCACTTAGAAGCAAATTCTGTTTTAAAATTCATAAGCGGCATAAAATTATGTGCGAAGGAAATGCTTCTTGAATGTGTATAGGTTCCTATTATCTTATGAATAGGAATCTCGACAAGACCTAATGAAAATTCGGAAGCAATATCTCCGGTTTGAACAATCCCATCCAATGCCCTTAGATAACCGGACTCGCCTTTTGAGACCATTTGATTCCAAGCTAGTTTGCCTCTTTTATAGGCTTGATCATATATATGATCTAATTCTGTATTATTCATTTGAAAATCGCCTCACTTTATAACTTCTTTGCTTATAATTTAATAACAAAACTTTTACTAAAATGTTCAAGAGTATCGTTATTAATTCCCCAAGATAGGTTTCTTCCTTCTAAATAATAATACATAATAAATGTTTTATTATCTATAGTATATTCCATTTTCGATGGAGAAAGAATAGTATAAACGCCGGTCTTATTAGTATTATCAAAGGTTACTAGTCCCTCCTCAGTAAAAGTAATCACTTGATTGGTTTCATGCGATTTCCATTTACCTATTAATGTGGGCGTATTATAATTTCTATAGGCCGATAAACTTAAGAAACTACATCCTAAGAGAATTAATAACAGCACAATAAAAATGTTTTTTTTAGATATAGATTTTAAATATAGCATTTCCCTCTCCTTGTTTAACAAATTATTTACTTTTTATTTTACACTAATCTAAAATAAAAGTCATGCTAAAACTTAAGGGCTACTTTAAAACACTGGCAAGTTTTTCGGCAGGTATAGAAAATTCTACAAGTCCAGCAGCATAGGGCGCAATTTCATAAATATTGAAAATAATAACAATATCTCCGGAGCTATTAATATAATACTCTTGATCATCTTTAATGGTTGTAAAACCCTGAGCGCCTGGAAAAAAATACTCTCCTTTTATAGAACGTGCTTGAATTTGATTTTTTATTTCAGTATTAATAAGCTCCTTATAATCCACATTCTCTTTAAACAAATCTTTTAATGCCAACACTTTATTATCAGTCGTCCTTATATTGAGATATTTTTGATAGCTGATACCATGGGCGCCTCCGCTGTACTGGTATTCAAGAAACCCTATTACAAGATAAGGCTTAGGGGCTTCTATAACTGAAAAGGTAGATATATATTCAAATTTAATAGGGGTTAAGCCGTCTTTTACCATATCTTTATTATAGGATTTTGCTGTATGAATAGCTGTTTTTTTTGCTTTTTGTGCATCTTCCAAAAATGTTTTATTTAAATCTCTTTCAAACTCTTTATCGGTAAGCCCTTTAATTTGTGGGATGCTGATATTTAAGTTTATCTCATCCATTTGAGAAGTTATTATTTTAGTATCCACAAAAATAGAATTTGATTCGGCCATAACAAATATGGCCGTACCTGGTGTATCTTTACTTGTTTTAGATTTAGCACACAAATTAAAATTTATGAACAAACTTGTTATAACCAGTACGTACATCGCTTTTTTATGCATTTTATATCCCCCTTGATATTTTTATTTATAAATTTATTATCCCCCTAATAAAAGAGTAATATAATAAGTAATCATTTGAAAATCTGCAAAGTATTGCATAAAGCAAATCATGACAATGCATAAATAAGTTTATTTATTTATATAAAGAGGTATAATATGAAATAATAAAAAATTAAAGAGGTGCTCTTATGAAAGGAATTTCTGAATGTATTCAAGATATGCATGTTTTTTTTTATCATCGCAATACCTATCCTATAAATTTAAGAATAAACTATTTAAAAAAACTCAGAAGCAGTATCCTTTTACATCAAGAGGCTATTACTAAAGCGCTCTATAAAGATTTTAAAAAACCAAAATATGAAACGTATACAACGGAAATCTATACAACATTGAAAGAAATAGATTATGCACTAAAACATATTAGAAAATGGTGTAAATCTAAAAAACATCCTGGGGTATTCCCCCTTATCGGAAGTTCTGTTCAAGTCAAACCAGAACCATATGGGGTTTGCTTGATCTTTTCGCCTTTTAATTATCCTTTTCAGCTTTCACTCGTTCCTTTAGTCGGGGCTTTGGCAGCGGGAAATTGTGCAATAATTAAGCCGTCTGAATATACACCTAATACCTCTGAAATTTTAAGCCAAATTATCAAAGAAGTATTTCCGTATTATTATGTTAATGTTATAGAGGGAGATGCTGAGCTTAGTCATAGCCTTTTAAGTGAACCTATTGATTATATTTTTTTCACAGGGGGTGCAGCTAATGCCAAAAAAGTTATGCAGCAAGCAGCCGCACAGCTTATTCCTATAACTTTAGAGCTTGGCGGTAAAAGTCCTGTTATAGTGGATTATAATGCAGACATTCCTTTAGCAGCTAAACGTATAGTTTGGGGCAAATTTTTAAATGCTGGCCAAACTTGTATCGCTCCAGATTATGTTTTGGTATACCAAGGCGTTGCGGATAAGCTTTTAAGACATATAGGGTATGCCATCAAACACTTTTATACAAATGATAAGTATCTTGCCCGCATTATAAATGAAACACACTATGTAAGATTACTCAACCTTATAGACGAAGAAAAAATTTATTTTGGGGGACATTTTAACACAGATGATCTTTACATTGAACCTACTGTACTTTATCCTATTGATCGCTCTGACGCTTGTATGAAAGAAGAAATATTTGGGCCAATCCTGCCAATTATCCCTTTTGAAAAAATAAATGATGTGATAAAAATGATTCATAGATACCCCAAACCGCTGGCCTGCTATATTTTTTCTAAAGATCGAAAACGCATTAATTATTTTTTAAAGCATTTATCCTTTGGCGGAGGGTGCATTAATGATACAGTAATACATGCAGCTAGTTTGCATGCACCATTTGGAGGCATCGGACACAGCGGTCTAGGTGCATACCATGGTTATCACAGTTTTAAAACATTTTCACACTACAAAACAATATTAAAAAGTACAAGTACTGAAATACCCTTAAGATACCCACCCTATGATCAAAAAATAGCAACACTCAAAAAAATAATAAGGTAAGTTGTAAAAATAGGTTATAAAATAGAAAACCATTTGATTGGTTCTATCTTATAACCTATTTTAAGATCTAGTTTTACTTAAGTATTATGACAATCGTGCCCAGATTGTTTTTTAATTTTTTCTAATTCACCTAAAAAATCTTCTATCTGTCCAATCTCCATATCATTTTTTGTATTTATTGTATGAATCTGCTCTGTATTAAAGTTTTTTAGATGCATTACGGTACCTTGTTGCGCATCAGTTTCTTTATAAATACAGCGATACCCATCTGCATATTTATTTTTTAGCTCGTCAAATTTACTCATCGCAGTCCTCTCCTTTTTTTATGAGATACATATAGTATAAGTGTTTTGGAGAATTTCATGCATCCGGCTCTTTCAACTAAAGCTTAGCTTTTTAATCTGTTCTTGCTTGTTATGTGCATCTATTTCATGTGTATAAATAGATAATGTAATAGATGGATTACTGTGAGAGATAAGTGATGCAATGGTAGAGATATCCATATGGGCTGCGATACAGTAAGATGCAAAAGTGTGTCTGAATAGATGCGCATGAATATGCCGGCCAAGAACACTTGATAATGTGTTCATCAAATCATGAAGTGTTCGCGTTGATAAATGGGTATTGCTGTCTGATTTACTTGGAAATAAATAACTGCTCTCTAGCATTATAAGAAGCGCGGGATCTTTTAGATGTATTATTGCATGATCATAAGCTGTAAAAGCATTTAAAAGTTTACTATGTATAGGTACTTGATTATATTTTTTGCCTTTTGTAAACAGTGTCAGTGTATTATTTAATAGATCAATATCTGATTTTTTAATAGCTACAGCTTCATGTGCCCTACATCCTGTATAAAGTAGAATATGAATAATTAATATGTTTCTGATACAGCAATAATACAGGTATTCGTAATAGGTTTGGTCAATTTTTGAAGCATAAGCTTCTTTTTGTTCTGATAAGAATGTAAATAATTTTAAGATATCTTCTTTTGTCAGTATATCTTTAGGCGTAGTTGTTTTTTTTGATTTTATAGGGTCTATATATTCATAAAGCTTTTCACTGCACATCTTGTTTCTGTAGCAAAATTTTAAAAATCTATGCAGTACAACCCGTTTTCTTTTAATAGTAGACAACTTCAAACGACTTATTGTTACAAAGTAATTATGAAAATCTTCAAAGCTGAGAGTATCAAGTAATAGCTTATCAAGGGATAAAGCAAATTGATTGAGATCTTGTTTATAGGCCTTTAATGAATGCTCAGATAACTGTTCTGTTTCGAGTGTAGTCATAAAATAATTGATAGCTTGATTAATTTTCATAATGCTCCCCTCTTTAACTGCTTACTTTGAAGTTTGCGGCAGTTTTTTGAATATAAAATAATACATTGTAGCTATAAATATACCGCCTAAAGTATTGCCTAGGGTAACAGGCAATGCATTATTCACCAAAAAGTTGCTCCAGGTTAAATGATTAAGATGTTCCGTGGTAACATGTGCCCCTTCAATATAAACAAGATTAGTTTTTGAAAAAAGTGCAAGGGGGATATAATACATGTTAGCCACAATATGTTCAGCACCACTAATAGCAAAAGCAAAAATAGGGAAAAACCCAGCTAACACTTTGCCCGCAATATCTTTTGCAGCATACATCATCCACACACCAGAGCAGACAAACAGGTTGCATAATATGGCTAAAAAGAATACTTCTTTAAATGGTAAATTGGTTTTGTGCACGGCTACCTTAATGACATAGGCCCCAAAACGGTTTTCGCTCATTGTCAAAAGACTTGTATTTGCAACTAAATAGGCAATGAGTAAAGCGCCAATAAAATTACCGGCAAGAACCACTCCTAAATTTTTAATAAACTGCCACATTGTAGTGCGCTTTTCATAAGTTGACATAGCGATAAGGCTATTGCCTGTAAAAAGATCCGCACCATTAATGACTACAAACATGAGCCCAACAGGGAAAACAGCACCAGTCACAAGTTTAGATACGCCTTTATTAAGAATATCATGTGCCGCTACAGAAGCTGCAAATGCACCTAAGGCAATATAGACACCGGCCATAATGCCGAGTAAAAAAACAACTAATACATTACGTTTAACTTTTTCATAGCCACCTTCAATAGTATATTCAGTAATTTCTTGAGGCGTCAAATAATTTTTGTACATTGTATACACTCCTTTTTCAATATCTGAGTATATCACTTTCGATAGCATAATGCAATAAACTTACATTTTTTTGTTATGATCTTGAGTGAGTGTATAGAGGCTTTGTAATTTAGTATTAAAATCACGTTGTAAATCTAGGTTTTCTTCCCTTAGTTTTTCAATTTTTTCATTTAACTCAAGCTTTTGCTCTAATAAATGATTTTTGATTTCTAGTTGGTGCGTGAAGATTAATTGATTTTTTTCTTCTTGTAATTTCTCAACCTCTCTTTTTAAAAACCAAATTTCAGAAGCTAAGTCATCATTTCTGTTTTTAAGAGCAGTATTCTCAGTATTACGCTCCTCTATTTCTATTTCCAGCCTTTTTAAGTCTTCAACTTGAGCTTCAAGCTTTATGACTTCTTGTTCAAATTTTTTATGCAGTAAGAGATAATTCTTAGCTTGAGTTTGGCTCTCTTCTGCTTGGGTCTTTAATTGTTTATGATTTTCTTTTAGTTCTTTAATAAGTAAAGTCTGTTGAACCTGCTCAGTTTTTAGAGACTGTATTTGATCATTTAATTCTTGAATTTTTTGCTTAAGGATATCTTTTTCTTTTTTATGAACTTCAATGTCCTCTTCAAATATTTTATTGTTTTGAGATACTAATATTTTTGATTTTTCATTGATATTAAGATAAATATTTTGAATGCGCTGCAATAAGATTTGAAGTTCACTCATATCATTTGCAAACAAAGTATCTTCTTGTTTTACTTGCTCTACTTTATAGGTACTTAAAAGTAACCCCATAAATTCTTTGCCGCTTAAATCATTTATTTTCATCAATTCACTGAGTTCGTTTTTCATTTCTTCTGTTACTTTTACACCAAATGTTACATCACTCATAATAAAACCTCCAAATAGTTAACTTTATATCTCTTGGTTAACTTATCTTAATTTATAGGGTTAACTTTAGTTAACCCTATAAATTAAGATAACACAAATAACTAAAAAACGCCACCACCCACAGATAATATGGTATTATCTGTGGGGGGTGGCGTTCGATAAAAAAATAAAAGGTTTAGAAGTAAAAAAAGGGTGAAGAGAAATAGGGGTAAAAAGATAAAAAATAAAGGATGCCTTTGTAGGCATCCTTATTTTTTTAAGCGATTAGGCTTATTATTAGGCTAAACATTGTTTAACTATGCTGCTCACTTTGCCATTGTCAGCTTTACCCTTTACTTTAGGAGTAATCGCTGCCATAACCTTGCCCATTTCTTTTACAGAACTTGCGCCAACTTCTGAAATTGTTTCACGAACTATTTCAGTAAGTTCATCATCTGATAATTGTTTTGGCAGATATGCCGTCAAAACAGCTATTTCAGCATTCGCAGACTCCGCTAAATCATGGCGGTTACCTTTTTCAAAATCAACGAGAGCATCTTTACGTTTCTTGATTTCTTGTACAAGAATATCAAGAATCTGTTCTTCGTGTACTTCTTTAAGAGAATCTTTTTCTTTTTGGAGAATAGCGCCTCTTACCATTTGAATGGTGTCTTTACGAAGAACATCTTTTTCTTTCATCGCTTCTTTCATATCTGAAAGTAACTTTTCTTTTAAAGACATCTGCATCATCCTCTGTTACATGATTGGTAATGCTGTTGTACCAATATGATAAAAGAACAGACAATTAGTATTGTTTATTCTTTTTGCGTGCTGCTTCTGACTTCTTTTTACGCTTAACACTAGGTTTTTCATAATGTTCTCTTTTGCGTATCTCTTGCATAATACCTGCTTTTGCACAGTTTCTTTTAAATCGACGAAGAGCACTATCTAAAGATTCATTTTCGCGAACAGTAACCTCTGACATTTGTTTCCCTCCCTCCGGTGCAGTGTCGTGCTTTATGCATTTGTACGGAGAAAAGATTAAAGCACTACCTTAGATTATACTTTACATTGCTTTACTCGTCAATAGTTGATGAGTTTTTTAATAGTTTAAAAATATTTTTTTAGAACTATTAATGCAAAATAATTAGTTAATTTGAGAAATAATTATTGTTTTGGCAGTCTCAAGTGCGTCTTTGATCTTGGAAGGATCTTTACCGCCTGCTTGTGCCATATTGGGTCTTCCACCACCGCCGCCGTTTACACATTTAACAGCTTGAGAGATGATATTTCCACAATGCACTCCTCTATCAACAGCATCTTTTGTAGCCATCACTACAAGGTTCACTTTATCTTCTACAGCACTTACTAAAACAACTACACCGCTTTGCATCTTATCTTTTAGGGTGTCACCCATATTTCTTAATGCGTTCATATCCAGACCACTTATTTCTGCAATAAGAACATTCATTTCGTTTATTTTTTCAACTTTGTCTAAAATATTACCTGCTTCTGAACTTGATATTTGCATTTTCAATTTTTCATTTTCTTTTTGAAGGATTTTGTACTCATTCATAACGCCTTCTATTTTGCGTACAATTTCATGTTTTTTAGATTTGAGGACTTCTGTAGCTCTATCCAAAGTATTATCCAGATCTTGATAATACTTCAACGCACCACGCCCAGTTACAGCTTCAATACGCCTTACACCTGCTGCAACGCCTGTCTCAGAAACGATTTTAAAAGTACCTATTGCAGCAGTATTGGTAAGATGTGTCCCACCGCATAACTCAATAGAGTAATTGCCCATATTTACAACTCTTACAACACTTCCGTATTTTTCGCCAAACAAGGCAGTAGCACCTAATTTTCTTGCCTCATCTATAGAGGTTTCTTGAACTTCTATGTCTAAAGCTTCTAATATCTTTTGATTAACAAGATTTTCTACATGGTGTAATTGTTCGTTGGTAAGTGACTCAAAGTGTGTATAGTCAAAACGCAGTCTATCTTTATTAACACTTGAACCAGCTTGTTCGATATGACCACCTACTACTTCTCTTAGAGCTTTTTGAAGAAGATGTGTCGCGCTATGGTTGCGTGCTGTATCCATGCGTTCAGATGTATTAACCATAAAACGAGCTGATTGTCCTTTGGATATAGTACCTGCTATGACTTTTCCGCTATGAGCTATTTTAGAACCTACAACTTTAGAAGTACTGCTGACTTCTACCTTCCCAGTCTCAGTTATAATACAGCCCCTGTCACCTGCCTGGCCGCCGCTTTCTGCATAGAAAGGCGTTTGTGTTGTGACAACATATATAGTGTCACCTTCACTTGCTAAATCAACAAGCGAATCTTCACTAGCTAATTCATCAATGACACCTTCTAAATCTAATAAATGGTATCCCACAAACTCAGAATGGGTATTCGTATCCATTTGATGAAATACAGTCCCTGTATTACCACCCATATAACTATCTTCACCACGGGCTTGTCTTGCTCTTTGGCGTTGTTTTTCCATTTCTTCTTTAAAGCCAGCTTCATCTATTGTCATTTCTTTTTCTTCTAAAATTTCTTTTGTTAAATCGATTGGAAAACCATACGTATCATAAAGTTCAAAACAAGCCTTGCCACTTAATATAGTTATATTTTGACTTTGCAGTTCATCAATATAACCTTTTACGATATGAAGACCTTTTTCGATTGTTTCATTAAACCTTTCTTCTTCTACAGTAAGAAGCTTAACGATATAGTCATATTTATCTTCGAGCTCTGTATATTCGTGTTTTGAATTATCAACAACAGTTTTAACAATGTCTTTAAGAAAAAGTCCTTTAATCCCGAGCAGCTTACCATGTCTAACAGCACGGCGAAGAAGCCTTCTCATAACATAGCCGCGCCCTTCATTAGAAGGAAGAACGCCATCTCCGGCCATAAAAGTAACTGAACGAATATGATCAGTTATAACTCTTATAGATACATCATGCTTATAAACCGAACCATATATGACTCCAGCCAGCTTACAAACATGATCACGAATAGCTTTTATCGTATCAACATCAAAAATTGAACTTACGCCCTGCATCATTGCTGCAAGTCTTTCAAGTCCCATTCCCGTATCAATATTAGGATTTGGTAACGATGAATACGTTCCATCTTCATTTTGATTAAACTGGGTAAACACCAAGTTCCAAAACTCCATATAACGATCACAGTCACAGCCTACAGTACAGCCCTCTTTACCACATCCAAACGTTTCTCCGCGATCAAAGTAGATTTCAGAGCATGGTCCGCATGGTCCTACACCTACCTCCCAGAAATTATCATCTTTCCCCATATAAAAGATATGATCTTTTGGAACACTCATTTGTTCATGCCATATTTTTGCAGCTTCTTCATCTTCTTCATAAACAGATATAAACAACCTGTCTTTTGGCAGTTCTAATACTTCAGTAACGAATTCCCAAGCCCACGCGATAGCTTCTTCTTTGAAATAATCTGCAAATGAAAAGTTACCTAACATCTCAAAAAATGTACCATGTCTTGCTGTTTTACCAACATTCTCAATATCACCAGTACGGATGCACTTTTGACATGTGGTAACTCTTTGTCTTGGTGGCTGCTCCTGACCTGTAAAATAAGGTTTTAGAGGAGCCATCCCTGCATTAATAAGCAATAAACTATTATCATTATGTGGTACTAATGGAAAACTCTTCATTCTTAAATGGTTTTTACTTTCAAAAAAATTAAGATACATCTCTCTTAGTTCATTTAAACTGTAGTTCTTCATATTTTCCTCCTAAAAGTTTCATTAATAATATGCAATTAAACAATTAAAAATATAACCTGGTTTAAAGTGCGATATAATCTATATATTCTTCTAAACACATAGCAAGTGTTTTTAAAGCTATAGCATGCTTAATACCTATATATCTATAATGCCACGGTTCATAGCTGATTTGAGTAAGTGCAGTTTTATCTTGCGGATAACGCAGTATAAAACCATACTTATGGGCATTTTGATTTAACCAGTGACCTTCGGGTTTATACTGAAAATCCTCAGTAAGCGGATCTTCTAAGTCTTTCATATCACAAGATGTAACATCTATAGCAAGCCCAAGCTGATGCTCACTACAGCCAGGAAGTGTAACTATTTCACTAGCTTTTATTCTTGCATCAGCCTCGCTAAAACCACGTGCAATAAACCAATTAGTTTTACGATCATAGAGTTTTTTCTGATAGTCATAAGCTCTATAACCACTTACTAATATTAATGAAGCCAGCCCATCTTTAACCAGTTGAGTATTTAAACTTGAAAATGCAGTAAGTGTACACTCACACAGCCAGATTTTTGAATGAGGTTCTTGTACAAGTTGAGTCGGAACATAAGTATCACTTAAATGATTTTGCTTATTAACAAGTTTAAGCAGGCACATCTTAAAACCTCCTTAGGTTAAAATAAAAAAACCTCTATCCCAGCATTAGGGACGAGGTTAATCGCGGTACCACCCTAGTTATACCTAAAAAAGGCATCACTTAAGGATTAATAACGAAATCACCCGAATACCTCTACTCCTACTTCAAGGTATTTACTCCAAGACTGCTTCTATAAACAGGTATTAGAAAGTTCTCACCTTTTCTTTCTTCTCTGAAAATCCTTGTTTATATACTATTTCTTTTCATAGTATTTAATCTATTTATATACATTACTAAACTTGTCATATTCTTTTTCTTATAAAATTATATGTAATGTTAAGGCTTTTGTCAATAAATGTGCATATAATAAGTCCTAATCTTATATGTTTTTGGATCAGGACTTATTATAATAAAATTTAACTACATGAGATCATTCATTCTATTGACAGTTTTATTCATCATTCGTTTGCCTTGTCTCATCATCAGTTTTCTTTCTCTATCTGATGTAAAAGCATACATCGCTCCAGCTGCGCCAATAGTTCCGCCGATAATAATACCGGTTATAAGTTTACCAAAATCCATAATGATGCCCCTTTCTTATTCAAAAATACTATGCATAAATGATATACGCATAGTTATTGTGTGTAGATTTTTTAAAAAAATTCATTTAATCCACGAAATAAGGCATTATATGATATGGAAAAATATTTTATCCTATAGCCCTTGAAACAGAAAAAAAATATTGTTATAATCATATCGAAAACCGATATCGAAATATAATTTAATTAGGAGTGACTAAATGCAAGATAAAATTATAAGAAAACTTTTTTTAGGGTTTATTCAGATTCATATTTTACATCATGCCCACAAAGATCCTTTTTTTGGTTCTTGGATGATTGAGGAACTTAAAGAACATGGTTATCAGATGAGTCCTGGTACTCTCTATCCTCTCCTTCATTCTATGGAATCTAGTGATTTGCTGGAAAAATACGAAGTATTGGCAGAAGGCAAAGTAAGAAAATATTACAAAATCACGCAGAAAGGGATTGAAGTTTTAGAAGAAGCTAGAAATAAGGCTTATGAATTATTTAAAGAAATCAAAGTTTAAAAGGGGATATTTATTATGTTTACACTAAATGATATTAAATTTAAAACAATACTTGATATTAATTATCTTCATATTCCAGCTCAAAAAGTTACATGTATTGTCGGAGAAAGCGGCAGTGGTAAAACAACACTTATAAAACTTCTTAATAAAATGTTAACTCCCACTCAAGGGGAAATATTGTTTGGTGGGCAATCTATAAATCATATAAATGCAGTAGAACTAAGAAGAAAGGTACCTATGCTGCCACAAAGCCCTGCTATTTTCACAGGATCAATTAAAGATAATTTATTAATAGGTTTAACTTTTGGAGAAAAACCATTTGTATCAGATGATAGACTTCATGAGATACTTGCTATAGTTCATTTAAATAAGGATTTAAATGATGATGCAGAAAACCTATCAGGCGGGGAAAAACAAAGGGTCGCTTTAGGAAGAATGCTCCTTATCGAACCTGAAGTACTCCTATTAGATGAACCCTCATCAGCATTAGATGAAAGTACAGAAAAGTTTATTATAGAAAAGCTCACAGCCTATACCAAACAAAATCACAAGACCCTTATTATGGTGACACATTCTAAAAGAGTTGCCCAAAACTTTGCAGATTATATAGTTGTATTAAGTAACGGAAAAGTTGCTGACCAAAAGGAGGTACAAAGATGAACCAAGTTATAGAACTTCAGCTTTGGCAAATGGCGGTTGCCTATATATTTATTGTTATTCTGTTAATGATTGTACGCATTCGTGGCATTCATAGAGAAAAGGAAATTATTATCTCTACATGCAGAATGACCATTCAGCTTATTTTAACAGGTTTGATATTGGCTTATTTGTTCGAAAGACCCAATCCCTTATATACACTTATTGTCATTACGCTTATGGAGATCTTTGCGATATACAATGTGATTAAAAGAATTAAAACCAGCATTTCACCTGCACTTAAACGAGTAATTATCATTTCAATGCTTAGTGGGACACTGTTTAGTCTTCTTTTCTTTATTTTGGTAGTTATAAGAGTAACCCCTTGGTATGATCCCAGATATTTTATTCCAATTGCAGGCATGTTAATTGGAAATGCAATGACAGGTATTTCTCTTGGGATGACTAGATTAATAGATGGGATGTATTCACAGCGTCACTTAATTGAATCAGCATTAATGATTGGTGCTTCTCCTAAGACAGCTTGTAAACAAGTTGTAGATAATGCATTTGATTCAGCTATCTTACCTACGATTAACTCCATGGTTGGTATGGGCATTGTTTTTCTGCCTGGTATGATGACAGGTCAAATTCTTTCTGGGACGAATCCTACTACAGCTATAGAATATCAAATTGCTATTATGTTAGGGATTTTAGGAAGTGTCGCTTTAACTGTTATTATGTTTGTTCAATTTGGATATAAAACTTTCTTTAACAACGAATCACAACTTACGTTTGAAAACAAGTAAAATATTTATATTTGCTAAGTAGTCTTAAATATATGGCAAAAAAAGATAAGGCACATGAAGTGTTTTGCCTTATCTTTTTCTAATGCGTAATCTTTATAGTATTACTCTATTTTATGAATAAAAATACCACTTCTAAGTTTAGGTTCAAACCATGTTGACTTTGGCGGCATGAGTTCACCCGCATCAGCTACGTTAATGAGTTCATCCATTGAAGTAGGATACATGCTAAATGCAACATCCATATCTTCATTCGTTCGTTTATTGAGTTCTTCTATCCCTCTTATTCCCCCCACAAAATCAATACGTTTATCATTCTTTGGATCAGTAATTTTAAACAAAGGATCAAGTACATGTTTTTGTAAAATAGATACATCTAAACAAGCTACTGGATCACACTCTTCAACATATTGAGGCTTTAGCATCAGTTTATACCATTTATTATGATATCTCATACCGAAAGTATGTCGCTCTATAGGTGTATAAACTTCCGACTCAACGTACTCTACTTCAAAAACTTTCCTTAATGCATCAAACAGCATTGATTCATCTAGGCCGCTTTCATCTTTTAGCACTCTGTTATAATCCATAATATAAAGATGGTCTTTCGGAAAAATAGTCGCTAAAAAGTATTCTGCTTCTTCTTGAGGACTCCTAGTATTTACTTGATTTCGTGCTACTGCAGCGGCGGCTGCTGCACGATGATGCCCATCTGCTATATAGAGTGCATCTGTCTCTTCAAAAGTTGCAGTAATATTGGCAATTACATCTTCATCTGATACCTTAAACACTTGGTGTTTAACACCATCCTCAGAAGTAAACTGATAGACGGGTTGATTAACTGCTACATACGACATCATCCATGCTGTAACTTGATCTAAATCTTTATAGGCCAAAAATATAGGCCCTGTATGCGCATTGCAATAGGTAACATGCTTGATACGGTCTAGTTCTTTATCTGTTCGGGTGTTTTCATGCTTTTTAATAATTCCCTGATCATATTCCTTAGCAGATACACAGCAAACAATGCCATATTGCGTTGTATAAGCATTAGTTAATCCATAAATATAAATACTTGACTCATCTTGGATAAAGATTTCTTCTTCAATCATACGGTTTAAGGTATTGCCAGCAAAGGCATATAATTCATCGCCAACAGGATTTTGAATATGCATTTCAGGTTTATCAACATGTAAAAAAGAATAGGGGTTATCGTTAACCATGTGCTTTGCTTCTTCTGTACTCATGACATCATAAGGCAGTGCTGCTACCTTTGTAACTAACTGTTCACTTGGCCTATATGCTTTAAATGCTCGTATAGTTGCCATAAACTCCTCCTTGAATACTTATGTATTTTATATTTTTTATCTTCTATACTATAGATTTCACATCTTTAAACTTTAATTATTCACAATAATATGTGATGTGCAATCATTCTGAGAAATAACTTTATAGTGATCAATAGCTCAAGTTTATATGTTTTTTCTCTATAACTTCTGAAGATTTAAATATTTCTTCAGCATAATAAAATATTCACTGAATATTTTACTACACCCGCTATGTATATGCAAATTTTTCTGCTGATACTTTCTATTAACAGTTTATGATTATATTTTTTTGTTTAATATAAAGTATATTTATACTATAATGGGAATAAAGCTTTATGGCAATTTATAAATTATTTTTGGAGGTACAATAATGAGAACATTAATGTGGTACATAAGTTTCGCTTTTACCCTTATAGGCACTATCCCAAAATTATTTAAAGTAAATACATTAAAAAATCAAGGGAAGTCTATTGATTGTGAAGATTATATTCATAAAGTTACTTCAAAATGGGCATTAGGTGCTGTAAAACGTACAGGTACATGTGTAGAAGTGTACGGAACCCAAAACCTTCCACAAGAACAAGCTGTTGTTTTTATAAGCAACCATCAAGGTAATTTTGATATTCCTATTCTAATGAGTTATGTCAACAAACCTAAAGGTTTTATTGCTAAAATTGAAACACAGAAAATACCTGTTGTTAGAACCTGGATGCGTCATATCCACTGTATTTTTATGGATAGATCAACACTTAAAGGATCTGCTGGAGCCATTATCGAAGGAATAAATACTTTGAAAAAGGGTTATTCTCTCGTTATTTTTCCAGAAGGAACACGAAGTAAGAGTAATCAAATGGGAGAATTTAAATCTGCGAGCTTCAAGCTTGCAACTAAAGCTAAAGTTCCAATCATTCCTATTTCTATTTGCGGCTCTTATAAAATTATGGAGGCTAATCATAATCAAATTAAGCCAGCTCAAGTAAAACTCTATATTCATGAATGTATAGAAACTAAAAATTTGTCAAAAGAACAGATAGAACAACTGCCTGAACAAGTTTATAATATCATAAAATCTAAATTGCCTGATTCTTTATAAGTTTATTATACTATAAGCTTAATCACTAGATAGAAGATAGTCTAAAATATCCTATAAAAACTAAAAAATAGAAAATATTTCCTTGGAAATATTTTCTATTTTTTAGTTTTTTCTTTTATACTCTCAGCACATAAATAAGCCGTTGAAAAGGCAGCTTGTATATTATACCCGCCGGTATTGCCATCTATATCTAATACTTCTCCCACAAAATATAATCCTTTTTGTTTTCTGCTTTCCATAGTGCTTGGATTAACTTCTTTAAGCCATACCCCTCCAGAAGTAGCCATAGCCATATGAAATCCACCAACTGCTTCAACCTCAAAAGGAAACTTAGTAAAGTATTGTACAATCTCCTCTCGCATTTTTCGTGGAAGCTTAGCACATAAAATATGTGGATCTGCTTGCAAATGATTACAAACTGTCACACAGAAGCTTTTAGGGAGATTCAATCTTTTTAGAAAAGTAATAAGCTCCTCTTTTCCAGACTCAGATAAATGGTTGGTAAAAAAAGCTTTAACTTCTTCATACGTCTTGGGATATAAAAAGTTGATAGTAATGCAGTCACCTTTGCGCATCCACCTAGAAGTATTTAGAATGGCCGGTCCAGATAAACCCTTATGGGTAAATAGTAAACCATCTTGATAGGCTATAACTTTTTTATGATTATGCCAAATTGTAATTTCTACTTGCTCGAAAGATAAACCTGAAAGACCCACAAAACTTTTATCCTTAACACGTACATCTGTAAGTGCAGGTCTTGGTTCCACAATACCATGTCCTAACCTTTGGGCTAAAGAATACCCTATCCCATCTGAGCCGGTTTTAGGATAAGATTTCCCACCGGTAGCAATAACAATGTTATCACTAAAGTATCTTTTATTATCATTTGTTTCTACAGTAAAAATAGTATCATAAACTGTGACATCTTCAACCAAGCTATTGTACCGAATATCTACATTTGACAGTTGGCAACTTACAAGTAGCGCATTTAAAACATCCTCACTCTTCATGCTTTTGGGGAAAACTTTCCCATTGGGATATATATGATAAGCTATGCCTGATTTTTCAAAAAAGTCCATACACATTTTATTATTAAAAGTGGTCAGTGCTTTTTTCAAAAACTTAGCATGATCTCCATAGCATTCAAAAAAATGGCTTATAGGACCTGCGTGTGTAAAGTTACATTGTCCACTTCCAGATAAGAGGAGTTTTTTACCTGCCTTTGCATTTCTTTCTAGCAATAACACTTTCAAATTTTGTTTGGCAAGTAGTTGAGATATAAATAAACCTGCTGGGCCGGCCCCTATAACTATCGTATTATAATGCATACTATTCTCCTCTATTTAAATTTCATTCTATCTTATTATATACTAAATGAAACTAAGATATAAAGTATTACTTTAAGAGATATAGGCAAATTTCTGTTTTCAGATAATTAGAATAAAACCTTGCTATTTGTATATCCTAACTTATATAAGCAGAAAAATAGGAGGTCAAACAGTGAAGAAATTTTTAATTATATGTATTCTAGGATGCTTTAGCATCTTGAATTACTTTACTATACATGGATTGACGTCGGATAAAATAATTATTATAGGAAGTGAACCTGAGTGCATCACGGCAGCTGTTACAGCTAGCAAATTAGGGTATGATGTTACTTTAATAACCGAATCTAGCCGTTTAGGAGGCCTTTTTATAGAAGGCATGCTTACAGCATTAGATATTAACTTTAATGAAAATAACAAAGTACTTCATAGCGGTTTCTTTGAAGATTTTCTGAAGGCCTGCAGTAATGGGTACAATATTGATTTTAAACTTACTGAAGCATTTTTTTATCAAGTGATTAAAGATTATCACATTAACGTAATTTATAATGCAAAGAACCTTGCCCCTATTGTGAGTCAAGATCAATTAGTAGGTGTTAATTATACCTTAGGCAATACAGTTCAAAAATTATATGGCACCTTTATAGTTGATGGTTCAAGTGAAGCTTCATTTAGCAGAAAACTCGGAATACCCTATAAAAAAGGTCGCTCAGAATTTGGTGAACCGCATACAAGTGCAGCAGCCACTTTGATTTTTTCAGTAAAAAATGCTGATTGGAATCAGATTATTTCTTATTTAGACAATGATGACGATATACGCACCGGATTTAAAAGAAATGCTGCCTGGGGATTTAATATAATGTATCAATGTCCGACAAGTCATGATAGACTTCAAATGAGAGGGTTAAACTTATCAAGACAAAATGACAATAGCATTGTAGTAAATGCATTGCTGATATTCGATGTAGATCCTTCCCACAAAAAAGATGTAGATGAAGCCTATCTTTTAGCTAAAAAAGAACTTCCTGAGATCATCAAATATCTTTCAAAACATTGTCCAGGGTTTGAAAAAGCTTCTTTAGATAAAATTGCAGATAAATTATACATTCGAGAAGGGGTGCGCATAGTTGGAGAAGATACATTATCAAGCAATGATGTATTTGAACATACTGATTTTCCAAATACAATTGCCTATGGAAGTTATCCCATGGATCTTCAAGCTTCCAAAAAAGGTGAATATGGCAATGCTTTATGCGGGAAATGTCTATACAGCCTTCCTTTAGGTTGTATGATTCCTAAAGGTATTCAAAATCTTTTAGTAATTGGGAGAAGTGCAAGTTTTGATATCATGGCTCATGGAAGTGCTAGGACAATACCTGTTCTCATGTCAATGGCTGAAAATGGTATTGTAGCAATAGATTATAGTCTTAGAAACCATATAAGTATGAGTAAGCTCAATAAATCTTATAAAGATTTAGCTCTTTTTTATAAATATATTTATAACTTTAATGGCTTTAAGAGACTTGAGCTCCCAAAAAGCACTTTAAATGAAAGTTGGTACTATCCCTACATTCATGATCTGAGAAGTAAAGGTTTCTTTAGCCTAGGATATACTTTTTATGATTTGGACAGCAGACAACATACTAAAAAAACAATTAATAATACCTTGACGTTGTTGGGCTCCTATTCATCTTATACCATTTCAAATGAGTGCAAAGCATTTATACACAACTTAAATGACAACATAAAAACACAGGATTTATGTAAACTAGCTTCCTATTTATTAAATGATAATTTTAATAGTTTAGAAGATTTGCGTGATAAAAAAATTATTGATGAAATAATTTATACGCATATCGCCAATGCCCAATTTTTATCCCATGGTGAAATCTTTGCTATTTTAGATGTTATAATTAAAAAAGTAAATCCCTATATACCTCTTATTATCTATAAAGATACTGTAGAAATAATCAGGGATTAATCAGAAAAAACATCTTCCTAAAAAAATAAGAAGATGTTTTTTTTGATGAGGTATTTCTATTCATTAGTCTTTATAATATGTTTGTTTTGCCACATATACTCAAGTCCAGAAATCAAAGTAAGAAGTAATGCTAAATAAGCGAGTGTTATGGCTAACCCTTTAATAAAAGGAAATTCAATTGGGATTAAATAAATAATAATCATCAGCATTTGTATAACAGTTTTTACTTTCCCTAAATAGTTAGCGGCGATGATTTTATTTTCGGCAGCGGCTACTAGACGAATACCAGAAACAATAAATTCTCTAAGCAAAATAAAAACAACTATCCATGCAGGCAAAATCCCTGCAGGGAGCAAATAACCCTTATCAACAATAGCGATCATAGCCGCAGTAACGAGCATTTTATCTGCTAAAGGATCCATAAACTTTCCGAGATTCGTTACTAAGTTTAGTTTCCGAGCTAAATAGCCATCTAAAAAATCTGTTAAACTTGCTACAATAAAAATACACAGTGCCAGCCAAAGGGAAGTTTCAAAAGATACCATCGGCATCCATATAACTCCCATAAAGACAAAAACTAAAATAACCCTAAGAAGCGTCAATTTATTTGCTATGTTCATCTACTATCTCTCCAATCAAATCATAGTCATTTGCATCAACTATGTGTACATTGACATAATCCCCAGATATTAATTGCCCAGAATAATGAATAAAAACCTGTCCATCTATATCCGGTGCATCTTGATACGTACGGCCAATATAAACATCTTCATCAGTCAATTTCCCCTCAATAATGACTTCCATAACCTGTCCAATTTTTTGATGGGTTAATTTTTCTGAAATACTGTGCTGAACGGTCATAAGTACTTCTTTTCTTTTTTGTTTAACAGCTTCATCAATTTGATCTTCATATGCAGCCGCTGGCGTGTCTTCTTCCTGAGAATAAGTAAATACCCCTAATCTATCAAATTGCATTTCTTTTACAAAATCACACAGCGTGTTAAAATCTTCGGCGGTTTCCCCTGGGAAGCCTACAATAAGTGTGGTCCTAATTGCAATTTGAGGGACTTCTTGACGCAGTTTATCAAGTACTTGTTTAAGATAAGCATTTGTACTCTTTCTAGCCATTCGTTTAAGAATAGGATCAGATGCATGCTGTATAGGCATATCCAGATATTTACAAACCTTAGGATTTGTTTTAATTTCATCGATAAGCTCATCTGTAATGCCTTCGGGATAGCAATATAAAATTCTTATCCATTCAATACCTGAAACATTTGATATTTCGCGGATAAGCTTAACAAGTGATACATCCTTAAGGTCACAACCATATCTTGTTGTATCTTGTGCAACTAATATAATTTCTGATACACCGTCTTTTGCTAATTTTTCGACTTCTTGCTTAATTTTATGCATTTGACGGCTGCGGTACTTTCCTCTAAGCTGAGGAATAATGCAATAAGTACAATGATTATCGCAACCTTCTGCAATCTTTACATAAGCAAAGTACCCTGCTGTTGTAAGAATTCTAGGCATTTCCTCGACAAATTCCTTGTCTAAAATATCAAAGTTCTGAGGTCTAATCCCCTTTTCATTTAATACTTGATTAACAACTTCTACAATTTGATCATAAGAGGTAGTACCTACAAGTGCATCTACTTCAGGTATTTCATCTAAAATTTCCTGTTTATAACGCTGTGCCATACAACCTGTTACAATCAAAGCTTTACATCGTCCATCCACTTTATATCTTGCAACTTCTAAAATATTTTCAATACTTTCTTTTTTTGCATCTTCTATGAAACAGCAAGTGTTTACAACTAAAACATCCGCTTGCGCTTCATCGCCAGTAAGTGTGTAACCACCTTGATGAAGTATCCCTAACATGTGTTCACTATCTACTAAATTTTTATCACATCCTAGTGATACAAAAGCAACTAAATAATTCAATTTAATACTCCTTCCTGATTTGTGGCAGCTAATACACAATTATGCATTAACATAGCTATCGTCATCGGTCCTACTCCACCTGGAACAGGGGTAATATAACTTGCTACCCCCTGACAAGATTGAAAATCTACATCTCCACATAGTTTGCCATTTTCATCTCTGTTTATGCCTACATCTATAACAACTGCCTCTGATTTTAACATAGTGCCAGTAATAAACTTAGCAATGCCTACTGCAGCGATAACAATATCTGCCTGTTTAAGGACGTCACTCAAATTCTTAGTTCTTGAATGACAGATTGTTACTGTAGCATGTTCTCTAAGCAGAAGTAAACTCACAGGCTTTCCAACGATATTACTTCTGCCTACTACTACACAGTGCTTTCCGGCAATTTCAATCTGACTTCTTTTAAGCAGTTCAATAACACCAGCAGGCGTACAGGATATTAGTCCATTAAGACCAATACTAAGAGCTCCTACGTTCTGCGGATGAAAACCATCTACATCTTTTAGGGGATCTATTTTAAGAATAATTTTTTGCTCATCCATATGTTTAGGTAAAGGAAGTTGTACTAAAATACCATGCACATTCTTGTCGTTGTTTAATGTTTCTACTAAATCCAATACTTCTTTTTCAGTGGTTTCTGAAGGCAGTTCGTAAGAAAAAGATTTCATACCTATATATTCACAAGCCTTTTTCTTATTGCTTACATAAACTTGTGAGGCTGGATTTTCCCCTACAAGGACTACTGCAAGTCCAGGGGTAATACCTTGTTCTCTCAAAGTCTGAACTTTCATTTTTAATTCATCTTTTATACTTTGAGCAATTGATTTGCCGTCTATTATTTGTGTATTCATATGTTTATCCCCTCTTTTCTTTATTAGAATAATCCTGTTACAACACCTTTTTCATTAATATCTATAAGTTCTGCTGCAGGTTTTTTAGGTAGCCCTGGCATTGTCATTACACTGCCAGTAAGTGCAACAATGAATCCTGCGCCAGCAGATATTCTAATTTCTCTTATAGTTGTTGTAAAACCTTGAGGTTTTCCAAGTGCTTTAGGATCATCTGATAACGAATATTGATTTTTGGCCATACAAACTGGCAGGTGTGAAAGTCCCAGTGTATTGATTTTATCCAGTACTTTTCTAGCTTTAGGCTCAATCACAACCTCTTTTGCACCATATATTTCTTTAGCAATTGTAGTAATCTTTTCTTCAATAGACAAATGATCTTCATATAAAAATTTAAATTCACTTGTTTTATGCTCAAGTACGTCTACTAGTTTTTGGGCAAGTTCTATACCGCCTTCACCACCTTTTTCCCATACATTTGCAACAGCAAAGTTACAGTCTCTAGCTTCACAGGCAGATCTAATAAAATTAATCTCCTCTTCTGTATCCGTCACAAAAGCATTAAGTGTTACAACAACAGGAACTCCGTATTTTTGGAGATTTTCAATATGTTTTTCAAGATTAGCAAAACCATCCTTTAAAGCATCTATATGCTCTTCTTTTAGGTCTTCTTTAGCAACACCACCATTATATTTAAGAGCACGCACTGTAGTTACAAGGACTACTGCATCTGGTTTTAGTCCAGCTTTTCTGCATTTTATATCTAGGAATTTCTCAGCCCCTAGATCAGCTCCAAATCCTGCCTCTGTTACAACAATGTCCCCAAGCTTAAGAGCTAGTTTAGTAGCAATCACGCTATTACAGCCATGAGCAATATTAGCAAACGGTCCACCGTGCATAACTACAGGTGTATTTTCAAGCGTTTGTACAAGGTTGGGTTTAATAGCATCTTTCAAAAGGGTTGTCATAGCGCCTTCGGCATTTAAATCCCGTGCTGTAACAGCTTCACCCGTATACGTATAGCCAATAATGATATTACTTATCTTTTCTTTTAAATCCATCATGTCATTTGCCAGACAAAGAATAGCCATAATTTCTGATGCTACTGTAATCATAAAGCCATCTTGTCTTGGCATGCCATTAACAGGACCTCCAAGACCGACAACAATCTCTCTTAATGCACGGTCATTCAGGTCTACACACCTTTTCCATGTAATTGTTCGAGGATCAATACCCAATGTGTTACCATGGTGAATGTGGTTATCTATCATTGAAGCAAGTAAATTGTTTGCAGCCCCAATAGCATGAATATCACCTGTAAAATGAAGATTTATATCTTCCATAGGAACAACTTGTGCATAACCACCACCAGCTGCACCACCTTTAATGCCCATACATGGACCAAGTGAAGGTTCCCGAAGCGCTATAATAGCATTCTTGTTTATTTTACAAAGCGCTTGACCAAGACCAACTGTAATTGTTGTTTTGCCTTCACCTGCTGGGGTGGGATTAGTTGCTGTAACTAAAACAAGCTTACCATTTTTTTTCTCTTTAAGTTGGTCCAATAATGCATAGCTTAGTTTCGCCTTATACTGTCCATATTGTTCTACCATACTAAGCTCAATCCCTGCGAGTTCTGCGATCTGAGTTATAGGCTTAAGTTTTGCTTCTTGAGCAATTTGAATATCCGTTTTCATTGTAATTCTCCTTATCAAATGTATTTTATAAAACTTTTCTTGGCTTACTGCCTTCGTCTGCACCTACGATCCCTTTACTTTCCAGGGTATCCATTAACCTAGCTGCTCGGTTAAATCCTATTCTAAAATAGCGTTGAAGCATAGAAATAGAAAGTTTTTCTTTACCTACAGTAAAAGCTATTGCTTTTTCTACAAGTTCATCTTCTTCCTCTTCCATATTAACTTGTATATTTGAAGTTTCAAGGGTTTGCATCACAGATTCTTCATAAGTAACCTCTTCAGTTTTAACACTTTTTACAATACTTTCTACTTCTTTATCTGAGATAAATGCACCTTGAATACGTATAGGCTTTGATTCACCAATCGGATTAAATAACATATCTCCCTTGCCAAGTAGTTTCTCAGCACCATTTGTATCTAATATGGTTCTAGAATCTATGCCAGAAGATACTGCAAATGCAAGCCTCGATGGAATATTTGCTTTAATAACACCTGTAATAACATCAACAGATGGCCTTTGAGTAGCAATAACAAGATGAATACCCGCCGCTCTAGCCATTTGTGCTAACCTGCAAATAGCATCTTCAACTTCTTTAGCAGCTGTCATCATAAGATCAGCAAGCTCGTCAATGATAATAACAATTTGAGGTAATTTAAGAGATTCATCGGCCACTTTATCATTATATCCCTTCATATCTCTTACATTACTTTCAGCAAATTGATTATACCTTTTAGTCATTTCATTAACGGCCCACCAAAGAGCACCTGCTGCCTTTTTAGGATCTGTTACAACTGGGATCAAAAGATGTGGAATACCATTATAAACATTAAGTTCCACCACTTTAGGATCTATCATAATGAGTTTAACTTCATTAGGCTTTGCTTTATAGAGAATACTCGTAATAAGTGTATTAATACATACACTTTTTCCTGAGCCTGTAGCACCGGCTATAAGTACATGCGGCATCTTGGCAATATCTGCTATAATGGGTTTACCTGCAATATCTTTACCAAGAGCAAATGCGAGCTTAGAAGGAAAAGCCAAAAATCTATCTGTATCAATAACATCCCTTAAGTAAACAATTTCACTTGCATCATTTGCAATCTCTATGCCTACTGCTGCTTTTCCTGGAATAGGTGCTTCAATTCGAATATTAGGAGCAGCAAGATTAAGTGCAATGTCATCTGCTAAATTAACAATCTTACTTACTTTTACTCCTTGTTTAGGCTGAAGCTCATAGCGTGTTACAGAAGGGCCTCTATGTATTTGCACTACTTTTGCTTCAACCCCAAAACTCTCAAGTGTCTCTTCAAGTTTTTTGGCATTGCTTAAAGATTTTTTGGAGGCATCTTTATTATGGATTATTTGCCCTTTACTTAGTAGTTCTATACTAGGGAATGTATATTCTTTAGGATCTTCTGCAGTATGTGATGCAACATCTATTTGCTCTAATTCCTCTTCTTCCACCACAATAGGACTAATAGGAGAACTAGTAGTATTAATTGTGTGATTAATCTCTAAATCACTGTTAAACACTTCTTTTGTGGAGTCTATGTAACTTTCTGAATCGTAGACTTGTATAGGTTCTATGTCTTCTTGATTAATAGCCTGTAAGGCCTCTTCTATAGCAGGGGCAATAATTATCTTTTTTTCTTTTGGTTTGCGAGGACGTTGTTTTTTTACTTGATAGCTTTCTCGTATAAATTGAATACATTGGATTATTTTGTCACTTATCCATGAAAAAATAGGGAATTTAGTTACCATAATTAACCATATGCCTAATAAAATAATAAGGATTAGATAGGTACCATACAGCCCAATAAGCTTTAATAATAAATAAGCTAAAGCTGCCCCCATCAATCCTCCATTAAGCCATGAACCTTGTTTTATATAATAAGTACTTAATAATACAGCAGAAATATCCTCTCCAAATGAAATGACATGAAATAAAGGTGTAATCAGCACTACAAGAGATCCTACATAGCCTAGCATCTTAACAATTCTTTGCTGATTGCCTTGTATATAAAATATGCCAATCAAACCTGCAGACAGGGGTATGATATAGCCCCCTATACCAAACATTCCTATAAAAGTGGTACGTATCATTTCTCCAACTATTCCAGAATTTTCAACAAACAAACCAATAAGTATCAATAGACTCAGTCCTATGACACCTACACCTATAATTTCTTTAGAAATAGGCTCAGGCAATACATTTTGCATCTTATTCTGAGAATTGCTTTTTTTTGAAGTTCTTTTTTTTGTCTTCGGCCTTTTCTTTTGTGATACTTTATCCATTTGTAAGTAACCCCTTTATATGTATGTACATTATTGTAAAATAAAAATCAAAAATATAATAGATGTGTGCATTTGCATACATCTATTATTATATCATTTAATAATTTGTTTGATAAGGCTATTTTCGAGTAATTTACCAGGTTTTAGGTCTTCACGTAGGTAATCTTTAGGATTTGTAGAGAAAATTCTCTCTAGAATATATCCCTCGCACGTTTTACATGCTAACACAGAATACCCATTATAATCAAGTTCTGCATACTCAATTGTTTCTTCTAGTCCATAAATTGGCGCAACGGAGTAGTACATCATGTCTGACCACCTTCACTTGCTTCTATTAATTCATGTAACTTTGCCATAGCCTCCCTTAATCCGCCTACTTCATCAATTATCTTTTCTTCTACAGCTTCCTTACCAACTAATATAGTCCCTACATCTCTCGCAAGTTTACCAACATCTAACATTAGTTCTCTAAAACGTGATTCAGATATATGAGAGTTTTTAGAAACAAAGGCTACAATTCTTTCTTGCATTTGATCGAAAAACTCAAAGGTTTGCTGCACGCCTATAATGGTACCATTCATTCTAACAGGGTGAATGGTCATAGTTGCAGTAGGGGTAATGAAAGAATAATTTGAAGAAACCGCAATAGGTACACCTATTGAGTGAGCACCTCCTAAAACTAAAGAAACAACTGGTTTACTAACAGATGCAATAAGTTCTGCAAGTGCAAGCCCTGCTTCAACATCTCCTCCTACTGTATTTAAAATAACAAGCACCCCCTTAACTTTGGCATTATCACATAGTCCTACAATTTGAGGAATAAGATGCTCATATTTTGTAGTTTTATTTTGAGGAGGCAAGCTGACATGACCTTCTACTTGCCCGATAATAGTCAGACAGTGAATAGGGCTTTCTTCTTCAGCAGCATGTGAGGGCAGCTGACCAAGTTCTTTGATACTCTCAATGGCATCACTGGAATTATTGTCTTCTTGCACATTATCGTCTTTGTTTTGGTTTTCATCTTTATCTAAATTTTCTTTTTTCTTAGACATAGTTATTTCCTTTCGCATAGTATTTAAGCTTAGTATGCAAAAAAAACTGTATCTTCATACCCTATTTACACTTAAACAATATGCCCATAACTTGCCAAAAATTTAAAGCAAAAACTCATCGTGCAGCGCACTAACCGCACGGCTTACATTATCTTGCCTGATTAAACAGCCTATGGTTGTCAAAGAATCGGCTGTCTGAAGAATTTCGATATGTGCTTTTTGAAGCGCTTTTACAATTCTAGCCATTACACCGGGGACGCCTGTCATTCTTTCTCCAATAACAGTGACTTTTGCACAATCTTCTAAAAGTGTATACTGATGATGACTATTTTTTAATAATGTCTCGAGTGCTGCTTGATGTTGCCTGTCTACTGTAAATACTTTATACTGCGGAAAGATGTTAATAAGATCAATACTAATATTTTGTGTTGCAATAAGATCTAATAAATGTTGATCATCTACTTCAATATCCTGAATCGTAAACTGTACTCTGTCACTTCTATGGGCAATACTTGTAATAAGATGATGATTATTCTTACCATTAACAATTTTTGCCATTTGAGTAATACAAGTTCCTACTTCGTCTGTAAAGGTGTTTTTTATAATTAGTGGAATATTGCTACGCATAGCATACTCAACAGCTCGTGGATGAATAACCTTAGCCCCACTGTCAGCCATCTGAAAAACTTCATTATAACTTATCGCAGGAATAATTTTTGCTTTATCACAAACTCTAGGATCTGCTGTCATAATACCATCTACATCTGTATAGATTTCGATGCGGCTAGCTTTTAACCCCGCTGCTAATAATGCCGCGGTTGTATCGCTGCCTCCACGACCAAGCGTTGTAATCTCCCCGTCTTTACTCATACCTTGAAATCCTGCAATGACTGGGATTGTATTTTGTTCGATACAAGCTAAAATGGGGTCTGGATGTGTATAGAGTAAATCTGCATTTTTATGATGCGTATCTGTTATAATACCTGCTTGACCGCCTGTTAATGCTTTTGCCTTATAACCCTTATTTGTAAGCAATGTTGCAATAACCACTGCAGCAATTATTTCACCGCATGAAAGCAATAGATCATATTCTCTATCCATAATACTTCCTACATGGGAAGTAACAAAATCAAGTAAGGTATCTGTCGCATAAGGTGATCCTTTTCTACCTATAGCTGACACAACAACAACTGGAAAGTCTCTAGCCGTTTTTGCAGCAATAACTTTCCCCACAACCCTTTCACGGCTTTCATCTGTTGCAACCGAAGTTCCACCAAATTTTTGGACAATGATATTCATAAGTTTATGTCCTTTCAATATTAATATTTCTCACTATATATATTAACCTTTTTTCCAAAGTAGACTATGTCTACTTATTAATATATGCTTCTAAAGCACTAGCCAGTTGATCTGGACACGAGGTGCCCCGTCCTTTGCAGTCAATGCCTTTAAGCTTCGCGATTGCCTCTTCGGGCTTTAATCCTTTAACTAAGGCCGAAATACCTAAAGCATTACCTGCACAGCCTCTAACAAATGAAACCTCTTTAATAATATTATCTTCAATTTCAAAATGAATCTCTGATGAACAGACTCTTGATGTTTTATATTTCTCCACAACACTAACTCCTTATCCTCTATTATAATCTTCTATAATATAAAATAGTTTTTTATACAGCATTAGTATTATAACACAGCCTTGCCCATTTAACATAGATGTAATATCCCTGTACATCCTGACTTAATTCTAGTAAAATATATACGGGTTTAATCACTTATCTGTATAGGTGCTTATTTCATAAAATAATAAAGGATGGTTCTTTATGAGTATAACTTTTAATCATACAATTATTCACGTATTAGATTTATCATTACATATGCCCGTTTTTTCCACGAATTTATTAGTACTTGATGATGAAACAGAGTCCTTCATTACCAAACACTTAATTAAAATAATTGAAAATACGGCCAGCTCCAAAGTCTCGTTTAACGAATCCTCTGATCTTAGAGCTCTGTTAAATGAACCACTACAAGACGAGAATTTTTATACCGTCTCATGCAGTATTGCTCAAAAGTATTACCGCTATATGAATGAATATGGTAATATTCCTGCTGGAGATTTAATTATTACGCACTTTACACTTAATAATGTTTTATTTATTGGTATACTAAAACTCAACTATAAAGAAGCCTATACGCATCATGTGGAAACAAATTCAGAGGGTGTTTGTACAAAAATTATTAAGCATAAGGGGATCTTTCCGTCGGGAAACAAACAAATAGAAGAAGGTGTTGTTATCAATCTTGAGTCGCTGGAGGTACTTCTACTAGATCAGTCTAAGAGCAACTATTTACCTTTGCTTTTAGATGTAACAGAAGCTTTGTCTGTAAAAGAAACTTTACAGGTCGTTGAAAAAGTTACAGCAGAAATAATAGAAACACACTATGATAATAAAATTGAAGCACTGTCTGAACTTAAAAACAACATATCTGAAAGCCTTTCTCAAACTCAGTCACTCCCTATTCAGGAAATTCTACACAAAACATTTGGTGAGGACGAAGAAGTTTACGAAAATTGCATGGAAAAACTAGAAGAGTTTGGCATAGCTCAAACTACGCTTGAAATATCTGATACTAAGTTAACTAATAAGTTTAATTCTCACCGTTTAAAAACTGATACCGGTATAGAAATTAAATTTCCAACACCTTTATTTAAAAACCCTGACTATATTGAATTTATTAATAATCCTGATGGAACAATCTCTATTATGCTAAAAAACATTTCTCAGATCACTAATAAATAAATACAAGCACAATCATTTAAGAATTCTCATACTCTATACTACAGACATTTAAAGTAGGCTGGAGGAATGAAACATGAGTAATATTTCAGTTGCCATAATCGGAGGCGACTTAAGGTTTGTACGATTATGTAAGCTTCTTATTGAAAAAGGAATAGATGTTTCTGTCTATGGGATTAATCATCCAGATATTCCAAAAGAGGTTAAGGTATGCTCTTGCCTAAGTGAAATAAAAAACTGTCCATATATTATCGGCCCTATACCCTTTTCAAAGGATAACAAGTGCGTCTATACACCACTTAGCAATCTTTATATTTCGATTGAGCAGTTCTTTTTAGAAGCCGCTAATAGCTATGTACTAGGCAGTGTTTTAAATCAAGAGTTAAGAGACTTATTTAATGAGCATCATATTAAATGGAAAGACATCATGGAAATGGATGAAGTGGCCATACTCAATGCAACCCCTACACAAGTGCGTATCTGAACACGAATATAGATATTAAGTATATTACCAATGATTATGATAAAAATAAAGCCTCAACAGGTTATAAAATATATTCTAGAAGAACAGCGCTAGATATAAATAGACGTGATTTTTCTAATATGGCAGGTATTAGCAAAAATACGCTGGTTAGATATGAGAGAGGGCATACTCATCCAAGTATTGAAAAACTCTCAAAAATTGCGAATGTATTATCTGTTGAATTGAATGAACTGTATGATAATTATTATAGATAGAAAGCAGAACAAATAACTTTGTCCTGCTTTTTTGATTTATAAACTATAAAACTCTTCGGGGCGATTTTGCAATATGTACTGACATTGTTGATCAATCATAGCCGTTCTAATAGTATCCTCGATATTGTTATTGATCACAATATCATATACGTTCGGAACAGCTACATACACAAATCCATTGTGTATACTTAGATCTGCACAGTGCAAGTAAATTGTAACCCCATCACAATCTAGTATTTTATGCATAGCAAACTACCTCCTAAATTATAATGTGCTTAAACAAGACTCTATTTTTTGAGTTAATGTACATTTACACTTAAGTGGCTAGATCTAGTTGCATTAAGTTTAACATTTAACAAATAGAGTTGCTATCATTTTTTGACATTTTTTCAGAAAAATGTGTATTAATTTCAATACAATACGCTCAATATTGTTGAGCATATATATTATTACGCACAATATTAATTAGCATTTTCAGTTTACAGCATCTATTATTGCTATACTCATCTAGGGTGATTGCATGGATATAGGTACTAAAATAAAAGAGATGAGAAAAGATAAAAAATTGACTCAACAGCAATTGGCTGATATGATTTCGGTGACACGGTCATCGTTACAAAAGTATGAAAATGGTGAAACGGCAATAACAATTGAACTCCTGGAGAACATAGCTGCCGCACTCAATGTTGATATCATAAGCTTTTTTACTGATGACGTGGATGATATTTTAATTCTTTTAAAAAAGAGGTTTAATTTAAAGGATAATTCTAAAGGACAACTTGAATATGATTTCAGATTGTTTATAGATTTCTTACGGTATAAGTACAGGTAGGTTTCTTAATATGAGTGGATTCTCTGTTTAATTTTTTCTACTTAATATTAGTATACCTTGGTTTTAAAAATATATAACTCAAAAATATTACAATTCGATTACAAAAAAAGAGAGAGATTATTACGGTATGGCTCTCTCTTTTTTAAAGATATTTTTAAAAGAATTCTTTAGGATTTATACAAATTATAGGTACAACCGGGCTTCTAACTTTTTTGCTACATACATATAATATCTTGAATGAATTAAAATACTTTCTTTCTCTATATACTTTTTCGTATATGGAGATTTTTTTATTTAAGGTGTTGTTGAATCTCTCTATCTCTATCATTAATACCCCGTATTCATTGCTTTTTTGTATTCCTATCACTGCATCAGGTCTGGCACCATCAAGTTTGACCTCTCGCCTAAAGTTAAGCACCTCATATCCCTTGCTTCGGATCCAGAGGATAGAACGTGCTGCCATATCCATATGTTCTATTTGTCGAGGTTTATTCCCAGTATAATAAAAGTATTTTGCATTAGGATTTTCCCTATAACGCTTGCAATACCCTTCATCAACCATCTTTTCAAGTCGGTACATTGCTACTCTATAGGATGGATAAAATAGTATGTGTATAATATCACTACGGCAAGGATTCTTTTTTATAAATTCTAGTGCTTTATTATCTCTCTCGGTAAGCAACGAAATCACCCCCTAAACAAGACTTTCTATCTTTTTAATATCATCCTTAGTAGCCTTTTTAAGATCTTCATTAGGTGCTTCTTTTGCCTGATTCTGATAGGTACTAAATGTAGCTTTTTTAGTTAGGTACTCTTTTAATGTGCACTCTATTTCTTTTGTAGTCATATAAAGGCTCTGGAATATAATATCATCATGTTTTTCATCATTGAGGATGCCTCGACCTGGTGGAGCTGTTTTAAGTTCTCTGCTGGCAAGATAATTGCCATGGCCTAACACTATCTCTGAATCTACATCGTATTTAACTTTGAAACATATTGTAGTGCGCAAATTGGCCTTAATACGCGTGTCTAAAGTTTTGAAGTCAGGCCTCTGTATAGTTAATATTACGCTTATATTTGCGGCTCTGCTAAGGTTTAAGAGCAAGAATAATAGTTCTGCTGCAGCTTTATTATTGAATAGCAGGCTATATTCCTCTATAACAAAAACTATAGGTTTCATAGGTGATTTTTTAAACTTGGCATTATACTCTTTATAATCAACACAATTTCCATTGTTCAATGTTATATATCGCTTCATCATTATCTCATGCAGCTCTTGCATCATCTGTATAGTATCTTCTTGGAAAATAGTATACCTAGTGCAATTACTGGCTCTACTAAATAATTTAGTTGTTACGCCACCTTTTAGATCTGCTATCCATAGCTCGCCTTTTGCTATAAGTCCTTTTGTTTGCAATATAAATTGTACTAGCAACTGCCTTAATAGCTCGCTTTTTCCACTTCCAGTAGTCCCTGATATGAGCATGTGACAGTCACTAGAATTAAGGTCTATTACTTCTATATTTTCACCTTTAATACTTTGGCTATATCCTGCTGAAAACTTCATCAAATCCTTTTGAAGATGATCTGTTGTGAATTTATATAATGCACCTAATGCCTTATGAAATGTCTGTATAATCACATTGAAGTTATCAGCTATATCTATCTTAACTTTTTTCTTTAGAGCATTTTCTATTTCATTTTGTTTTGATTTGATCTGATCTCCTGATAATCCAGCAGGTACATAATAGACTTTCTGCTCTCCTACGTCTGTTTTAATAGTTTTAATGCAAATAGGCACCTTCTCATCTTTTGTGACTAGCCCTATATTTTCCCACATTTTGTTTTGTTTAAACTCAAAGTTCTCCCAAAATGCTAACCCGACACTTCCGACTGTAGCTACTACGCCAGGAACTAAAAGGAATGGGAAAGTTGCTGATAGGGCCAGGCTACCAACTCCACCGAGAAACATATACGCGAATGCTTCATAATCATTTTCTTTATTTTTGCTCATTGCTACTTCCCCTTTATAACTATATCGTAAAATGATCTAACTATATCTTTCCCAACTTTCCCAGACTCTCTTAAAAATTCATTTAGATATGACTCTTCACCTTTCTCATATTCATACTCATCTTCCTCTTCAGGGTGTGTGGCTTTGTAAAGTTCATGGCAACCTTTGATTAAACCCTCTAATACTTCATATGGATTATTGTGTGTACGACCATATTTAGACATCTACGTTACCTCCTTTAGGTATTCAAACCAACTATTCAAACCGTTTGTATAGTAAAACATTGTATTATCAAGCTATGGATAAACTGTTTTATGTGTGCCTATGAGGAAATGAGCGAGTGAAGTTGGAGCGAATGACGAATAACGCGGCCGACGTGCGACGCCAACGGCCTTACCCTATTCGAATTTAATTAATTTTTTTGCGAATATACGATTAACTTCCCTTTGATTCATATTTCCTGATTCAATAGCATCTAGAAAATATAAAATTGCCTCTACAATTAGTTCGCTAGCATTACTACTATTTTTAAGCACCTTACCGACTAATTCATTTGAAATATAAATGTGTTTATCCATAATACCTCCCTTTCCTGTACAGTTTCTGGCTATTTTGTAGCTATAATAATTTATATGCACAAAAATTTCATATATGTGAAATTTAAATACATTTTATTGAAGATAACTTTTATTTGTAAAATATTTACAGTATACTATAGTAAACAAGGAGGGATAAAATGTTTGACTATACACCTTTACGAGTTATGTTAGCTAGAAAAAACTTAAAAAAAGGATATCTTAATGATGTCGTAGGCTTACATACTACTGTTACAGCAAAAATAAGTAAGAATAAATATATAAGCAGCCATGCTCTGGATACTATATGCCAACATTTTGAGTGTCAACTTTCCGATATTTGCGAAATAAAAAAAGACCCTAGCAATTAGATGCTTGGGTCCTTTCCTCGTATAGATATTAGCATTAATCCAATTTAATGCTAAACATGTTTGATAGTACATTCGCCTCATCATTTTTCAAATATGACTCTGTAGTTCCGGTGTCTTCGTGATGAGCATAGACCTTAAGCTCCTCTAAGGAGAATCCTTTCTCTCTTTTAAGTTCTTTGCATATGTAGTGAGTGCCACGCTTCATATTCTCAATGGCGCTATGGCGGAAGCTATGAGGTGTAATTTTTATTTCTTTACCCTCTATTTCACTAAGGATTTTTCTAAGTGTCATAGTCCATTCATATAATGAGCTGTACCTCGCTGGCCTAACGCGCTCTTGCCCTTCATAACATACCCAAAGGCTATCATAGTCATCCGTTCTGGTATCTAAATAAAGTTTAAGGCTCTCTTTGCTTCTTGAGAAATATAAAAGAGGGAATTGTTTTCCCCCTTTGCCTTCTACAATATTCGTATAATTTCTGTTAAGTAAATCTCTCTTTTTAATTTGCAATACTTCTTTTCTTCTGCCAGCACTATCGTAATAGATATCAGTAAGTGCTAATAGCTTGTACTTCTTTTTCTCAATTAAATGCTTCCTGATTTTGCTTATCTGTTCATCAGTTAGGAATATAATTTCTCTCTCAGCTTTTTTAGGTACACCTTTGACTTTCTTGGATTTATTGTATTCATAGTCATAGTCATCATCGTCCTCTGCAAAATCTAGCATACTATGAAGTGCACTCATAACTCTGCAGCATCTCGCACTGGAAACCTCTCTTTCATCTAAGAACCACATTTTGATTCGGCGAAAGTCTTTTTTATTTAATTGTAATATGTCTTTGTTATCAAGTTCATCATGTATGTACACTAATATCATTTTTAGATCTGCTGCATATTGCTTAATTGTTTCTGGACTTTTTTTATTGCTTTTCATCTCTAAAACAAAGTCTTCCAACAACTCCTTATTTCTTCTATTAACCTTTAACCATTTTTCTGCTGTATATACTTTTCTCAACATAATTTTTCCTCCTTTGATTTTTTTAGACTTATTTGGTCGTATAATTAAAGGATACCGTCGTAATCGAAAAATATAACAAAACTGATATTGGATTAAAAAAATCATTTTAAATTGGATTTAGCAATATGTTAGAAACATGATGCTCTTTCTACTCTTTTTCTATTCTTTTTTATTGGTAACAACCATTGGTCATGGCAAATGTTTATAAACGTTGAAAATACGAGATTCTTTGACCCAACTGAAGATCATGAATGTATCTGGGAATGTTACTTTTTGCATTTCTAAAAAACTGAGCAATTATGATATAAATATTTTTTAAAAGATACTGAAAAAACTTCTTTTGGAAAGCCAAAAAAAGGCAGAGCCGTAGCCCTACCTTTAAATTTTCGAAGCTACTTTTATGAGCAGGCTCCTAATGTATTCAGTTTTAAATTGTTTATCATCCCAGATCTTGCGCTGTCCTATAATGCCTTTTTCAACAAGCGCATCTATAGACGCAAAATAGTTTGTAGCTCCAAATAGCGCACCTATCTTTTCAATTAATGCCTGTGCATACATAAGATTCATTCTATCAATATTGTTCCATGAAGCCTCATTAATGTTAACTCCGGACCTTACTAATTTTGATACCGCATTAATAAGCGGCACATCATGTTGAGTAACAACTATCTTATATTCAGATACAATAACATCTGCTATAGCCTTAGCAATTCTCTCCTGGTAAATGTTATCTTTTAATAATGTGCAGTCCCTATAGTTTGAAATAAAGCCACATTCAACTAAAACAGATGCTCTAAACCCATTCAAAACTCCTAAATCATTCCTTAGTTTTGCCCCACGGTTGTTCGCACCAGTAACTCTGCACATGGCATCACATAATTTTTTACCTAGGATATTCTCATGCTTATACAGGACTTCTATCCCGTTTGCGGATATATTGGCAGCACTATTAATATGTATACTAATAAGTAAGTCAACTCCAAGAGCTTGCGCTTTTCTAGGTCTTTCAGATACACTTATTGTATCTTCTTCAGACTCCCTTGTTAAGAAGCATATTATTTTGTGTTTCTCCAGTTCTAACTTGAGTCGTTTTGATATTTGTAATGCAAGTGCAGATTCCTTCTGGCCGTTACCAGTTGCTCCATAATCTAAAGAGTTATTCCTATGTCCTGGATCAATTAGTATTTTCATTCTTGATCACACTCCCTATATTTATTACTTGTTCTTTTGGTTTTTTATCTATTTCCTGAAGAACTGAATTAATAAGCATATCCAATGTTTCTTGATCTATATGGATACCTCTCTTTTGTAGCCATGCGATAACATAATTTCGCTTCTCAGGACCAGCTTTCACAGCTTTCTTATAAATAAACTCAGCCGCTTTTACTGCTGCAGCTACATACCACTCATTTTTAAGCGTCTTTAACCATGGTACTAAAATATAAGTTACTAAGCCAACAAATACCAGCAATACCGCCCTTATTAAAATTAAAGTTAATCCACTAATTTCTATCATCTTCACTACCTCCATCAAATGTTTTTAATATTTTAAATGCTTTTCTTTGCTTCAAGATCTGATGAAGCATAACAGACGCTGCCGCGGCAAAATAACCCTGTCCTATTGCTGTTACAAAAAGAAGTACCCACCTCATTACATCATCTGGCTTATTCATACTTAGGCAAGCCATAGTTGAAATAGCAATGCCTATGTAAGCTAACACTTCTGGGATAAGGCTATCATCAATCTTTTTACTTTTCTTTAGGACCATACCGAGCCACATTAAAAAGGGGATTGTATAAAATGTCTCAACTGTGATGTACTCCCGGATAATGCTTGCAATGCTTTCGGTTTCATTCATGCTATTCACTCCTCTTTCCAAGTTCATCAATTCTATGGTGTGCAGACTTAACACTTTCTTTTACTGTTGTAAGTTCCACACGAAAGTCCATATTTACCTTTTCTTGCGCTCTCATATCAATTCTGATGTCCTCTATTCCTCGCTTGATATAACTTATGTCTGTCTTTAATCCTCCCCGTTCCTCACCAGATTCTAAACTTTCTTTTGCAATCTTTTCTTTCTCGGTTTTTGCACCTTTTGATTGTCCAATTATAAAGCTCGCAATAGAACATAGACCGACGAATAAACTAACAAATGCAACTACTGTGCCACTTATTTGCATTACATCACTCTCCTTACTTGCTGTTATATAATTTAAAATTATTTGAAATATCTTTCCTATTCTCCTATAATTAATTTATCAGCTCGACCAAGCTGAAATACAAAAGAAAGGTGATGATAATATGAGTTTTGAACTTACTGGTTTAGATGAATTTGAAAAAGGCCTCCAAGATCTGGCAGATAGAGCTGAAGCTTTAGATGGCGAACATGAAGTTACTTTTGAAGATTTATTCGTTGAGGATTTCATGGCATCTTGCACTCAATTTTCAAGTATTGATGAACTATTTGAAAAAAGTCCATTTGTTGTAAATTCTCCTGAGGACTTTGAAGCTATTCCTGATGATGAATTAGATACATATATCTCCGAAGTAACTCAATTTGAGTCATGGGAAGATATGCTAAGTGAAGCCGGCGCGCAATATGCAGCAAGACAATTAGGCTTCTAACAATTTATAATCACTGATACTTCTGAACGTTTGGTACAAGTTGCTTCTATAGAACGTGTACCGTTCTTTTTTATTGTCATAAAGTTAATTTTGCACATCAACTTTGAGCCGATCTTATTCATTTCATTGCCTCCCATCTTATAATTTCTGTTAAAAGAGGGCATAAAAATAAGCCCTCTACGGACCTTAAAAAATGATTATTTGTTTATACTTGCGGCGTTGCTAAAATCATATTTGCTTCTTCTTCTGTAATATACAAAGGGACATAACTTCTTACCTTCGTTTCATTAATTCTTCTCATAACCCACATATTTAAAATAAATCCATACATCTTACATTCCTCCCATCATATCCATGATAAATAATAAAGCATCTTCTGTTGATTGTAACCTTTGTTTTAAGGCTTCAAATTCACTTGGTTTTGGTTCAGAAATTGGCTTTAACTCGCTGAATTCCCTAGTTTCTGTGTTGAACTTATTGTACTGTTGTGCTTTTTCGTATTCTTCTAGCGTCAACGCTACCATATTTTCTTGTTCTTCAAACGTGTCGATCACTTGTAAAATTGTATTATTCTCGCTAATTTGCAAATAGTAGTATCGCATATATGCCCCCTATCAAGGATTTAAGTAATAGTGCAAGCCTACTCTTAGGCCAGCAGCTGCGGTGTCTAATCTACCGTAAAACTGAAAGTTGTTGTTAAACGGTATGTCTAATGCGTGCGAAGATCCATATCCGGCATCCGTTGTGAACACTGTAGTCGGGTCGCTTGTTATATTGATTACCGTAACCCCGTCTACCACAATCCTTATGTCTCTTAAATAGAAGTGTGCGTGTGACATTATTCTTACCATACCGCCTTTTGCGTTTGTGTAGCTTTTTATTAGCTGCTCAGTTGTTACCGCAGCCATAGTTATTCTCTCAAATTGATATGTTTTTCCCACAATATCACCCCCAAACTTTTGGCACGCCGCCTTAACTAAAGCTGGCGTCATATACTTAATATTGTCTGTACCAGCTTGCGCTTCCGCAGTAGTTGCTACAGCTGGGTTATCGCAACGTACCCAGCCCGACCAAACACCGCTGAAATAGTTACGTAAATACATAGAGACACCGCCGTTATACTGTTCGGCCACTTGTACTCTATTACTATTTGTGTCTATGCCACCATAAAAATATGTTTGAATGTGCCAGTAATAACCTGTATTTGGCGTATTAGCGTGGTTTGTAAGTATAAGTCCTTCTACTGTTGTATTTGGGTCTTGTGTGATAGTACCACGGTTCCGCATTGGCATTTGTTTCACATTGTCTAACGATTCTAGTTCTACATCTGCTTTACTAAGTACAACCGCTCCAGTTTTACTAGCCACTGATGTAACTGGGTATGATATATTACCAACCGCCTCTAAACAATCACTTATTTGTTCACGTATATCTGGATGAGACGAGCCGCTATTACTATGATTATCTAGGTCGGTTAAAGTTAGGTATATTAAGCTGTTGTCTATCGCTGCAGAAATGTTTGTGGCATTACCTATTGTCGCAACTATATCTAATCTTTTTTCAAGTATTTCACTGCCGCCTCCTGCTGGTATATACTCAGCTAAGTTTCCGGCATTTCCATAGCAATATAATGTTTCTATCCCTGTATCTGGATCTGCCGCAAAAAGTCCAACTTCTCGCCAATAAAATCCTGTTAAGATATCACTATTATTAAGGATTCCCCCAACTGTGGCAGTGCTACTGCTTGTTTTAATAGTGGTTATAGAGATATTCTTTTTAGGACTAATAAGTGCATTAAGCGCCTGAATCGCTGCGCCGCCTAATTGTCCGTCCCCTATTTGTAACTTTGTAAAATTAAGCTGTTTACCAGCTTGTGCTTTTGCTTGTAATATGCGACCTTTATCAGTAAATATAATACTTCCAAAGCTCATAATCTTATCACGCTCCTTGTATTAGCGTTATGCTATCACCTGTATGCAGCACAAATCCATAGTGTACAGATAAGTCTGCTACCATATTAACTAAAACTTCTTCAAGCCTTGTACTGAGTCTTTTAACCTTATTAACTGCGGCATTAAATTGTTCAGCCTTTTCCCCTGTAACACTAATATTTGATGTTAATACCTTGAAGTGATATGGTGCCCCGCCATATTCATACCACTCCTCTATTACTCCATCACCAAAATAATCCTTGATTACCTGCTCAATAGCGTAGTTAGTGCCTAAAAAGCTAAATACTTTATCACAATTTTTAATGAGATTTCTTTTTATTTCGATCTCAGCGTTAGGATCATACCAAAAAATATTCTTTTCTGTAGCTATTTCATCCAACATTGCATCGCTCATAGTATCTATGTTTGAAGATATGATACACTTAGTTACATCAATGGCATTGAGTTGGGGATTAATAGCTTCACATAGTGCTACTGTTGTCTTATCTGACTTCATACTATTTGTTTGTAGAGATAATAAGTCTAATTGATTAAGATTCATGTTATCCCTCCTTATTCTAATCCGCCATATGTAATTGTTACTGAGTTCACTTTAGCTATTTGTATGGCTTCAATTTCAGTATAGGCTGGTGCCGTAAGTGCAATTCTACTTGCTCCTGCATTCAACATAAGATTCCTTAGTCTGTCAGGATTAATATGTCTGCCTATTTTAGTATCTTGCCACGCTGTATATTCTTCAATAGCTTTATCTATAGCAGATCTTATAGTTATTTCCTCAGTCTGATTATCACTGCCAATATAATAAGTCAGTGTAATATTATAATTTATTACTTCAGGAGCTGCAGCTGATACATAGTCAGTCTGTGGTCTTACGTGTTTAGGACTACAACTTGCTTCTACCTTTTGTAAAACCGCCTCACTTGGTAATTCACCGTTCTTCATTACCACAGTAATAAGGACTTCTCCAGGATTAGGAGATGTAGGCACTACATCTTGTATATTTGCATCAGCACTTTTGGCATAGTAAATATATCCTAGTTCATGGCCAGCTGTGCTAATTTTAGAGTTTGCAAGCCGTATCCTTCCGCGGTAACCGCTCCATATATTAATACCATCATCATCAGGCTCAGTATCAGCTCCGCCGCTGCTTGTATCAATATTAGAAACTTGACCAATAAACGGAATGATATCTACAAGAGTTTTTACTTGTCCAGGTGAAAACCCATTATGATCAGCTCCTGCAACAGTGGCCTCTGTAAGAATATCACTATATAATTCGCCAGATAGAACAGTCTTTTCTTTCACTGTTTCAAAAAAACAAACACCATCTGGAGTAATCCTGGTGCCTTTTGGAATAACTATATTATTATTTTGTGCGGCTGATAGTGTAAATCTCATAATACAGCTTGCTTTTTGGGGTTCTAAACGGATGACATCTTTGCTTTCACCAATCGCATCTAAGACCTCATCCCTTGCGTATCGTAAGAGGTTTTGTTTAGCACTTTCATTAATAGCATTAAAGATGGCTACAATAAGCTGCGTTTCTTGTTCTAAAAAAATTCTTCTCTCATCTCCAGGATAGAGAACTTCTCCAAGAGCTGTCTGAAACATTATTAAAATTTCATTATAAATTTTCTTTGCATCAACTTCTATAAACTGAATGCTCAAACTTCAATCACCACCTTCAAGCTTATGTTACCGAAACTATCTAATCCTATTGGAGTAACACTTTGAACTGTAGCATTCGGCTCATACGTTTCAATTAAACGGTAGACCTCAGCTACATACAGAGCCACTGCATCATCAAAAGGCATATCCAAGATATTAGGATCTAATCCCTTTGTTCTATCATAAGCAACTTCATATCGCCAAGTGCTAATAAGATTTCTAACATTTTGCAAAGTTCTTTGAGTATCTTTAGCTGTCCAATCTAATTTAAATTCTTGAGATGTATCTATTTCATATAACATATCCATCTCCTTCTTACATTTGTCTTTCGAGCACTTTAAAGTTAGTCGCAGTACTCACTTTTAATTCTGCTTTTTCAGTTGGCTTTAGTGCTTCATAAACAGAACTAGTATCTTTTGCCTTCTTAGTTTTAGTGCTCTTTTTTGATTTTGAGGATTCTTTTTTGTTTCCTTTACTGACATACTCGTCAAATTTGAGAGAAACATCCGCTGAAAGTATATTCCCTTTAATATCCACATTAGGTTTTGTACCACTTACATCTACTAATAGCCATTTTGTATCGAGAAAAGGTTTGCCATTTAATAAAAACGGATAGGGTTTAGCATCATCAAGAATTTTCATCCACTGATTAATCTGATCCAGTGGATGAACTCCTAATGCACTATCAAGGTGAATCTTAATACTAAATGTGTCAAGATTAGCATTCTTAACATATGTGCTAGGTTTTTTGCCTGGATTATCTTGTTTTTCAGTATCTAAGCTTGCTGCAAAGGTTAGATCATCAAATGTAATTGTTTTATCAGCACTTACCACAAATCCTTTTGTTCCGAAGGTCGCAATGTACATTAAACCACCACCTTTTTAAGTATGCCAGTTATAGCTCCTGCAGATAAGTTGTTATCAAAAAAAGCAACTACAACCTCATCCCCTACCGCTATTTCTCCAACCTCTAGACATTTTGGCAAAAGATTACTTAAATAACTTTTTTCTTTTATAAATACTTTAAATAAACCATTATCAGTGCTTGATATAATTCCTTTTAAATTCATTGCATCACCAACTTGGTATTTGTCTTAAAAAAAACGTTGTTTTATCATTAACCATCTTATCAATTATTTGATAAATATAGTACTTACCATCACTCAAACCTAATCCGCTTAATGATAATGAGCTTCCTGCAGCAATATTTGTATTTAACTTTGTATCAAATGCTATCATGTGTTCATACTTATTGCTATTTCTAAGTATATTTTTTGCAAATCTTTGAGCTTCACCTATACTATTTACTTCTAAATTAGCTATCAGAAGAGCCTCCCCAGTGCCACTTGGAGACTTAAAGGTATTATCTATGTTGCCATAGACAATTCGCACTGCTCCATAAGTATCTTTATTATCGTACTTAAAGTTTCCAACAATATCGGAAGCTGCTAAAGTTATACCGTTTTGACTTTCCATACTCTTTTCATCAAATATAACTAGCTGATTATTGGATACTTTAAGTATATAGCCCTCAATCATGCACCTTTTATTTAAAAATGCAAAATCTGTTTCATCTACCTGATTGACTCTATTGTATAAATAGTTTTGAATACCATAGGTTTTAAGAGACAGACCATGTTTGCCAGCAAATTCATTCAAAAGTTCTAGAAAAGTAACGTTCTCCCATGACTTAGTACGTTTCTCTTTAGATTCTTTTTTTATAGGAATTGCTTTTAAAATAATAAGACCATCTTGCTGTTTAACAATCGCTATAAACATTTTACCACTGGAAAACCCATCTTTTCTAAGCTCCAACTCATGAGACTTTTGCGGTTTCCATCGACTCCAGTCATTAGTAGGATTATTGATCTCTAATATAATGCTATCAAATTTTCCACCTGAACAATCTGTTAAGTCAGCAGTTCTTATATCAATATCTTTTGTTATGTCTTTGCCTTCATAGATAAGCTGCACTAAAATCACCTCTTCCATGGTGGCAGTGTATCCGCTGGATCATCTTCAATAATAGGCACTTTAAGGTCTATTCCATGACTAAAGGTTATTGTTGCTACATGCTGTGGATTAGCTTGCATAAGAATATGTGCTTTAAATTCATCATCATACGCATTAAGTGCAATAATATCAAAAGTATCACCTTGCACTGTTGTATAAATATAATAATCATTACCCAAAGCTCACCAACTCCTCATCCTCTTTTTGTCCTGAAATAACTTCTAATACTACGCGTTTTACCTCTTCAAGATTTCCACCATTGATATAAATATTAATTATTTTGCCTGAGCCTTTAGTACCAACACCTAATATCTGAGCTGTTTGTTGTAATAAGCTTACACTTCTTGGTGTTTTCCTAAGTGGTATAGCCATTTCAGGCCCAGCTTCTCCAAAGATTGATGCTTGAGTTGCGATGCCGCCTAGTGCAAAGGCCGGAAGAGTAGGTATTGATACTCCGATTGTTTTTCCGCCAATTCCTGGTACCCAATCTGGAACATCAAACTTAATTTTATTAAGACCGCCTATAAGGAAATTAAAAGCGCTAACATAGACATTTAGATACCCTTTAAAAGCACCTATGATACCATCCCATAAGCCGCTAAACCACGATGTAATTCCACTCCAAGCAAATTTAAAACCATCTACCATACCTATCCATATACCACTAAACCATGTACCTATTCCATTAAAAAATGGGATCACGTAATCCTGCCAAGCTCCAACACACCATTTAGATACCATATCCCAATTCTGCCATAGCCATAGCCCTGCGGCTACTAAGGCACCTATAGCTACAATCATTACCCCTATAGGGTTTGCTGCCATAACAGCATTAAGACCGCCCTGCGCAAACTGCTGCGCTATTGTAGATGCTTTCCATGCATCCATAAGACTAGTTACAGTGCTTAATATTGAAAAGCCTGTCATGATAGTTACAGCCCCTGCTGCAATAGGGATTAACCAATTCAAGTTGTCTTTAGCCCACGATATAGAATCTCCTGCTAATTTAAAACCATCTTCAATATTAGATGAGAATGCATCCATATCTATATTCTTCACAAATACATTTGCCTTTGATGTAAAGTCTGTGAATAATGGAATAAATCTTGATAGTGCGCTGGCTGCTTTATCCATAATACTATTCTTAAGTAGCCTTTTTTGATTTTCCCAGGAGTCTTCCAGTGTTCTAGCAAAGTCTCCTTGCGCATCAGCTGATGTTGTCATCAAATAGTTATACCTAAGCAAGGTTTGTGATGCTTGATCCATGTCTTTATAAGCTACTTTGATACCTTTCTGAAGAGCAAAAGCTTCTAAGTTCGCTACACTCATATTAATACCAAGCTGCTTAAGCGGCTCAGTCTCTCCGCTCATTCCAGCTCTGATTTTATTCCAAGCTTCATCATGATCTAAGTTATAAAACGATGCAAAGTCACCTGCAAGTTCTGCAAGGCTTTCCGACATTAATAAATTTTCTTTACTTGCTATACCACTGCTTTTAAGCATGGCACCCATACTGCCTGACCACTGCTTAGCTTGCAATTCTGTTATGCCAAATGCTTCAAGAGTAGTTTTAGACCATGCGTCAATTTTAGATGCCTGATCTCCAAATGTTGTATTAACAACGTTAGATACTTCAATAAGGCTACTTGCTGTACTAAGTGCATCTACTCCTATTTGCTTAATGCTACTTATAAGTTTAGATACTCCATTAGCTGCTAGATTTCCTAAAAAGCTTGCTTTTAGCATATCTCCAAACTTAGCTCCGGCAGCTACACCATTCTTAAATTCCTTGTTAGTCTGTTTCATTTTTTCGGCAAGCTTTGCATTTTCACCGCTTGCTTTCATAAGGGCGGTTGAAAGAGAAGGATCTATCTTGCCTGCTAATGTAATAAGAGCTCTTAACTCCTTTTTACTTGCCATTTTGCTTAGCCTCCTCACTCATTTCACTGGATACTTCGCCAAGCACATCTGAAAACTCTATCAAGTCCTGAATTGACATATTCAAACAGCTTGTATAATCTGTTGAGGTGCAATATGTGATTCTAGCTGCACACTTTCTAAGTTCTTTATCTGATACTATTCCTCCGAATTGAGATAGAAAAAATTTCTTGCAAGTGCAGCTCCTTTTTGGATATCTTTAGCGCTTAAACGCATTACGTCTGAAATATCCATATCTTCATTTGCTTTTACAACTGCCCCAGCAAATAAGTACATGTGATAGTCTGTATCCAGTTCTTCTACAGACACAGGTACCCCATCTTGCTTAATTCTTTTTCCCACATTGATTTTGTCCCTTGCAGTCATATTCTCAAAATCATATTTCAATTCTTTAACTTCCTCACCATTGACCATGATTGGCTTTGATAATTTTAGCGCTTGGTTTTCCATATGCATAAACTCCTTTATCTCTTTATTTTTAGATTTTCTAGTTCTTGATACTATCTTTTGATATTTCATAGCATAAAAAAGAGCGGCTCATTAAAGAGCTGCCCTCACCTTTTCCATGTAATCTACGCCATTAATTTTATAAACATAATTTAATTTGTCTATCAAAAGTGTTTCTACTCCATTAATGACTTGACGATATCTTAGCACCTCAAATTCAATGCTACCATCCATATTAGAGCCTTGCTCGACTTTGCCAGGGTCATATTTCTTGTTAACACCGTTAATGAATACTTTACTGCCTTCTGGGATTACTGACCCATCAGATTGTGTTACATCTCTATTAAATCTAATCTCTAATTTCTGTATGCCTGGCTTTGCAAGATTAGCATTAGACTTATTAATTCCTCTCGCAGTAACACTAAATGTCATGGCATTGATTTGTCCCGTCATAGGCATATCAATGCTACCTAATATGCCCGCTCCTTTTATTTCATTAGTGGCAGATTCAATGCTGGGAAGTTGACACGAAACATAGTCTGCTATATCAACACTATCTGCTAAAAATCTATGTGCAATTACTGCTCCTGATATAATCATTATTCAGCACCTCCAAATAATACATCAAGCCCTGATGATGTATAAGTAATTTTAGCTGTAAGTGATTTGCCTGGTGGGGTAGTAGTTGTTGCAATGTCAAACACAAAGTCACCTTCTACAATATCTGATATTGGATTGCTACTTTCTTCAAATACGATATTGGCAAGTAATAATCTTCCTTGCGCAATTAGATTATCTAACCATTCCTGCATATCATTAAGAATAGTATCTTTAAGGGCCCTATTGAATGGCTTATCAACTAATATGCCATATCTACTTTGGAATGTATTAGCGATATACTGAAGCATACGAACTGATGAATCAAATACATTTCTCTTGTCCATATCTTTACCGTATTCGTATTCGCCAGTATGACCTCCCCAAAGAACCCATCTACCGCCCCAATAAGTTGCAGTACGAATACCTTTACTATTAAGATCATTGGCTTGTATTTGATCAAAGTCAATTTGTGTCCCATCTGCAAGGCATAGACATTTAATGTCAATAGGCTTATTAGATGGTGTTTCAACTGGCACTCCATCATTATTGTAATCTACCCACTGCATAGTTACTGTAGCAAGCGTTGATAAGTGGAATAATTTATCTTCACCATTTTTACCCATCGGCCAGCATGGTGCTTCTAAACTGCTTACATAGCCTTTATCAACTTTTTCCGTTTTAGCCTCTGAAATAGTAGATGCCCCTGTATCAGTGGAACTAATATCACTGTTTACAAAGGCATACCAATGTCCGTTTATTTTTTGGCTTGCTGTTTTTAATGCTGTATCTACTGCTGATTTTGTGCTCCAATAAGGCGCTGCCAAAATAGTAGGAACCACATTAAATGTTTGATATACTAAATCAAGAACAGCTGTGCCTGTTCTCTCTCCAGATGCGCTGGTTCCTCCAATAATATCTGCATCTGTTACTGCTGCTGGATCTACTTCACTAAATGTAACATCGATACTATTTCCTAATGCAGACTTTAAGTCTTTAATCATTACTCTTGTGCCATCAGCCGTATATTCTACTGAATAATCAATTCCAAGAATCTTACTTGCAATATCTATTGTTTTAAGGATAACATTTCGATTATTAATGTAGCCTATACCATTTGTTAGTGTAACTGTTGCTGTTTCTGCCACAGCTTCTCTATGAATATCAGGATCAAGAACATTAATAAGTATAATAGGCCCTATTGCTTGTATGTTATTTCTAAAGTGTGCGTAGATTGCTTCACAAAGCGTAAAATCGCCCCATGCACTATCTATATATCCTGCTACTGTCTGAGCCTCTTTAAAACTGCTAATTAATAATGGTTTATTAACCTTTTCTGTGTAATCTGTAAACTGATGAACAGGCAAAGTTCCAAAATAAACAGGCAGTGTGCCCAAAGATTTAGGTGGAATAAAATCTTTTGTTGCCATAATATCGGCAAATGCTCCGTGTTTATACACTTTATATCACCTCTCTATAATAATTTTTCAATTTCTTTTTTTGGATATGCTTTAGTGCTTACTTCAAAAGTCATATAGCCATACCAATATGGATAAGGCTGCTCTTCATACATTTTCCATTTAACATTGTCTTGCAGTTTCATTTTAGATTTAATAATTGTGTCACTTATAAGAGCTGCTTTAGTTAAATCAATAAAATTTAATAAGTCTCTATATCCATTAAAACTTGGAATATATTTTATATTCCCTGATTCATTAGGTGTGTGATCTCCAGGAGAAAATATTGCAAATGATAATCTGATACTGAATGTAGTATAATCTGAGTTATCTGAGCCATCATCAAGGCCAACAACAATGCAAGGAATATGCTGTTCAACATCTGTTGGAAGATAGCCTTTTGGTGGTATCCATCCAACGAATACATTAGGATTAACTAACTTATAATTTGCTATGTTGTTATCATCAGCCAATTGGAGCTTAATTTTATTAGCAACATTTTCTTCCAAGTACTCTTTTAGCAAATCTAAAATGCCTGCACTACTCATTTAAGCTTCCCTCCTATGCTAATCATTGCTCTTTCAATTTCATGCTGCAATCTTTCGTTTAATTTCTCGGTTGCAAAATTTTGTATTTGGTCTCCTATATTCTCATTTGTAATCATTTGTGGGATGGACAAAGTCCTTACTGGAGCTATTGGCAATCTAGATTTCCCTGATCTTTTAAATATATTATATTGAGTCTTATCAGCACTCTTTGCCCCTGTAGAAGCTAAAAAAGGTTTAGGATTTGTTCTTATTTGTTTATTACCTGAACTCTTTTTTATTTTTACTTTTAACGGAGTACCATATCTAATTTCAAGCATTTTAGCTAATTTAGGGTCTGAAGGAGTAAGTGGAAAATGTGCCAAGCTTAATGTATGACCTCTCGATGCAACAGAAGCTTCTAAATTCGATTTAGACGGTCTCTTAATTCCACCTGCAAAGGTCTCTTTAACTTCTTTGGCTTTAATGGCATATTCTTTAGGAACTATTCGCCCAACCTGTGTAACAACTTGATCTAGTGTTCTGTTTAATGCATGATAGGCAGCTTCTCCTACCTCTTTTTCAAAACCTTTAAGCTCAATAGTAAGTGTTTCGATTTTTTTAGTATCTATAAAAACATCTTTGCTCACTCTATCACCTTACCCTAAGTTTTGGCTCAAAATAATTTCATAAACTCCCATATCCTCACGGATATTAAATACATACATCTGCCTTCCATCAAAAATAATAGGCATACCCTGCCCAAGCTTCTTACTGATATCACTTGACTTAACAAATATCAGTATTTCACCAACGGATATGCCATCATATTCTTTTTTTGAGCGCTTTATGAGTTGGTCGTTATCAATTGTACAATTAATAACGACCCCATCTATACTATGTGGTTCAGCAAATTCATTTGTATTAAAAAATACTGTCTCTAGATCTTCTTGTAACATATCCCTAAAAGACATAATTGCACCTACAGTACTTTAGCAACTACCCAACTATCTACATCGTCTGGGGCTGGTAGTGGCCTTGATACAAGTCTTAATTCATCAATTTCATTTTTATCATCTGGGGTGTATTTAGGAATTCTTTCTCCCTCATATGTAACCCATGCACCATTTTCCTTTTGTGTAACTGATCCATAATAACGTGTACCTTTGCCAGTTGATCCCATAATCACGGTACCACTAGGAATAAGCTCTTTTTCTTCTCCATCTTCATCAATATAGAATTCTGTATAAGAATAAATTTCTACGCCTAATTTAGGAATTCTTCCAATAAATGTTACACCGTCTCCCTTATATGTAGGTTCAATTACTCCCATATTTAATCTTTGTATATCTAAGATGTTTTGTACTTCTTCGTTTGCTAAAAATTCCTCTACTACATCACTTGCCATAATGACAATATTAGGAGCTTTTCCTGATTGCTTGATAATCTTATCTTTTCTCCATGCTTCCATGTTTGCTAATGGATCACTTCCAACTTCATTCCATCTTTCACCTGGTTCTAAATCTACTTTATTAGTAAAATTAAAGTCTACTGTAATTATTTGTCCTTCAGTTTCAATATCAATTACTTCACCCTGAAGAACTTGTGCGCAGAACCACTCTTCTCTACGTGTAATTTGTTCATCAAGATCTAGTAAATCCTCTGCTAGTATTTGCGCTGCTCTTTGGGCTGGTGTTTTACTTGAGTAAACACTTTCACCTAATTGGCGCTTTTTAAGATCATCAGCGGTCAACACTCTAATAGGTGCTACCTTAGGAGTCATGATTTTATTAGTTACAAATCCATCTCTTGCAACTACAATTCCCCTTACTCTTGGAGCGACAAAAGGAGCTAATTTTCTCTTGCCCTTTTTAACATCAACCTCGGCTTCCTCTGTCACAAGTGTTTTAATATTTGGGAAGAATGTATCTCTTAAAAACGTAAATACCGGTTTCTTTTGACTAATAGCTGCTAACATTGTTTTAGTATCATAAATACTCATAATTTAAATCCCCCTTAAATTAAATAGATTCCTAATGTTCTAAGTGTTGCTTTATGAATTGCTGCTGTATCTGTTCCTCCGAATATTAATGCATCTGACTTGAAATACCCTGATACATATACTGTCGCTTCTGTTGTTTCTGTTTCAGACAGTGTTACATCATCAGTTAGAATACCATATGGTTTTTCTGTTCCATCGGTTTTAGTACTATCTACAACCTTCCCAGTCTTATCAGTGGTTAATAGTGCGATAACCGTGCCAGCTGATAATATGCCTGTTCCCATAGCAAGTGTTACACCTTCTGGCAATAAAGGAACTTGATTCCCTGCTATAATGCTAACTGGGTTATACTCTCCTGCTTTGCTAAACATATCACTCATTATCATTTACCTCCATTCATAATTTGTGCCATAAAGTTTGCGCTTTCAGCATCTTGTGCTTCTTTTGTTTGATTGTTTTGAGGTGCTGCAGCATTAGATACTGTTCCTAAATTCGCTGCTGTTGCATCATTTTGAAGATCATTAAGGTATTTTTGTCCTTGTTCTTTTTGAGCTTTAATAATGTTCATAGCTACTTTCTCAGCTGATTCTCCATTGTCAATTCCATTACTAATAATATCCTCAATTCCTGGCATCGCTAAATCATTGATTGCTTTAATACGATTCCTCTCTGCAGTTATTGCATGATTTGTTGTATCCTGAACAATTTGATCGTAAATTTCAGGATGGTCTGTTTTAAAATTCTCCAGTGTCATTTTACTACCTTCTTTCAATTTATTATCAACTACTGTATTAATTACAGTAGGCTGATTCTGTGCTGATAATTTAAGTACTTTGTCAATATTTTCAGTTAGCTTGAGTTTAATTTCATCTACAGACTTACATTTTTCAAGCTCACTCATTAGCAAATCATCGTTAATTGGTATGGCATTATAAAGTGTAGGAACTGGATTTGACTCTGTTTTTACATCAAACATAATTCCATCAATTAGTCCTAGTTCTTTAGCTTGTTCCGCCGTTAACCATGTTTCCTTCTCCATAAGATCTTTAATCTCACTCGCTGGTTTTCCACTTTTGAGTACATAAGCTTGCGCTATTGTAGAATCTGTTACTCGCAACATATTACTTGTTTCATCCATAGCTTGATGTGGCCCTTCTGCATATGTTGATGAGTTATGAATCATCATCTCAGAAAGTGGACTCATGTAACATTTAGCATTTTTAGGCATAGATGCAAATGAGGCTGCACTAGCCGCTAACCCCACAATTTTAATTGTTACATTTCCCTTATATTCACTTATGGCATTATATATCTCGTATCCATCATAAACACTTCCACCACCGCTATTTACGTAGATTTCAACATCATCCCCATTTGCTTCCTGCAAACCACTTGTTATAGTACTTGGAGAAGTATGTGGTATATTGAATAGCTCATAGATCCACTTGCTTCCATCACCAATAATTCGTCCTTTAATATTTATGACTTTCAATTAACTTCCTCCTTTCACATTCACCATAGTTGGAATTTCTTGCCTCATCTTTTCTTCTTTAACTCTTTGTCTATGATTTCTACTAAAGTCACCGCCATTCATTTCAACCGTCTCCTGTTGTCTAGTAGAGAATCCTTCCTCTACTCTAATCTTGGCTGCTTGTGCTTCTACTGTTGGGTTAAGTTGCCCTGGTGATGGGCCATTCCATTCTGCTTGACAATATGCTTGTTTTGCTAAAGGATTAGTTAAAAATCCCGGGGCATAGATTCTTCCTTTTGCTACTGCTTCAGTAAGCCACTCACTGTAAATTGGCTGACAAAAATCATTTGCAAGCCATGTTCTGCGCATTTTAAACATTTTCCATGCTTCAAGTAGCGCTGCTCTTGATGCTGAATAACTTGCAGTAAATTGCTTAAGTAATAGCTCAGGGGGGATCTCTAATGCGGCTCCTATTTGCCTGCATATAGTGCTTACAAATCCATCAAATGCTGTATTAGGTCTATTTGGGTTTGCTGTTTGGATTTCTTCTCCATCTCCTAGAGATACAATTGCTCCATTTCCAAGCTCTAAACTATTAGAATCTTCATCATCTACTCTATCCTCTTCACTTATTGACTCCCCAATAGGCGGTTCGCTTGGATTATTTGTTTTAATGAATACAGTAAACATACCACTTACTACAGCACCCATTAACTCAGCTTCAGTATATCTGCCTAACTGCTTAAGTGCTTCAATTACAGGGGCAAGTAAAGGAACTCCTCTACGCTGACCTATTCGCTCTGACTCCATAATGTGTAGAACATTTCTTCTTCCTGTTTTTTCTCCATAGGCCTCAACTCTCGTCCATGACCTGTTTTTAAATGATGATACGGATAATGGATGGAAGTTTGCTATATGATATGCCACTATTTCACCATTTTCATTACATTCGACACCACCGACTATGTCTTTTGAGAAATCTTTAAAATTAGGATCACATACTCTATCAGCTTCGATAAGCTGCACCCTAAGGTCATATGGCATGCCTATTCTTTGTGTGAATGGTAAAAGAGCAAATGTATCTCCGTTCATAAGCCAGCTTAAAAAAGCTAGTTGCTGAATTTCATAGAAATTATTGATACGTGCTAGATCGCAATTTGGCGTTTCAGCCCATAACTTAAATTCACGTTCAACATCTGTTTCCCATCTATCAGCCTCTTCTTCTGTCATACCTAGAAATTCATAGTCTATTGATGGTTTTAATTTCAATCCAGCACCTACTACATTTGTTCTAGTAGTCTTAATTGCGCTTGTAGCAATAGGTGCACCACCCATATATAGATCTCTTGATCGTTCACGCAGTGTTTGGACATTATCTTCTATATCTTCTTTAGGTCCACCACCACCAAATAGCCAACCCTTCATACTTTTTTTAGAATAACTGGCGCCATGATTTCCATAACCGCTGTTAATAAGATCTAATTGTTTTCTAGCCACCTCTCTTTTAAGAGCAGTTTGAGGAAATATGGCTGCAATAGTTTTCTCGATTAATTTCATACTCTTTTCTCACCTCCCTCCTATTAAATTTTCTTATAAATCACGAGGCACTATTCGCATTACACGATTAGTGCCTCTTCTTTTTGATTGATTTTCTAATGCTTCAACTTGATTCTTCCAATATTTAATTTCTTCTCTTATCTGATAAAGATTAGCCCTATTAAGTTCTCTTGAGCCTATTCTATAATTCTGGCCAGCTGTAACTTTTAGCTCAGCTTCCATCCATGCGTGTAAATGTTGTTTTGCCTGTTCTAAAGTCCATGCACTCATGTTTATCTCACTCCTTTGCTTAAAACTTTTCTTTTCTTAGTAGGTGGTTTCTGTCTATATAGATCTCCTCTGAGTTTTTGCTCTTTAAGTTCTGCTAAATTCACATTAAGAATTCTTAAAGCTGCTGTAGCATAGTTTCTAATATCCAATGGCTCATTTCTTGCACTTCCAACTTTTACCCATTCAAACTTAGACTTTCCTTGTTTAGTTGTTGTTTTTTTATATTTCTCAGCTAATAATCCTTTAAAAAAATCTATCGTATATCCTGCATGCTCATCTATTGGGAAATGACAATATCCTGAAGTATCACCCTCAGTAAAATACTCTAATTTGAGTCTTGAAGTAATAATCTCTTTGCCAGCATCTACTCCTAAAGTAAACAGATTACATGCTTCACGATTATTTTTTGTTGCTTTTCCCACAAAAGGTATTCCCGGACCTCCTCTTCCTTTTATGGCCCACACCCGGCGGTATTCTCTTTTTTTACAATATTTATATACCTCCTGAGTATAATGTCCTCCACTGTCTATACATGCAGTAGCTATACGGATTTTAGTGCCATCTTTATAGGAAAACTCGTAGTTGAGTAAGTCATCAAGCTGTTTCCATACTGCTGGCTGATCAGGAATGCCTCTAAACACATCATATTTTATACCCCAAGATTCTTCACCCACTCCCCATCCAACTACTTCAACCTCTAAACGATCATCCTGTGTGTCTACTCCTGCAGTTAAAATAAGAACATCATCTGGAATTTCACAATTATACATTTCACGTCTTTTAACAAGTACTTCTTCACTAGTTTCTTCTGAATGATCTTCCCAAGTTTCACCTAAACAAGTATTAACCCACACCCTATAAGTTTCTAATGACATTTTAGCTTGTTTAAACTCTTTTATTATTTCCCCCCAGCTTTTCCATGGTGAAGCAAGTTCATTAAGGTGAAATCCTCTATCAGAACGTTCAGGGTGCAGTGCAACCCATACGCCTTGATTAGCTTTCCAATCTAGCTCACTAGCTCTATCTCCGCAGTGCATGCAAGTCATTGTTTCATCATCAAAGTTAATTCTGTTCCATTCTAAAGGCTGAAGTTCTCCGCAATGCGGACAAGGAAGATTCCATTTTTCCATAGTGCTTAAATTGTATTCATCCTCTATTTTTGAAGCACCTTTATTAGTAGGGGTGGAAACAAAGACTTTCTTACGATTCCAAAATGTTGTTGTTCTTTTTTCAGCCAACGAAAGTGGATCTCCCTCATCTCCAACTGATCCAGGATATCTATCTATTTCATCAGCTAAAAGTATTCTTATAGGTGCGCTTGATAATGACTTCTCAGAATTTGCTCCAACTAATTTTATATACCCTCCTATAAATGATTTTTGAAGTACCGTATTATCTCCATCTCTCGACTTAGAATCATTAAACTTATCAGTAAGAATCTTGGTATCTCTTATCATGTGAGCAAGTCTTGTTTTACTAAATGACTTAGCAAGTTCAAGTGTAGGCTGTACCAGCATAATTGGAGAAGGATCATAATCAACATAATATCCAATGGTATTAAGTAATATCTCAGACTTTCCAACTTGAGCCGAACTCATTATCACGACTTTTTTAATTTTTGCATTACTAATGGCATCCATAATCTCACGCATGTAGGGAGTTCTATCAGTATTCCATTGACCAGGTTCTGATGCGGCTTCTCTTGATATCTGCCTATATTCATCAGCCCATTGACTCATAGTTACTTTTTTAGGAGGAGCTACAAGTTTAGCTATATTTCTAAACAGACTATCGAGGGAATGTTGTTTTCTAACTTCCATCCATAACCACCTCGTCATTTTCAAGTTCAACATATGTATCATGCCTAAATAGTTCAGGGTCGTACTCGCTCAATTCTTGTAAAGCGTTATAAAGCTCATCTTTCAAGATATCTTCTATAGCTATAACATCTTTTTTAACAGCTAGTTGAGCTGATATTTTAGATGGAATTGTTAATATTTTAGCCTTAAATGCCATCATCATCTTTCCCATTTCACGCTCAACATCTACAGAGTCATGCATGCTTCCTTGCATGAGGGCCAATTCTAATTCAGCTTTTTGCCTTTTCGCTTTTTCATGCAGCATCTTTTCAATTTCAAACTCTTTTTCAGTGCTATTAACTGCATTCTCGTTATCATTTTTAGTCTTAAGATATAGGATATACTTTCTCATGGTAACTACTAAATTGAAGCTGCCAGTTTTAACTTTATCTAATATACCCTCTTCTACCATCTGATTAATTCGGCGAGTAGATACATCTAAGATGCTGGCTATGACCTTGGTGCTTACCACAACCTCGTCTGCACTCATTAATTTTTTATTGGTTTCTGTCATTTGTCTCACCTCACCTATTTCCGCTTTTTTAGGAAAGAAATTGGGTTCAAAAAAATCCCCCAAATTGATAAACCTCGGGCCTCGCCAGACCCGCATGAGATTTTAATTTCTCAGAAGAACCTATTGACTATCAATGCTTTCAGAATATGCAAACAATACTCTATCATAGCATCACAGATTGTATATTAATTAACAATGCATACTCTCTATAAGGTGCTATTCGTCCTCCATTTTAAAAAACCGGAAGTGACATAAAACCTTGTTATTTTGTACAATGCTTATTTTTTAATCAATTTGATATTTGCATACTACTTGTGTTCCCATGCTATATGTATCAACGCTTACATGCTACTTTACTTAATTGTTTGATACTTTACTTATCTTGTATTCTGTTAACTATCTTTTGTTTTTGGATTCTAATAGAAGAAACTCATGCTTCTTACAAGATAGTTGACACACACTAAATTAAGTAAATTATCATGTAAAAGTAGATTTATCTATCTTCTTTTTGTAAATGACACTTTTCTTGTAGCTTTGCTTATGTCGTCTCGTGTTACACCTATATAACGTTTAGTCGTCGCTATGTCTGAATGATTTAAAAATAACATGATTGTATAAGGATCTACGCCATTTTTAAACATCCAATATCCCATACTTTTTCTTAGAGAATGACACCCTATCTTCTCTTTATATCCAACTTCCTTGGCAGCTTCATGAAGTATTCTCCAAAACCACTGTCTTGTTATTGGTTCATTCTTTCCTTTACTTCTTCTAAACAAATACTCTCTATCTTTTTTACCTTCACAGTACTGCTTGTAAATAACTTTCAAATCTTCATGTATTTCAATTACTGCTTCTTTATTTGTCTTGTCTTCTCTTAAATATAGATAATCTAAGTTCTTTATATCTCTGACTTTAAGCGGCAATATATCTGAAATTCTTCTTCCTAGATATAGAGCGCTCATATAGAGAACATAATCTCTTTCTCTTCTTTCTCTAATAACATCTCCAATATCAAGCAAGATACCAAAGTCTCTTATAGGCTCTACCGTATTCAAAATATATCACCTTCTTTCGAACAGTTATTTTGTTCCATAAGAAAAAGCACTGGACTAATTTGATCCAGTGCCGCACTTGTGGGAGGTACGTGCTTTCATTCTTACTTACTAACATATTAGCACATGAAAACACTAAAAAATTCCCGTATTATTTTTCCTCAACTATTTTTCCTCAACAAATATTCCCGAACTGCATTTTTAAATCAGTGCTTTAATAGCCCTAACTCCGTTGCTTTAAGTGCTGCATAGTAAACAACTTCATTGACCATATCATAATATGGATTCTTGCTCATATGTAAAATTCTTAGTATCTTTGGCAGCTGATACTGCTCCTTAAATGTTAAATCGATCACCTTCTCATATTCAGTACCATTGAAATGTTCAAGTGTATATTTTATCACTTCAAGCCATTTTTCTGTTTCATTCTCTCTTTCTTCCATCATTTTAAGCGCACTTTTCTCTGTCTTATTACTAATTGCATTACCCCGGCTGCCATCTATAAAACCTGTATTTACCCCGTATATTATGTCTTCACTTATAAGCTCAAGTTGATCCATCTCTGCTTCATAGTTTTTTAAATAGTACTTTATTAATCCCTTATATTCTTCCTTTAGTCCCATTATATTACTCCTCCCAGTTAATATAATTTTTGCTTTAATTAAATAAGCACCAAAACACTCATGCTAAATATTAAAATTTAACATAAGTGCTTAGGTTATTATTTAATTATTTCTTTCTATATTTTGAGAAGATATCGTTCTTTGCATTTGAAGTACTTTTTTTAGTTGTTACTACGCTGTCTAAAAAGTTAATATCTTGATCTAGTTTTATACCATTAGTAGCTTGTAAATTTCTTTTAACAGTGTCTTGATTAGCTACAACAATCTCTTTCATATTTTCAAGCCGTTTAAAAGGTAAGCTTAATCCAGCTAGTACACAAACCGTATCTTCACCATACCCATGAAACACATCAAGAAAATTTCCTACTTCTTTTTTTACTTCATTAAAATCAACCGGCTTAGCGGTTATTATTCCTAAATACTTAATTACCTTATCATTTTCAATTGGAGCATAAATATTATTTTTAATTCCATCAATAACTTTAGCTACAGTAGTTTCAGCTTTATCTACCTTTGTGATCATAAGCATACCACGTGAACTGATAAGTTCCATTACTTCTGCTTTATCAATGTTCCCTCGTATATCTTTATGATTTGGCATATCGAGCATCTTTTCAAAAAGCTCGGTAAAATCCTTGTTAATACATAGTTTATTTTCACAGGCATTGTTATCAAGAATAATTGTGCTACATATGCCCTCTATTGCTTCAATCTCTCGAAAACACTCATATGCATTAATATGTGTTTTAAGAGGTTCTTTCTCTGATGGTATAATTGTTATAGCCCCCACCTTCTTATTCATATGTTGTATAAGAAGATCCATAAGCATAGGAGAAGCGCCTGAACCAGTTCCCCCACCGCTACTAAAAATCACATATATAAAATCTTTATTCAATTTTTCTTCTATTTCCTTCGATATATTTTCAAAGTCATTAATTACTAGATCTTTTGCTTTATTTCTATCTTTGTTGCATCCTTCGCCACCATTAATATGATATCTAAACTTGGTATTTAATGTGCTTAAGTCTTCTTCTGAAGTATTAAGAAAAATAACGTTGTAGCCCAGCGCCTCAAGCCTACTGCCTATATTACCTCCTGCTTGCCCTACTGCAATAAATCCTATTTTGTTTTTCATCCCATCGCCTCCCTAAATGTGTTAACACCGTTTTCTGTGATGAAATAGGTGTATGACTTTCCTACTTTGAAGCCTTCTTTTATATATCCAAGGTTCATCATTACTTTTATTCTTCTAAATAAAGTCTTTTCATTTATTTCAAGTGCTTCTAATATCTCTTTTCTTGAAATTGCTGTCATTTTCATTGTGGCCTGCTGCTCCTGAAGAATATTTAATACTGCAAAATCCAACTTATCCATCTTATCACTTCATTTCATAACATTTCTTTTCGTCTCAAACACTCTCATTGCGTTTTATTTGATATCATTTCCGCTTAACTACTTCTATAATCTCATCCCATGGATATGTGACTCTATATCCATTAATAAGAACAACTACAAACCTTCGGTTAACTCCTATAACTGGAACCTTTTTAATAGATGGCTCTTTCTCCATATAGCCTTTATGTTTCACTTTAATAGTAGAGCCCTCTCTAACTTCTGATTTAATCTTTTCTATCTTGGAAGAGCTTAATACTGCATCTTGATCTCGATTCTGCATTTCATGCAGTTCTTGCCTTCTGCGCTTTATATTTAATTCCTGTGCTACTGTTGTATACCCCACTGACTATCCCTCCTATTTTTTCAAAATGGCAAATCATCCTCTTCCTCTGGTACGACTATAGATTCTGCAGCTCCTGCAGGCTCTTGTTTGCTTCCTATAAAAGTTAAATCCTCCACGACTATAACTACCTGACTGTGTTTACCCTTATCGTCTTCCCATCTTTCAACCTCGAGTCTTCCGACTATTCCGGCTTGGTTTCCCTTGCTTAAATGCTTATTCATCAACTCCGCCATTTTCCCAAAGGCCTTTATCTTAAAGAAGTCCGCGTCATGCTCTCCCTCTCTGACATACTTCTTTCTTACTGCCAACCCATTTTGCATTATTGCTACTGGATTAGCTGACTGAGTATATTTCAAATCACAATTACCTGTTAACCTACCTATAAGCTGCGTCTTATTCATTACTAATCTCCCCCTTTATTTTTGGCTGAATCAAATCCAATATATCCTTTTGGCATGTTATGACCTCCACACACCTTACAACACCTACCATCTATTTTATGGTCGTTACTTTTTACAGTTTCTTGGTTTCCACATTCTAAACACTCATAAAGCATATCCGGTCTTTTCATGAGCCCTCCATTTCAAACTTCGTTTTTATTATGTAAATATTTGTATTATTCCACCTTTTACCCTATAATTTAGTTATCAGCTCTGCCAAGCTGAATACTAAAGAGAAAGGAGATAGCAATTATGAAGGTTTTCCTAATAAGTTATGACCTCAATAAAAGTGGTCAGGACTATAATTCTCTCTATGAAGCGATAAAAGCCTGTTCTTACAGCGATACTTGGTGGCACTATCTAGACTCAACTTGGATTATTAAGTCGAATTTATCTGTTTCTCAAGTATCTGACAAGCTCAAATCAGTTATGGATGATAATGATAGCCTGCTAGTCATTGAAGTTATCAATAATTACGCTGGTTGGTTACCTCAAAAAGCTTGGGATTACTTAAAACAACATATTTTTAATTAGGACACTTTATAGGGGTGCAGTTAGAACACTTGCCGCTTGAATCCTCTGGAATAAATCTACTCTGCGCCTCTACTTCCTCCCATTCCCAATGCAATGCATTGTCAATCAACACTTGTCTCAGTACTCTTCCTATCTCTTCATCTGATGCATCGTCTCTCACTTCTATAAATTGGTTTATTTCAACACTTCCACCGCCAGTAATGTGGCTAAAATCAATACCACATATCAATTTAACTTTTTTCATATATATTCCTCACTTTCCAAATTTCGATTTTATTACTTTGTATCTAGATATTCTATAAAGTCCACCAATCGTGATAGCTCACTTGTTGTCATATCTTCTAAAGGCTTATCTAGTGTGATGTATCCGCTTACCTCTCCATATTCAATATATTCCCTGAGTGTAATATCATCATTTTCAAACACTAGGTCTAAGTCATGTACTGAGTGAGCGTTTTTGTTATACTCAAAATAATAATCATTATTGCACTCACATTGTTGAGAGAGCTGATTAATTTTACTTTCTAAAAACTTTGGGAAATCACTAACCTTACCTTCCCAGACCATGTCTGAAAGAATTTCTTTCCCACAATGCTTACAATTATAAGCTACTGGCATATGGCTGCCTCCTTTAACAAATCTGACTTTTACTGTTCTATTAACGTTGCTAATCGTTCTATTTTTTGAATCTTTATCCTATAAACGTCTGGATGAAGGCATAGTGTATCTTTAAGCCATTCAGTTTTTTTTCTAACTTTCCATATAACCATATCTGTAGCATACTTTGCATCTTCATCTGTAATAAAATCCATGAGCTGAATCAGGCTTCTTTTAACAGATTTAAACGAGTAATTTGATGTATAATTCTTTATAGCTCGTTCTTTCCCGTATATTATTTCTAATTGGGATAAGACAATTTCAACATCAGCCACTTCTTCCGCTAAATGTTCCTTATTGCCTATTCCACGCACATACTTACATATTTCTTTAATGAGTTCAGCAAGTTCTTCTGTGGCTACTGTAAGCTGCATATCTTTGCCCCATTTATCTATAGCTGCTTGTAATACTTCCTGCATCTTCATCACTCTCCTGATCCTGGAGGATAAACAAGCTCTCCATCATCTTCTGCCTCTGGACCCTCCCCATACATCTCAACACATGCTTTGCTATTAGGAACTAAAAACACACACCCGTCACCTGTAACTGAGCAATCATAACGCCCTGAATCTTCATCAAACTTTGCACTTCTACATGCCATATGTACCATCCTTTCAAAATCGAATTTGTTTACTTTTTGTTGTTGACCAATTCGAAAACCTTGTTTTCAATTTCAAATAATCTATTATGCAGTGCTTGATTATCACAAACAGTTCTTTCAAATCTTTCCATTATATATCCCATGCAGGAAGCTTTATGAACTAAATCTTGATACTCATTAGTGCCTAATATTACTTTGCCTTCTTCCATTACCTTCACCCTTTCAAATTCGGATTTTAATCTATTTTTGTATACTCTTTGCTCGAGCATTGTTCACACTTGCAACCGTAAAATCTTAACTGCAAAGCATATAATCTTCTCCCACACTTTATGCAACGTTTGTACTGTGCGCCCATTATCTTGTCTAATAGCAGCATTATTCTATATCTCAAGCCGTTCGCCCCGCTTCTTTTGCAGGATCTTTTTCTGCTAACATATTTCCTTCAAAATCCCAATATTGTATTACAACTCTGTAAGGATCTTCTTCAATTCCTTTTCCTCTGCAGCTTCTAGTTTCAATAACCTGAAGCACTCTTACACTGTCAGTCCCTTTTGGCATATATTTACCTCCCTTAGAAAAAGTCAATTTTATTTAACCATCTATATCACTTTTCAAAGAAATAAAGACAATTCCTCTCAAAGTTCCGTTTCCTTGCAAGATATCACAAATGTCTAATTCTGTTGTATGTTCATCTATGTCTACCATAATTAAATCATTCTCATTGCATTTCTGTAGTAATTTAATCATTTCTCTAACTTTCACTTCTTCCCACCACCTCGGCAAAAACTAATTTGTTTACTTTCTGTAGTATCTCACCCTATTATCTTTACCAAATTCAACCATTACAGAATCAGGGTATCTATTTTTTCTATCGTCTTTATCGTATATAGCTCCGTCTACCCTCAATGGTATCATGTGACCTTTTTCACATTCTGTAGCCTTTTCCTTCTTCGCCCAAAATGCCCCGCATATCTCACAATAATATCTAACCTCTTCTCTTGGCATTGCATTCATCCTTTCTCATCAAAAAATTATTTTATAAACTAAGCTGCCCATCCATTGGCTTGTTATGATTCAGCAATGTTATGTAAGTTCCTCCGCCGCAATTTCCAGTTCTAGTAATAATCCCATCCTTTTCTAGTGCCCTCATTGCCTGTCTTACATATGAAGCACTGTAACCTCTGCTATCTGCTAATTCAGATATTTTTATCCATCCTTCTGTGTAAGGTTCCAGACATACTTTAAACCATTCGTATACATCTTCTTTGATATTTTGTTTTATCATATCGTCCTCCTTAATCCTTATAATTCTCTATATCGCTACATCTTACCGGAAGAATATATGAAGTTTGCTTCATGTCGTCACACTTGTTAATAATCTCTATCTCCTTAAGAGCAGATGATGTATCTACTCTAATAATAAGAATGTCAGACCTATCTGTTTTCTTATATTTTTTTAGAGCATTTTCTAGCTTTTCTCTGCCTATGGCAATTGCATAATCTTTTTTAGCTACAACATTCTCAGTAAAATTTTTTAGATCAAACGGTTCTAGCTTATCAGTCTTATCCTGAGGAATACTGAATTGCAGCCCGCTCGGAATGTATTTAAAATTTAACGTATTTTCGTCTCTGCTTATTTCCACATATGAGTCCTTGGAATGTATGTACAAGTCGCTAAACATCCCCCTAAAGCTCTCCTGTGACTCAACCGGTTTATCTATAATCTGTACCTGATATCCATTCATGGACCACAGCTTTAAAATTCCATTCTCAACTATCAGATTTATAAGCGTAAGTGCTGGTCTAGTATCTTCTTTTGCTACTGTAGCCTTTACCCTTGCAATCATATCTTTAAAAACTTTGACTTCTAAAGTAACCATGTCTATTCCTCCTCATAAATCATTATTTTTATACATCTTCTAAACGCTTTAAGCTAAATCTTTTACAACTTTTAACCATTTTCTTAAACTCTATGAAGGTACTTTTATATCCAGCTGATCTATAACTCCTATAGTTGGCGCTTATTGCTTTATTTCTAGTTGGTGCAGCTACTACATAAGTTTCAAAACCGTCAACATCAACTAAGTATGTGTAATCCATCTCAGTACCCCCTTGTCACTCTATCCCGATTGGGTATGTAAGCCTTGTGAAATGTGTCACGTAATCAGGAAAATTCATATCTAGTGGCGATCCACAATACGGAGGTTCTACTATTGGTAAGTTCCACCATAAACAATCTCCGTAATCTTCTCCCCATTCATCAATAGGTCTTAGCTCGTTATCATCTTCAAGTTCTCCTAATCTTTTTACTGCCATACTGTAAGCAAAGAAAGCATCATAATCATTAAATTCTCTTGGTTTATGCTTAAATCCCTTCAAATCGTATTTAAATGTCCCAATGGTCTTTTCTGTTAACCTATCCACCCTGCACCCCCTCCTTAACAAAAATTGATTTGTTTACTTCATGTGTGTACTTAATAGTGTCTTGCGCCTAAAGTTTTGCTTAGCTGTAGGCCATGAATGCTTATAACTCGATCTTGCCTTAATTTCGGCATCAAGTTGTGCTCTAGAAGCTATATAGTCGGAACATGTGCTATGACACCCTATTACCCTACGATCACATCCCTTACATTCATGCAACCAACTCACCCCTATCCTTTAGAGTGTTTATGTACATCCTCATTTGGCTGTCTGTAATGATGTATTTGAACCCTTCCTTCTCCATAAAGCTTGCAAGTTTTCTTAGCCCTTCTATCCCCTCAATGTTGTTTGCAAAGGCTAGCCAATAATGATAATTTATACTTCTATTTTTCTCTTTGGTGAGAATGTCTATAAATTCACTTGGGTCTAAGCTATTTAACACAACTGTATTTATTTCATCGTTGTATCCTTCAAATAGCATTTCATCTGTATTGACTACAACAAATAACGGTACATTTAAAATTGGTTTATTCATCTTAACTTTGCTCATAGGCGCCTCCTTAAAATGGCCAATCTTCCTCCGGTAATTCTTCTTGCTTATATAAGCCACCATATCCATAATCTTTTTCTAACTCGCGTACATGAGAATAAAAACGCTTTCTGCTGCTATCAAAATATAACCTTGCCTCTTTATCACTTGTGCCTGTAGGTCTGTCTTTGAAAAGTGATATGCTGCCATCTCTTGGATCTACTGGGTGAGCACCTTTTCCGTTCCACTTGGCTCCAGAATCAATAGCGTCTTTGTACTCTTTATATTCTTGCTTCTCCTTTTCTGTTGCTCTATGGACTGCAATAATATAATCTGCTAGGTTTATAATGTCTCCTGATCCACATACATCAAATTTAGTTACCTTTTGACCTGTTTCACTTGGTTTTCTTGGATGTGCAACTAAATGCACAACTGCTTGGTATTTAACCGCAAAGGCCTTTAACTTATCTACGAATAACCTTTGTGCTAATAAATCATTTCTGAATGTATTATTAAGTACAATTTTCATGAGGTTATCTAAGACAAATACTCTAACCCCTTTTCTTTTAGCTAAGATCTCCATCATCTTCAATATGGCATCTTCACTGTTGTCATTTTTGTCATATAAAAATAACTTGTCATTTATCCACTCTGTTAGCTGCCTTTTAGCTGCATCGTTAGTCTTAACATATTTTCTGCCATCTTTTGTTGTAGCTTCAACAAAGTCATGTTCATTAGTTAGTGTAGTATATAGCCAGAACTTAAAGTTATTTGGGGTAAGCTCTCCAGAAAATGCAAACACTTTATATCCCTGGCTTAATGGTTCTGCAATGCACATTTGATTAAGTAGTGTAGACTTACCTCCGCCATTATAGCCTGTTGTAATGACTAAGCTCCCCATCACGGTTCCCATTATGTACTGATCAAGTAGTGCTATTCCTGTCTTGATCTTTTCGGCCTCATACACATTAAAGTCTGAAATGCTGTTCATTGTAAGTACGCCATCTATTTCAAGTTCTACTGCTTTATTTAGCTCATTGAGTACTGTTTGTTTGCCGAATTTATATAGTATTTCATTGATGTCATTTGCTTTCATGCTGTAAACAACTTTTACACTATCATTTGGCAGCCTATTAGCTACTTTTCTTGCTCCGTCTCTTCCAGGAGCGTCATTGTCATACCACACTATAATCTCTTTAAATTGACTTAACCACTCCCAGCAGCTATCTATCCATTCCTCACTTGTAGCGCCTGTTGGAACTGATACTGCATTCTTATACCCCGCTTCTATAAGGCTTAAACAATCAATTTCACCTTCGCATATTACAAGTGACTGACCTAAATCAACTTTATCCATGTTGTACAATGTGTTGACATTGGTATCTTTCTGGAACCACATCTTTAGCTCATCTTTATTTACTATTTTTTTAGCGGGCCTATATTTATTGCTTATATGCATTCCACTTTCATCGTTGTAAACGAAAACAATGTTATTATTGTCTGACTTGATCCCTGAATGATCTATTGTCTTTTTGCTTATATGTCTTAAGGCTAAATAATTAACAACAACATCTGCGAGATTATCATGTTTAATAGGCTTAGATTTTGTTTTACGTTTAGTAGGTTTCAATAACTCAATATTAGTTAGTCCAAAATCATCTATAATCTTTTGCAAGCTTTCGTAAAAAGTTAATCCATAGTGCTGCATATAGTGATCTATTAAGTTATATATGCCCCCACAGGCAAAACACTTGAATTGCTTTAAGTTGTAGTCAAAACTAAGACTTGGGTGACTGTCCGAGTGCATGAAGCAAATATACTTTTTATTTTTGACCTCTAGGTGTAAATCACTGACAATCTTTGTCTCTATCTGCTCTGGACTTAAAGTATCAATGATTTCATTTCTAATTTTTATCAAATCCATAACCACACCTCCTACGCTAATACTTCACCCGTTATTGGGTCTAGTTCTGGACTATTACTAACATTTTCTTGCTGATCTAAGTAGTTTTCATCCAAATAGTCCACATATCCACCATTAAAAAATGTACTGCCATGCTGTGCCTTCCTCCACGGCTCAAGATCAAGCCCCCTAATATATCTGCTAATAGACCTTTGAATTTGCTCATACCCATATAATTCTATAAGCCTAGGTAATTTTTTAAACGCTTGCGCCTGGCCCTTTTTATTTGGGTAAATGCTCCAGAGCAAATCCATTTGCTCAATATGTTTATTATTTGGTTTATTATTACTTGGTTTATTATTACTTGGTATATTCTTTTTTGGTATTGGTGTGGCGATTTCGTCATTTGCATTTGTCGTTTCTTCATGTTTGCATTTGTCGTTTTCGTCAAATGCATTTGGCGCATCATACATAATTTCAACCTCTTGCTGCACGGGCTTATCATCATTTTTAGTGTCCATTAATGCATCTAATGCTATGTAATCTATCGAGTACCACAATGTTCTATCTACTCTTGATTTATTGTAGTTGCCTACGATTAATAACCCTTTTTTTCGTAACCCTTCAAGAGCACGTCTTACAGCATTATCACTTAAAAAAGGGATACTTTCTTGCCATCTACTGATTGGATTATAGGTCCAGTACCTTCCGTCTTTAAAATTAACTCCATTTTCTTGATTTTTCTCTAGCCAGTAATGGATCTGTTGTAATACAATAGCATCATTTAAGCCTACTAGCTCGGCTAGGCATCTATCTATTACAATTGGATTCTTATTAAATAAAACCTTAGCCATAGTTTTAATGCCCCCTTAATCGTTTATGCTGCTCTCTCATCTTTATTTTGTGCTGACCAAATATGACTATCATTAAATACAATTTGATTAAAATAACTGCTAATATTAGCTCTAGTGTGATTTTTAACATAATACACCCCTTTCACGCTAAATTAACTAAAACTACTCCCTTTTTAAGATTTCGACAATTTAAGACAAATTTCTACTGGTTTTATTAACCGTTAACAAATGTTGCTTTTAACACATCCTATCCTCCTTTGATAAAAAGAGGCCATCATCTTTAATACGTAGTCTATATATTGAAGAATCATCTAAGCAGTATAGAGCCTCATGATACATTATGAATATTGATTTCTGATCTTTATACTCATGTTTTTTGACTTCAATATCTTTAATTGGAAAGCTAATACTGTTTATAAAAACATACTTAATTTTAGGATTCTTAATTAACTCATTAAGAATTTTAAATACCATCTCAGGATTAAGATTTTTGTGCGTCATGCTACCCCTCCATCCCTGACCACTTGCAAAATGGCGAATAATATAAACGCTGTCCGTTCGTAAAAGTAACCTTTAACCGCTCCTTGTGTGCTACCACAGCTGTTGGTTGCCATGCTGATTTATCACCTACTGCTCGCTGATGTGCTGCATGTACCCTGATAAATAACTGCTGATGCTCCTTTTTAAGATTTAAGAACCCTCTAATCTTCTCCAAAGTCATAATTACCGCCTCCTAATCAAATTCCGTTTCTAATCTATAAGATATGGCCCTTAAATCTGGCACCACAAAAATACTAACGTTGATATAAGCATTAAATTTATTATTAAACCTGAAGCTGCATCATTTAAAGCTGATTTAACTTTATTATTCATTTGTAACTCCCTTGCCTAGATATAACAAATATGTTATAATCTAGATACCAATTAGATTTTTTAAACATAAGCTCTTACAAGACTGCCATCTTGTGAGGGCTTTTTACTTCGCATGAAGTTTTTAATTACAAGTGGTAAGCTTACCTCTGCCAAGTCTGCTACCTCTTTTGTTGCTCGATCCCATCTTTCTAGTTCGTGATCTTCTATCACTCCATCACATGCTATATCAATCATATCCATTTGAATGGCTTGGATATCATGATACTCTTTCTGGAAGCGTAGTGTGAGAGTTTCTAAGCTTGCGTGTACGATAGGGGGTAAAATCAATCTTCCTAGCTCAGTGCATTGTTGTAAATATACGTAACCTAATATTGGATCATCGTAAACTTGTACAATTCTCCTAACCATACTTTCAGATGGAGTTATAAGCCCCTTTTCCCACTTTGATAAGGTAGACTTGTCCGAAATTCCGATCAGTCGGCACGCATCATCTTGTGTTAATCCTCTAACTTTCCTTGCAGTAACTAATAGATCTGTAAATAATCTTTTGTACATAATGATCTTCTCCTTTGTTCGGTAGTGCTATAAAGTCAACTTTTGATAGTAAAGTTGATTCCATCAGCTATTCCAAATTAGCTTTAGATATAATAGACTATAGTCAAAGATTTCCTTCCTCTAACAGTAAAACCTCCCACCAAACTGTTAGAAACTTTTGCCTCCGACTGTAGATAGACCGCCTTATGGCTTAGTTGTAAAATATTTTTCCGCTTTTTTCATTGAGTCATCAAAGTATTGTGACAAGGCATCCATGATCTCTTCAGTGTCTTCAGTATTGTACCCCTCTGTCTCAATGTGCAATTCGATTGTAATCATAGTTTCATTTTTCAAGTATAATTGAGATTTACTAGCCATTATTTTTTCATGCATTGTAGCTGCCTCCCGTTAAACTAATAGGCCTTCTTGTCGTCCGATTCGTATAAACTCCTCCTGTTGCTGGGGAGTTAACTTTTCTAGCACCGCATTTACATAAATAATCTTTGCTTGTTCCAATGTCTGCTCAAATGTAGGTCTATTTGGGTTTGTGGAAAAACTGTGTGTGATTTTATTCGCATATCTCCCCAATCTAAACACCCCCTCACTTATAAAATATGATTTAGGAAAATTGTCCTATGATGACAGATTGAAATATTGCCTTTTGGTAATTTGGTTGCTAAAAAAAATTTCATTTATATCTTCTAGTGTCAACTCTAATTCTTTTGATACAGCTTCAATTTCATGCCGTGTGAACTCAATAATTCCAAGTTCTTTGCGATTATAGCTTTTTGTTGATATTCCCATTTTTCCCGCCAACATCAGCTGTGTTAGTTTCTTCTTTTTACGAATATTAGATAATCTAACTGAATCCATTATCTCACCTCTTTTCATTACCTTTTGGTAATTTAATTTTATATTACCAAAAGGTAATTGTCAATATAAAAATTATATTTTTGGTAATATATATTACTTTTTCTACATTTTAAATTATAATTTAGGTAATTAAAGGAGGATGGATATGGACGTTTTCAGAGAAAGATTACTTGAACAATTAAAAAAACGCGAAATGCATCAACAGGACCTAGCAGATAAAACAGAAATTACACCAGCCACTATATCCAGATACATCACTGGCAAGAGAAAGCCAAGTGGGGAAAATATAAATCGCATTGCCAAAGAGCTAGGTATATCTGCTGATTACCTCCTTGGAATTACTAACAACCCCACTACTAATGATGACCAACTAAATACAGGTGCAAAACAAAAGCTTAACGAGTATTTAAAAGATAAAGATGAAGATTACGCCGAGTTCGTTCTAAATTTAATAAAGGGGATAGATAAAAGAGAACTAGCTAAGAAAAACAAAAATAGTTTATAACAAATATATTAGGGGGAATATATATGGAAAATAAATTGTTCGATTTTATAGCAATTGACTTTGAAACAGCTAATAGCAGCATGGGGAGTGCCTGTTCAATGGGGCTTGCTTTTGTACGCAATAATGAGATTGTAGATACTAGATATTATCTTATCAAACCTCCACTATTAGAGTTCGATGTCTCGAATATAGAAATTCATGGCATTACACCTGAAATGGTTAAAGGTGCTCCGACTTTTGATAAAGTATGGCTAGAGATTGAAGAAATAGTTAATAATAACATTTTAGTAGCGCATAATGCACGATTTGATATGTCAGTTCTAAAGTGTTGTTTAGAGTTTTATCACTTTCCCATTCCTAATATAAAATATGTATGTAGTATCCCTATATCCAGCAGAGTATGCAAAAAGGTTGGCACTAGCCTTATTGAAAGAGCTGGTTTCTTAGGAATTGAGTATAATAATGCACATAACTCACTTGAGGATGCAAAAGTATGCGCCACTCTTGTTATAGAAACAATAAGACTAGACAATCAGCGATTAAAAACGCAGCCTAGAGATTTTGAAAAGTTTTGTGCTACTTATTCCAATATTACTATTTATGACTTAGGTTTATTAGAACCTCAAAGAACATTTACTAAAAAGTCAAAATATGCAGGTAAACGGATAGCTATTTCCGAGATTGCTGCCACTACAGACTCTATAGATACATTAAGTCCTTTTTATAATAAGACTTTTGTATTTACTGGAGATCTCAAAGGTATTCCAAGGAAAGTTGCTATGCAAAAAGTCGTAGATAAGGGTGGCCTTTTAAAAAGCACCGTGAACAAAGACCTGAATTTTTTGGTTTTAGGTATACAAGATCTTAAATTGGTTGGTGAAGATGGGATGAGTTCTAAAGAACGAACAGCTAAAACACTAATATCAAAAGGGGCTTCAATTAAAATTTTATGTGAAGATGAGTTTTTGGCTATGCTATAATATAATACATAAAAAAGAAAGGTTGATTGTATGGAACAAATACTTAATGAAATATTGAAAAAGTTAGATACTCTGCAAAATGATGTAACAAGCTTAAAGCAAGGGCAAGATGAGATAAAAAAAGAAGTTGTAGAAATAAATCGTAAAACTACTGTTATCTTTGATCAAACAGCGAATCTTACAGAGTTCACTACTTCTTCTACTGAGGCGTTAAAACGTATTGAAAAAGAGCTTAATACTATTGAAACAGTTACCGCAAAAAACTGCTTTGATATTACGCATCTTAAAGCAATCAAATAAACTAAAATAAATATTAAACTCGACATTAAAGACATGGCACATATTAAAAATAATATTGGCATGTCTTTTTTTGTATAAATCTATAGCACACTAAATTAGGGGGAATTAAAATGGCATTTAATCTTAAAAATATGTTTGAAGGGCTTGCAGGAAATTTATCTATACAAGACTTAGAAAAGGCTAATCAGCAATATGGCAAGTTTCTTATTGAAGGCGAACAAATTCAAGAAGCTTTTACTCTTATCCGCGATGCGGTAGTATTCACTAATATTCGTATCATAATAGTAGACAAGCAAGGAGCAACTGGGAAAAAGACTGCTATAAAATCAATATACCTTATGAATATTGTTGACTGCTCTATGGAAACTGCCGGAGCTGGGATCGATGATAGTGAAATAACTCTTACATATTTAACAAGTATCAATAGGCTTGCACATAATGAACAATTAGCTACTTATAAAATGGAGTTTCCTAAAAAAATGGAGATAGAGCCTTTATACCGTAAGTTGTTTACGCTAGGCTACAATAACCGCTTAGAACTTAATAAAGCAAACTAAAATAATAGAAGGCATGACGCAGATAAAACAAGCTTTGTTATGCCTTTTCATCTTAAACATAGGAGGGAAATTGATGCCTGATAAGTACTTCGCAACCCAAATCTTCAAATATAATCTTTTAAAAGCAACTGGCAATGAATTTCAATCTATTTTTTATCGGTTAATGGAAAACTTATATAATGATTTTGTTCCGGTAAGAACACAAGGAGCCATTGGCGATAGAAAATGTGACGGATATCTTCAAGGTAGAGGTATATTTTATCAAGTCTTTGCCCCACTTGATATTAGCGCTACAGCTACATTAAAAAGTGCTATAGATAAACTCCAAGAAGATTTTGAGACTCTATACTTGCATGTGCAAAATGGACATTGGGAAACTATTAAGGATTATTATTATATTATAGGTGATAAGACTCTTGGGATTTATCCCGATCTAGAAGACAAACGTCAGGCACTTGCAAAAAAATATCCCGGCATTAAATTTTATATAAAAGGAGAAGCATACCTCCACAGCCTGTTTAGTTCTTTAGGGGATATCTCTAAGATGACCCAGGTGTTGGATTGTTATATTCCTACTCCAAACTTCGATACTATTAATTTTGATATAATCAAAAACATTGTAACTCATCTTATAAAATCATCTCTTCCTATTATTGGGTGTGAAGATAGATATATCGCACCTGATTTTGAGGAAAAAATTGTTTTTAATAATCTTAATTCTTATATAGGTAACCACTTAAGACATGCTAACTACTTCTGTGATAACTTAAGAGATTATTTTAATTCAACTAACGATGGAGCTGAAGAAATATTAAAGGTTAAATTAAATAACTTATACAAAGAATCTATAGGTAAATTTGATGACTCTAGTGAACAATTCTTCTATATATTAAATAATTTATTTGAAATCAATGATGAATTAGATAATTTTATAAAAAACACTTACTATAGTAATATTTTTATAATAATGTCTTTTTATTTCGAAGCATGTGATATATTTGAAGAGCCCATAAAAATAGTAGATGCCTGTTAATGTGGCATCTACTTTATTTCTTCACCTAATAGCTTATCAGTGATATGATCGTCTTTTAAACGTAAGACAATCCTACTATTTAGATGAGCGGCAAAATCCTCATCTTCATTGCTAGCTAGTTCTATAACTTGATTAAAGGTATCATAATTTAAATTTGTTATATATTGTACATTGTTTTCTTTGCATATTTTATATGCTAATTTGATCATACGATATATTTGCCTAATATCGGTCTCAACAAACATAGTATTGTCATGATATATAAATCCTATTTCAGTATCCTTTTGCAACTTAAGATAAAGTAAGTCCATGCAGAAAATTTTAACATTATTAACTCCTGCTGATGCATCATCTTTGATTTCAGGTTGGATATTTAACTGAATTTTATTATCTTTATCATTATTTTCTATGCTTATTCCTGCTGTTCTAGTTTCCTCATAGATGTAATCAACAAATTCTTTAAATTGCTCAGACAACTCTTCCACGTATAATTTGATTCCATTAAGGTACTCACTGGCTTCAGAATTTTGTTTTGCAATATCTGCTTTAGTACTTAATATCTTGCTTTTTATATCACTTAAAAGGTTACTATGCTTTTCCATTCCATCTAACCTTATTTTTTTATTTAGCAGAGCTTTTTGCAAAACTTCTAGCTCACTTATACTTCCTCCGGATTTTAATAGCAACAGATTACTATTTATTCTATTATTTATTTCGTTAAGTTTTTTATCAAGATTCTTAATCTCAATACTAATCTTTTTCTTATCTTCCTTCAACCTATTTTTTCTGTTGTTTAATAGTTGAATATGAAAATTGTTTACCTCTTCTAGTTTTTTCTGAAGCATATCCGGGAAAAGTATATTTGATTCATCATATAATGATTTCACCTTATCATAAGTTACATCCACTTCTATTTTAAGACTATGATTAATTGTGTCTAGGATATTTTTTTTTAATTGAATTGTGTTAATAATATTTTGTACTTCATACTTATCATTTTCAATTTTTTCTTTGATTGCAGCATGTCCTTCGGCTATTTTAAATTCTTCTATTCTGGATTGTAAGGTAGATATATCTTTTTTTAAAGTTGTAACATTTATCCCTATATCTACTCCCTGTAAACTTTCTTTAATTGAAGGATCATTTTTAACTATCCCTTGTGCTTTACTTAGGTCATTTAACTTTTCTTTAATATCTATTTTCTTTTTTATAATATTTACATCTAGCCCTAATGCAAAACTATTGTTTAATAAAGCGATATCATCTTGTTCTCTTTTTTTGCATTTATCCCAAGTAATATATCCCTCTTTGGGAATTCTTAAAAACCTAGATATTAAAGAACGAAAGGAAATTTTATTGCATTCTATTTTCTTATCTATTAAATTATTCTCCATCCATGAATTAAATTCTTTTGTCTTCATTGTCTCATTATTTAAAATAATCGTGTTAGAATCCGAGACAGCGCGCTTAATTACATAGGGTGTGTTGTTAATATATATACTTAATGTAAATTCCCAATCATTTAATTTCGCTAATATATCTTTAGAATTAACAGATGCACCTAAGCAAAAATCAATAATCTTTAATGATAATGTTTTTCCTACCCCGTTTACAGTTTTGCCCTTTTTATTCTCTTGTCCTTTTGAACCCAAAATAATATTAATGTCACTATTATCTAGCTCAATATCTTTAAAATTACTTGGCGAGGTAAGAACTTTATTTCCCGTTAGCCGTTTTATGTACATTATAAATTTCACCTCCGCTACTTAGATTAACTGCTCCTATCATATATAATAAATCTACTGTTAGTATAAAATTGTCAAATGAATGCTTTTTCTTGATAATTCCTCGCTCAATATATTCTTTATTTAATCTATTCCAGCATTCATCTACAGTTAATGGAGTGTCTAAAATTTTAAGGATAAATGCACCTAACCCGATAAGTGATGCAGATAGCTGCATATGTTTTGAAGGCATTATCATATTCTCCACCTCCTGTCAATAGTTTATTTCATTATAGTATATTTAGTTTGTGTATGCAATTAAATGTAGCAATTTTATGAAATATTGTTTGTTACTAAAATGTATTATCGAATAAGTTTAAATAATTATATTGTAGCAATGAAATAATCAACCTATAATCTATATATAATCATTATGGAGGAATAGTAATGAAAGTAGCAATCTACGCAAGAAAATCAAAAATGAGTGAAAAAGGTGAATCAATAGATAATCAAATTAATACCTGTAAAGAATATATATCTAGATGGTCTACTTATTCGAATAATGAGGGAGAATTCGTTGTCTATAAAGACGAGGGCTTTAGTGGTGGCAATACTGATCGTCCTGAGTTCCAACGCATGCTAAATGATGCTAAAAACAATCGTTTTAACATGCTTATTTGCTATAGGCTTGATAGAGTATCACGTAATATTGCTGATTTTGCAAATACTTACCAGATGCTCCAAGAAAATAGTATAGAATTTATATCTGTTAAGGAACAGTTTGACACCTCTACCCCAATTGGTCGGGCTATGCTTAATATAGCTATGGTATTCGCTCAATTAGAGCGTGAAACGATCGCTGAGCGTGTTAGGGACAATATGCTTAGTCTGGCGCGCACCGGGCGGTGGCTTGGCGGTACAACGCCAACAGGCTTTAATTCTGAACCAATAGAATACTTAGATCAAAGTATGAATACCAAAAAGATGTATAAGTTAACTGAGGATCAGGAAGAACTGGAAAAAGTAAAACTTATTTTTTCAAAGTTCCTTGAAATAAAAAGTTTACGCGGCACTGAGTCTTATTTATTAATACAGGATATTGTTACAAAAAGAAGTTGTAAATACACTGCTGCAACAATTAAAGATATTTTAATTAATCCCGTTTATGTTGCTGCTGATAGCCATATATATGACTACCTATCTTCTATTGGCTGTCAAATATGTAATCAAGAAAAAGAGTTTAATGGTAAATGCGGTCTTATGGTTTATAATAAAACTTCCCAAAGTGGCAAATCAGCCTCTTCTAAGGACTACAGTGATTGGATCGTAAGCATCGGAAAACATAAGCCTATTGTTAGTGGTAATGAATGGATATTAGTACAAGAACTATTAGCCTCTAATACATCTAAAAGCTTCTATACGAAGGATACAATGCAATATGGTCTATTAACCAACCTAATTAAATGCACGCACTGTGGCTCAAATATGAAGATTAAGAAAGGTAAAATAAATGCTGATGGGAGTTTAGCTTATACATATGTCTGTACCACTAAAGAAATGTCTAGAAGAACTAAATGCTCAGTTAAAAACATTATTGGCCAAGAAGCTGATAAGGATGTTCTAGACTATCTATTAAAGCTTGCTGAAGATGACTCTTTTATGCAGTCTACTCTCTCGCTAAATAAAGTTACTATTACAAGATCAATAGAACAAACATCCAAAAAGCTTACTGAACTAAAAGAATCGCTCATAGAAAACGAAAGCTCTATTAATAACTTAATGAACCAATTAGCAAAGCTCCCTCCAGAGAGCGGTCTTATAGATCGATATATGAAGCAGCTAAATGATTTAGATACGCTAAATAAAAGTATTAAAGATAATATAGAAAAATTACAGTCTGAAGAAACTGCGCATCACACTATAAATCTTAATTTGGATTTAGTTAAAAAAGCACTTAGTGACTTAATTGGTCTTAAAGATTCCGATGATATCCACGTACAACGCTCTCTTGTGCGTACTGTTATTGAAAGTGTCACATGGGATGGTGAGAATCTTCATATTGATTTATTTGGTCAGAAAAAGCTTGATGCTGAACAATGGAACTCTACGCACTTGTGTAGGGATAGTAAATGCAATCCCTACTGCTGAGGGAGCTATTCAATATGCCATGCAAAATAGTGAAATTACCCTACATGATAGTAAATGTCTTGTATTAGGATTTGGGCGTTGTGGCAAAATATTAGCACATAAGTTGCAGGGATTAGGTGCAAAGGTTTCGGTTGAAGCAAGATCAACATTAGACCTCGCTTATATTAGCACATATGGATATACTCCAATTCCACTTTATGAGTTAAATAAGCATTTAGGAGCGTTTGATTTTATTTTTAATACCATTCCAGTTATTATATTAGATCATCAAACTATCGATTTATTTAAACCAGATGTAGTTTATATAGAACTCGCTTCTATCCCTGGTGGCATAGATACAAAGTACTGTCATCAAAAAGGTATCCGGCATGTACCAGCACCTAGTTTGCCTGGTATTGTTGCACCTAAAACTGCTGCTAATATTCTATATCAATGCCTCTTATTGATTTTACGTAATCAGGGGGCGAATTTATGAAAGAATTAGAAGGACTTAACCTAGGGGTTGCACTTTGTGGCTCTTTTTGTACTTTTTCCAAAGCGATTAAACTAGTTGAACAACTCGTAGACCTTGGCATCAACGTATTTCCTATTATGTCCCATGTCGCTTATACTACCTCTACCCGATTTGGAAAATCTTCGGATATTGTAAGCGAAATCGAAGCTCTGACAGGTAAACACATTATACACACGCTCGTAGATGCAGAACCTTTGGGACCTAAAAATATGATTGATGCACTTTTGATTGCACCCTGTACTGGTAATACTTTAGCTAAACTTGCTTATGCTATTACTGATACACCTGTACTGCTGGCTGCAAATACTACCGTACTGGAAATTACGGTTTAATCCTTACTTTTCCTACTTGAGATACAACAATTTTAAAAAGGTAGTTTTAGAATTTATTAGAATTATATCTCTTCTGTAGTAATTGGCAATATAAATTGCTGAATAAATCTATTACCTTCGATATTTGTAGTTAGTTTTGCATTTTTGTATTGACTATCTAAAAGAGATTTAACAGTATGCAGTCCGAGTCCTCTGCCTTCGCCCTTGGTGCTATAGCCTTTATTATAAAGCAGATTAATATTTTTTATATCTCCGCAAAAAGTATTATTAATACAAATATTGATACTTTTTTCATCACAGTATAGTGATAGTAAGAGTTTCTTTTCTTTGGAAATGCATGTTGCTTCTATGGCGTTATCTATTAATATACCTAGTATCTTACAAATATCTAACTCATTTACATTAAAACATGGAATATCATTTATAATACTCAATTCTAGATCTACCTCAGCTTTTTGAGCGCTTATTAATTTAGCATATAACATACCTCGAGCAGGGATACTTTGAATCTTTTTAATGAGTCTTAAGTTCTTATCCTCCTTAAAAAGCTCTCCCCCATTTAATATTTTATCTTTAAAATACTTATCTAGCTTATCTATATCCTTAAGTTGAATATAGCCGCCCATAGTAGCTAAGATATTCATATAATCATGTTTAAATACTCTTAAATCATCATACTGTTTTTCCAGAAGGTTCGCATACCCTACTAGCCTATCATTCTCTTGATTTCGCATATCAAGTTCCATATTTTTCATGTAATTTTGATGCATCATGTAAGCAAAAGCTATTCCTAATATGCAATAGAGTGCAAAAATTATAATTAAGAGACAGATAACGTATATAGATAAATGGGATATTGCTCGACCAACAATGGTAACATTTAAGTACATAACTAATACAGTAATGAAAACATACACATAGAGCATTTTATTGATTTTAATATTTTTTAACTCAAAGTTATTATAATTGAGTAAACTAGAAATGACTTTAGAAATAAACATAGCCAAAATAATGCTTACACTATACAAGATAATATTAGGTACTACTAAATTGCGAACTTCTTCTATCGAGAAATTAAAAAACCATAGCACAATACCTCCTGCTATCATATCTACCAATATCATTGCTGCTATATAGAGTATAGCTATTAAAAAAGAGCGATATAGCTTTTTATTAAAATGATATTCAAAAATGAAGAGTAGAATAAGAGAAAAAATGCTCCCTATGCTTTCAATTTTAGAGAGTACAGCTAAGGCACTAATACTTACTGCTATAAAAAAAAAGATTGCACCTTTTTTTCTTGTTAATTTAGAAAATCCTAAATTAAAATATAAGATACACCAAATGATAGCCATTAATATAGGTTGTATGACGTTAAAATATACGTTCAAACTTCTTCCTCCTAATACTTGTAAAATATTTGCTTATATTTATTTTATCACACATTTAGAAATATTAAATATATTTACAAAGAAAAGAAAGTCTATATTTATAAAATATAAACTCTCTTTTATCATAGCTCCTATAATGATGTTGTTTCTTGCCCGTTAATCAAGTTTATATAAGGATTTTGGCATTTTAGGTTCATGAAATCCTATGAGGAAGCACTTATCCGAAGATGCCTTTGCTACTTCTTTAGCCAATCCACCTATCATATTAGCCACTTTTTCTTTTGTACTACTCCCCATAGACTTGTTCATTAAATTTTTCATAATTTTTATACCCCTTCCCAAAAGTGTAATATATTACAGGTGTAGTCATTATCGCTTCAAGCAATACACCACATGTAATCAGATTTTTAGTGGTTTCATTATTAATAACAACCATTATTAATAACAAAACAGCTGATGCTATAACAGATTGCAACTTTAATTTAAGCCTAAGACCTTTACTTAAAAGAGGTCTCTCTTCTGTATCAGCCGGCGCGTATTTTATGAGCAGTATAATGCTAATAGCAAATAAAGTCATTCTAAATACAGGTTGAATAGGTACGTAAATACATAAGTATGTACCCCCTAAAAAACAAATTAAATTAACAAGTGTACAGACAAAAGTAGAGGGTGCGTGAACGCCTGATGCAAAGATACGTATACATACAAAACAAATAAAGAGTATTACAAGAGGTTTCACAATATTTAGGCTAAACGCAATGGCAAATAAAAATATGGTCTTAAAAACATTAATTAAAAAAACTTCTATGCCATAATGTATAATTTCTAACTCTTCCTCATCTTTATGGGTATTACTTATAATAAAACGCATGATATATTTCGTTAAAAAAAGTGGTATATCTATCTTAAGCACCTCTTTCTTTACTGATTTTACAAATATTGTAATTACAAATATAAATATACCATTTTTTCCCAAATATATCAAGTGCTATTATATTATCACTTCCATTTTTTGGATATTTACTTGTTAAAATTCTTAGTTTTGTATAAAAGACAAGTAATTTATGAGATAATTCCGTCCTATAAATTACTTGTCTTTCTTATAAATTGTATTTAATGAAAATAGAGGAATTTGACTTATAGAAATAAAATATAAACGTCTTCCAATCTTTAAACAAAATCTAAACCTAAAATAGTAAATATACCTAATTTAAGGGGTACAAATGATCAATTAATAGATTTTATAGGTATTAGAGATAAATAAAAATCATAACTATAATATATAACTGCTTAAGTTCATGTTTTGTATAGATTCGATGCAATTAGCTTACTTAATACTTCTTGTTGAATTGAAGTAGGTAGTACTTTTATTTTTTCAATAGTCTGTTGGATCAAAAAGTTTTTGACTTGTCCTTGTATATAGCTTCCCTGGACATTTTCAACTGGGGTCTGATCTGTCCAAAATAAATTTATTTCATAGATAAACATTCTTTTCACCTAACCTCTCTGGATTATATGCAAATTAAGTACATGGCTATAACATCATTTATAGATACTATGTTGAGATTAACTTGTCATATAACCTGAAAAATCCTACAGCTGCTTCTTCATTTTGTTCTTATCATAATTAATAGCTAAATAATTGCAGTACACGTAAAGGAGAATTTATGAAAATTGCAATCTATGCACGTAAGTCGCGTACAACAGATAAAGGTGAATCTATTGAAAATCAAATCTCTCTTTGCAGACAATATGCAGCTGTGCATTTTCAAGATGCAATCTTTGACGAGTATAAAGATGAAGGCTATAGCGGAGGTAATACGAATAGGCCTGCTTTTAAAGAGCTGCTTCAAAGTTTTAAAAAAGAACATTATGATGTACTTATATGTTATCGTTTAGACCGTATTAGCCGCAATGTTTTAGACTTTTCTTCTACACTTGATATGCTGTCTAAAAACAACATTGCTTTTGTATCCATAAAAGAAAACTTTGATACAACAACTCCCATGGGGCGTGCTATGCTGCACATCTCCTCCGTCTTTGCACAGCTTGAAAGAGAAACTATTGCAGAACGTATCCGGGATAATATGCTTGAACTTTCCAAAACCGGCAGGTGGCTAGGAGGCACTACCCCTTTAGGTTATACTTCAAAAAAAGTTGCATATGATGTAAAAAATAGCAAAACCAAATATTATACAATTCTCAAGGCAGATGAAATGGAGGCATCTATTGTAAAGCTTATATTCAAAAAATATCTTGAGCTAGGGAGCTTATCTCAACTTGAAACTCACCTTATTCAAAAAGATATTCGAACGCTCAATAATAAATTTTATCATCCTCATGTTCTAAAAAATATACTTGCTAATCCTGTTTATGTAGTGGCAGACCAATCTATCTATGATTATTTTTATGACCGTGATGCCTATATAGCACACCCTAAGTCAGACTTTACAGGGGATTATGCCCCCATGGTCTATAATAAAAATCGCCAAGGAAAAATTATCTATAAAAATAATATATCAGAGTGGATCGTAGCACTTGGTCAGCATCGACCGCTAATTAGCAGTACACTATGGCTTCAGGTACAGAAACAGCTGAATACAAATAGGCGTAAAGCAATTCCTCATCACCAATCTAGCCATGCCCTTTTAACAGGACTTATTCACTGCGGACATTGCGGGGCCCCTATGAAGGTTACCAATCAATCAGTTCTTAAGGATGGCTCTATCAGCTACATTTACCGCTGTACAACAAAGCTTAAGAGTCATGGTAAGCTCTGTAATATGCCAAATGCTAAAGGTCATCATTTAGACCCAGCAGTTATTGAGAAGGTTAAACAACTGCTCCCAGATAACAACCAACTGATTCAAGGCTTAGCAAAAGAGCGTCTCACAACCGCTTCGGCTCAACAAGAAGATGATAAAAATATTATTATTATGGAAGGAGCATTACAGCAAAACGAAAAGGCCATCTCTAAACTCGTCAGACTTATTGCATCCTGTGAAGATTCTCTGCTGGAAAGATCTTATCATAAAGAAATAGATAGGCTTCATAAAGAACAAATGGTTCTTGAGGAAAAGCTTTGGGGTTTACAAAATACTAAGTTAGAAAATAGTAAGCTCATAGAAAATACAGATAAGATTATAGATATATTAAGAGATTTTGATAGGCGTATTAATGAAGCTTCTATAAATGAAAAACGTATTCTTCTACAATCAATTATACATTCAGTTGTTTGGGATGGGCATAAAATAAATGTTTATTTATATAGATCTGAACAAGACTATGAAAATAATAACCATAATTATCCTCATGGTTGCAAAATCACTTATGAGAAATGGTAAGCCTGTTATTATTGCTTTGTCAACAAATGATGGCCTCGGTCTTAACCTCAAAAATATAGGAGTTCTTATGCCGAATCAAAATATTTATTTTGTACCCTTCGGCCAAGATGATAAGGTTAAAAAACCTACCTCCCTTGTTGCAGATTTGGCTAAAGTACCCGAGACCCTTTCAATGGCTCTTAAATACCAGCAAATACAACCGATACTTCTATAATATGAGTAAAAAGATTACTCCCTCTAATATCCAATTAGAGGGAGCTAATTTTGTCCAGTATGTCCAAAGCCCCCTTCACCACGGTGCGTAGTACTTAAGCTGTCGGTAAGTACAAACTCAGCCTGACAAACACGTTGAATAATCATTTGCGCAATACGCTCTCCTCTTTGAATGCTAAAAGGCCCCGTTCCCCAGTTAATGAGTATCACTTTTATTTCTCCTCGATAATCAGCATCAATAGTACCGATCCCATTAACTAAACCAATACCATGTTTTGCTGCAAGGCCGCTTCGTCCTCGTATTTGAGCTTCAAAACCTTCTGGCAGCTCAATGGCTATTCCTGTTGCAATGATCTTATATTCTCCTGGCTTTAAGATGACCGCTTCTTTGACATGGGCATACAAATCAACACCTGCAGCCCCGTTTGTCATGTACTTTGGTACTTCTAGATCCTCAGCACCCTCTATTTTTTTGAGATATACCTTTATTTTTTCGCACATATTCCTTAGCTCCTTATTTTATAAAATAAATTATTTTTTGAATTTCACATTCCTTCTTTATAAATTATACATAAATTTCTAAATAACTGTGCATGCGCAAAATTTTTGACCTTTATTTGCAGAATTTTTGTCTAAAACCTATTGCGCTCATAATTCAATTCAGATAAGAAGATTAAGCCATCTTATTTTATGACTTAATCTTCTTACCTTAACTGAATTTTATATCGAACATTCGTTCTATGACGCTGCTTTCATCTGACTTGAGATAACTCCTAGTTGTTTCCATGCTGTCATGATGGGCTAAAGCCTGAAGCTCCTCCATAGTAAATATTCGGGGTGTCGCCATCTCTTTACACATATAATGAGTCCCATCTCTGTAATTTTGTAGAGCCGAATGTCTGAAACTATGTGGAGAGAAATTTAAATTCTTCCCTTCTAGCAAATTTAAGATCTTAGTCATCTTTTTTGTCCAGTCGTATAAAGCACTATTTTTTAATCGTGTTCTTTTAGTACCCCTCATGCTGACCCATAAAGCATCTTCATCATCCCCACCTCGTTGCTGCAAGTATAAACTTAGACTCTCCAAGCTATTCTTATGATAAAGCAAATTGAATTTTTTACCCATCTTTCCTACAACTGTATTGGTATACCTCATACTTAGAATGTCTGACTTTTTTATCTGATTTACTTCACTAATCCTAGCTGCACTGTCATAACTTATATCAAGATATGCACATTCTCTATATTTCCTATTCTCTAAAAGATAGTTTCTTATCTTGTGTATCTGAGTATCGCTTAAAAAATATATTTCTCTCACTGGTTGTCGTGGAAGTCTCTTTATTTTTCTAGCTTCATTCTGTTCATAGGAATAGTCTTCGTCGTCCTCTGCATATTCCATCATTCCATGAAGAATTGAAAATACTCTATTGAAACGTGCATTAGAAACTTTTCGTTCGTCTGTAAGCCAGAGAGCTATATTCCTGAAGTCCTTCCTTGTAAACGCTAGTATGCTTCTATTCTCCATTTCTGATTGTATATAACACAAAATCATTCTACCATCATCTCTATACTGTTTTAAAGTACTATCTTTTAATCTTTCTGCCCTTAGCTCTACCAGATAATCTTTTAAAAGCTCTTTATTTTCTTTATTAGCTACTTCCCATTTTTCAGGGCTATAAACTTTAGACCAAGCCATTTTTAATCTCCTCTCTTTTCCAGTTGGTACAATTATTTTGTCCCATTTCGAGAGAATTAAATATGTAAAATTTGGCAATTATTAAAGTGGTGGTGATGCTACAATGATAAATAATAAAGAACTCGGGAAATTAATCCAAAATCTAAGAATAAGTTCTAATATCAGTTCTTCAGAACTAGGCACTAGAATTGGTAAAAGTAAAAGTTCTATCAAAAAATATGAGTGCGGACAAACTTCAATACCGCTCTGCGTCCTTCAAAGTATCTGTACAGTCCTAGGTTATGATCTTGAGCTAATTATACGATCTGGCTTTAAAAAACATATAATAAAGTAATTTAATAGGGCATAAAAATAGAATTAATTCTAAGCTATTTTCATGCCCTGTTTTTTAACAATTGATTATTTTATTAAACTGCTGAGGCTAATTGTTGTTGCGCATAACCTAATATTTCTGCTGCCTCTGCTGCACTAATCCATTTCATAGCTAAATATAAAGCTACAAGCTCTTGCATGCCTTTCAAGTCTTGTGTCTTTTGGTCTACCGCTGCTATTGCAATCCTTACAAATATATTTTGTTGCACCATTTGTTTTAGCGTTTCATTCATTATAAGTTGCCTCCTTGTAATAATGTATTTTTAGCTGTTTGCATAGCAATTTGAGCCATCCCAGCTTGCATTTGTTGCACCTGTTCTTCAAGTGTTGGCTCTGGCAAAGGTCTAGAATTCATTTCCGCCTCTTTATCTTCTGCTGTACATTCTATTAGTTTATTATCAATAATCTTATAGTTGTGACAACCATTTGCGTCTAAAGCTTGCATGTAACTTACATGTACAAACTCGTCTCCATCTCCCTCTTTAACAAATACATCTCCGTCTTTTACTTCTTTAAAGCAAGTGGAGAAAAATCTCTCCACATAACCTTCATTGTTTGGCCTTGCGTATACTTGATACATATTACACCTCCTAATAGATCTCTGCATCTAATGTGGTTATAGCAACTCCGTTGTATGATAATACCGCGTCTGTCATACCATGCGCAGTCTTGTTGGCGTATATAATCACCGCGTCTTTGTTCGACCCACTTTCTAAAGCAAACGTAAATCCTGTTATCTCTGTATTTGAATTTACTGGGGTAACTCTTAAGCCTATATTATAGTTAGATACCGTCGGAGATACCCTCATTTCAGGAAAAGTATAGTAGAAGAGTAGTTGGTTTGCGAGTATTAGCTTTGTCCTTTGTCTTGCATAGGTAGGAAATGTTCGATAATACCATTTGCACATCGCCAACTCCTCTGCGTACGTTCTGGGTATGAATGGTGTAGCATATTCGCCTGGTTCTAACTTAACCCATTCAATTTCAAGTTCACCACTCACTGTACTATTTGGGTTATACGCTTGGATAACTGGAACAATATATGAATATCCCCCATTATCTAATGGTATATCTATTACTACACTGAAAACACCGACACCATCCAAATTTACACTACCATATACACCTGCAAGACTATTTGGTCCATTTCCACGACACAAGACTGCACTACCAAAGTTCCCACAAGTATTTTTGTTTATTTTTACAGATAACACCACTTTCTTTCCAAATAAAGCTCTCGAATTTTCTAAAGGATATCTAATGCTAAATGAACCGTCATTGGTAGTTGTGCCAGCAAGTGTGACACCTCTATTTGTGATTTTTACACTTGCACTATCAGTATATTTTAGATACCATCTATCTATTGTATACTTAAAATTCGTTGTATACTCTGTAAGTCCTCTTTGATTGACGGGATTTAAGAAATTTGCATTTATAAGCAAATTAGGATTGCTTCGTTGGCTTAGTTCAGCTGATAAATCACTTATTTGTTGACCTTGGTCTTCGGCTTCCTTCTTAAGATACTTTGTATTCTCTAAGAGCTGGCCAAACAAAGGATTGAATGTCTCAGGATGCCCTGGATCATTTGTGGTAAGTTGCCTTAGCTCTTCTGTAAAAATTAATTCTTCATTTTCCATGCCATCCCCTCCTAAAATTCATCATCTAATTCAAATATCATTTCAATATCTGAGTCTTTACCTTTAGCCTTGAAGTTTTTAATAGCTACTATGTCACCTTCAGCATCTATCAACGCTATCTCCGATATATCTTCTCCTGCTAATTCCCCTCTAACAAGTCTGCATACATACCTGCAAGTTGTTAGTATTGGGAAACTATAGCTCTCTATATCTTTTCTAGCAATTTCATCATTTAAAGCTGTTTGAGCTGCTAGGGGTTGCTTTATGTTCCCTGCTGCATCAACGCCTCCTCTTCCAAAAGCCATTTGACTTATTGGTGGCAGTGTTCTTTCACCAGCTCTTGCTTTAACCATCTTTTCTCTAGCAATATTTGTTGTAACACTAGTTAATGTACTCAAGCTAATTCCTCCCTCCATACTGAACCATTTAACTTTTTACTTCCATCAAGTAGATAAGTACCATCTAAATACCATGTTGCATCAATTTGAACCGAACCATCATAAGTAATTTCATTGGGAATAGAAGTGCCTATTTTTAAGCCTGTGTAACTATTATTTCTAAGTCCTAGCTTGCTGCCATTTAATACATATGTACCATCTAAGATCCACGTCCCATCAAGATATAAAGGAATATTATCATAAAAATTCATTGCCATAATGCAATATACTTTGGTGCTTAAAAGGTTGTTGTTCTCAAAGTCTACAGTATATCTAAATCCATAATTAGGCTTTGAACTAGCTTGCTTAACATCCATCACCGTTTCTTTAATGATTCTGAAATCATATATTTCTTCACCTTCTAAAAGTTCTTCCATAAGCACATAAAACTCTGCCCATCTCTCGGTATCTTGTAAATATAGAGGATTAACTTCTGTCTCATACCCCATAGATTTAAGAGCTAATTTTAATCCCGGCAAAGTTCCTGCTCTAGCTGCTATTTCTGCCTTCATTAAAAGCCTTCTTCTATACGACTCATCATCTTCCCTTTTTAACCTCGGCATCTTTCTATCTTTACCATGCATATCAAGATGCTTTCCTGTTGCTGTTAATATATTTGCTTGTTTTCTAATTTCAAATATATCCTCTTTAATTTGGTCAAAAATATTGCCTATAACGGTGAATAAAATATATACTTGATTATTTCTTATTGGTTCATGTAGTAAGTAATACATATAATCTTTGAACTTATCAAACATCTTACTACACCCTTTCTATTGTTACATTTACTTCACCTAATATGATAACCTTATCCTTTGAAAGCACCTGATCACTTGATGGCTGAACTACTTTTATTCCTTTAAGGATATCAATATTCTTCCTTACATGAAATATAAGCTCTGACGTGTAAAGCGTATTAAGCTCCCTGTTTTTACTGACTTTAAAGTATTCTCTAGTATAATTTATAGCATCTTCTATAATACCTTCATCATTTATGTTATAAGGAAGATATAGTACGAGTTCAACATCTTGTAATACAGTATCAGCTGATTTAATAAGTAAGTTGTCATAGGTACCTTTTATGCTTTCACAAGCCATTTCTACCTTTCTTAGAAGTTCTTCACCGGCTGTACCTGCATAAGAAGCTACTATGATATCAACGCTTCCTTGTCCTCTTGGATGCATATCATCTACCAATACATATAAAACACCTTCAACACTCTCAGCTACATTCTTATATTTAGCTGCTATGGGAGTTGTACTAAGTTCCGCCCAACTATTTAGGGTGCGCTGCCTGAATGCTTCTGTTTCCTCTTCATCAGCACCTTCACTTATAAGCCAGTTATCTTCATTTGTAATATCATCTATTCCTTCAATATGTATCACAGACCTTTTAATACTGTTAGTTGGGACATTATACTCGCTTCCTACATCTTCAGCTGCAACTGGAATATAACCTGACATTTCATTCTTGGAGATAATAACTCTTTCTGTACTGAAAAATCTATATTCACTTCCAGCAATACTAGGTAGTGTTTTAAATATATATCCTTTAGGAATAACAAGATTATCTTCTACATTTGTTCTAGTAATGGTAAGTTTGCCTTGTGCCTTAGTAGCTGCTTTTCTTGATTTAGAATAATCATTTGCCTTAACATCTAACCATTTATCAGGTGCACTTGATACAAATAAAGCCTTATAAACTACACGTAAAAGTTTTAGGATATCAATTCTTATTTGGCAGAAGATAAGGAGTATTGTTCCGAACACACTGCCATTTGCAAACCTAGTAATATTAAAGCCCTTTTCTTCTAACTGGGTAACTATTTCTTCCCTTTGCTCTTCAAGTGTAGGTATTGGTATAAGCTCATCTAATAGCTTTTCATCCACCTAGCCTCACCTCAACTTTCACCCTATCTAATGATATTTCCATATTTACTTCTTGGTCTAATGCTTTAAATCTTATATGAACAATAGTGTTATCATTCCCTTGAGACAAGCTTACTACAGTACTATCCTTGTCAACTTCTTCGCGTTTAGCCAGTTTATCTTTAACCCTTTGATAAATTTCAGCTTCTAACATTTCATCTATATTTCTATGAATAAAGTCCTGAAGTCCCCATCCATATGTTTGGTCATACCATAGATCTCCTTCCATTGTCAGAGATTCTATTTTTATTGATTGAAGTAAAGCCATAAGATCTGTAGCTATTATACAGTCATTATCTTTTATGATGATGCCTTGCCCTAACTCATAGCCTATGTCATCATTTAGCATCCTTCCCACTTCCTTATCACAATTGGCATTTCAAGTTTGCCATATAGAAATGTAATAACCACTATGTCTCCATACTCATATAATGTATTTGTTTTAATCTCTGGTATTTCTGCAAAGTTATTATCAATATTTTCAAATTCATCTAATATCTTTAAATTGATAACATCTCCACCCTTTGTCACCTTAGCAAGTACTGTCTGAGGTATGGCAGCATGAGGATATTTATTATTCATAGTATCTTTAATTTCTTTCTGAATAATTGCTTTTAACATCTCTTTTACTCCTTAAATGTCAATCTCGTTCTGATAAAACCGCTTTCGTCTATCATTATCTTAATTTGATTTATATCAAATTCGCCTGAAACTTTTGGATGCTCAACATTAATTTTATTAAGTATTTTTACAAATGGTACTGCAATAGTTGTTAACTCCCATGTTTTCGTTTCTGTAGGCTCTAAGTTAATAATGTTCTCAGCGTAGATGAAGTTATAAATTTTATCTTGCCTAGCTGGTACATTCCATTCAAATTTCTTACACTTAAAAATGCTAGTAGATGAGGGAATATTGAATGCTTTATCAACCATCTTTAAAGCTTCAGTCCCACTTACTTTTGATAAGTTAAGAAGCTTTTTGATGGGATACGCTTCTTTTGATAGTTCGTATTCTGTAATACCTGCTTTTTCTAAAATGAATGTAATAATCTCCTGTGGAATGCTGCTTATAAAGCTATTTGTAATCTTTACCTTCGCAAGCTTCAGCATTTCATTTTTGATAATAATTGTATTCCCTTGGATATCTGTCACATACCCAGTAAAAATTTCTTCAAGACCGCCATCATACCCAATGCTTAAGCTAAATTCATCTTCTTTCTTGATATTTAATTCTGCAAGTAAGTTGTTTGTAAAACTTATGTGTGTCCAGTCAAATGAAATATTATTATCTAGTTGTGTTTCAAGTTGTATCGCTTCGGTAATAATATTATTTCCAACTTTCACTTCGTACTCTGGATAAAAGAAATCGTCCATTACATCCTCCCTACCATAGCAGGGGTGATCTCTCTAGCCGGAGTACTTACTGTTTTATCTGCTACTCTTGGAGCTGTTCCCCTGTTATCGTTTAGATAGCTTTTATAATCACTGCCTACTTGTGATCCACTGGTTGTAGTTTTACTCTTGCTGTTATTTGACTTGATTGCACTTACATTAATAGCTTCATATTCCCAAAAAGTTAAACTCACTATGAGCTCTTCTTTTTTACTGGTTTCTCTTGATGATAATTCCTTAAATATAACTTTGCTTATGCCTCTTCTAATAGCATGCTGATTGACCATGTCATAAACCTTTGGTTTAGCTTGACCTTTAGTCCTGAAGATGCTCTGAATTATTTCCAGTTTCTCTAATGCAGTCTTTTTGCTATCATCCATAAGAACTATTTCAATATTGACTTTACAGTCTTCATACCCTGTTGCCTGCTTAGGTTTCTTCCCTTTACCTTTCACTTCAATCTCTTCAACCATTGCTGATCCAGTTATTTCTAAGCTTTTAAAAAGTCCTGGAAGGAGAACCCCTCCAATCCTAACAAATTGATCGTCTGTAAATATCATGATTTCTCCCTCCCTATTATGCAGTTACTAGATCTTCATCATCTGGATCATCCTGATTTCCTAGATTCTTAAGCTCTTCAATAAGCTTTTTAATAAATTTGATGTCCTCTAAATCTTTCATATCAAATTGCAGCGTGATATTCCCGACTTTAATAGATGTTCCAGAATTACTTCTAGTAGTACTTTCTTCTGTTGTTTGAGTCTGTTTAAACGTTTCTTTTAAGTTTAAATTCTTTGGTCTATCACCTTTTATACTATCCATATCTAACTTGCTATCTACATCTTGAAAAGCATCATCAGCTATAAGGCTAGGAACGGTCATTGTCTTTTCCATCCCTTCACCTATAGTAGTAAACACCTTAGAGCCTGAAAGTGTAAGACTTGATAGTGGCCCTTCTTTTGCATCTGAAAATGGTAGTAACTGTCTTACTTTTGAAAGTCCTTCTTTTACTATTTCAGCTGGTTTATTAATCATACTTCTGATACCATCTACAAAGGTACTTATAACTTTCTTACCTGATTCCTGCATATTAGGTATCCATCCTGTTATAAAGTTATTAAAGCCATCTTTAATCCCTGTCCATAGATTAGTAAAGAATGATTTAATGCTTTCCCAATTTTTCATAATAAGCATTGGTATTCCTATAAATGGTATAAATGCTGCTATGAGTAAAAGAATACTATTAGGCATACTCGTTACCTTTTCTTTAACCCAATTAAAACCATTAATAACTCCTTGGATGGCTGCCTGCCATGCACCTTTAAGCCATGCTACTACTGTATCCCAATTTCTCCAAAGTAGTATGATAGCTGCTATAAGTGCCACTATTCCTACTACTATCCATGTCACTGGATTAGCAAGTAACGCTGCTGTCCATGCCCACGTTGAAGCTATAAGCCCCGGCATTGCTGTTACCGCTGTTGTGATAGCTTGCTTAGCCATTCCAATGAGTCCAAGTGTCATACTCTTTAGTGCATTAAAGCCATTGATAACAGCTGCCTTGCCCATTGTGATAATTTGTCTTGTTACATTTTTCATGCCTGTAATAACTGTTGTTGCTGCGCCTCGGATTTTGGTGAAACCAAGCTTTATAGCATCACCGGCATACATTGCTTTAAGTCTTATAGTGTCCCATGCATCTGGCATTTTCTTAAGAACGGATACAAGGTTTCTAAAGTTTGTAATACTGCCTACTACTGTTGTTCCTATAAAACCAATAGTTGTTGCAAATACACCCATGACAGCTAGGACAACACCAATTACTGCTATTACTAAAAATAGATTAGATGCTAACTGCTGGTTGTTGCCGATCCACGAGCTGACTTGCCCAAGTAGCTGATCTCCTTTTTCCATCCATTGATTAATAGTAGGTAGCATCCCATTGCCTATTGTCTCTACCGTATTTTGTATCTTTTGTTTAAGGACGGTGAACTTTTCGCCATCTGCGCTATTGATAGCATCTGCCATTCCTTGAGCAACTGATGTTCCTTGTCCCATAGTGTCATACAACCCTAAGATGTTCCCTTCTAATTCATCTGTTTTGTTATACAGTAGGTCTATTAAAGCAACAGCTTCTTCCGTCCCAAACGCCTTTTGAAGTTCCATTTTCTCAGCTGCATCCATTGTTTCTCCAAATTTACCTCTTATAGTAGTAAGTATTTCAGGCATTGATAGAAGTTGGTTATTGGCATCCAAGAAGCTAAGCCCCAATTCTTCCCCTGCCTTTGCTGCCGATTTTAAGAACGCTTTATACTTAGTTCCTGCTTCACCACCTCCCATAGTAGCCTGAAGCATTCCCAAGATAGAGAGTTGCTCTTCAAGTGGTACATTTGAAGTGGTTGCTGATGCTCCTAATGTTTGTATGGCCTGTGACATCTTTGAACCATCTGTTTTAAACTGCTGTACTGATTTTGCAATACCAGCACTAAACATTTCTCCAAATTCAAGATCACTCATATCTTTATAAAACCCTTTATAGATACCATATCCAGTTGCAAATAATGATGTCATTTCAGCAGTAGAGGCTTTTGTGCCTTTAGCAGTCATCCCTGCTATTTTTGTGTATTCAGCTACTGCCTCATCTGTAAGTGTTGAGATCCCTGACTTAATATCATAGGCTGCTGTTATAAATTCTGCTTTTGTTGTACCCGCCCATGTATCTGAAAAGTCTTTAGCAGCATCTTCAAGAACACCTAGGTTCTTTACACCTACTGAGGCTAATTCCCCTAAAGCTTTTTTAGTTTCGAAAGTTGCCCCGACCGGTGCCAGAGCTGCTTGTGTCATTCCAACTCCAATGCCTGTCATCATCATTCCTGATTTAGCCATATTTTTAAAACCATTATCTAAGGAAACCAACTTTCCCTGCACACCATCAAGGCTTCTTCCTACACTTCCCATAGGCTGGGTAATATTATCTACCATGTTTACAAATACCGACAGCTTAAAAATTGCATCCACTAAATCACCCCTTTCTTTTTCTTAATTTTGGTAATATAATGATTATAAAAACATTTATATTTCCTTAAGGAGGATTGTCTTATGTGGCTTATCTCTTTCTTTGTTTTTTTATACGGTTTATGTGCAGCGATTCTAGTACCTTTCTTTTGTTTCTTGGCCTTTAGCTTTATCTATTCACTGCCTTATATGATATGGGCAGCCTTTGAAATTAGAAAGCCTGATGCACCGAAAAGTTTCAAGTATGAAGCTGGCCCATTTAAAGTCTTTTTTAGAGCAACTAAATTTTATTTTCAACTTATAACATTTAAAAAGCCGACTCTTATGTAGGGTCGGCTTTTTGTATTATTCACCTAAAGCCCTAACAATAGCATCTTGTCTATTTGTTATTTCTATATCTTGCATATATCTTGCTTTAGCATAAAGTTTAGTAAATGCTTCAAACTCTTGATTTAAGAGATCATCTGGAATCAGTCTATCAGGAACAAACCTATAAATTTCAAGTTCCATTTTATCTATTAAACTTAGCTCATCTTCCTGATCTTCTATAACTTTTTTAAAGTAATGTTATCCGATAATCCCAATAAACCTAGCAGCTTTTGACCTACGCTCATTGCAAGTGCTGGATATTCTTCTATGGTTTCTTCATACCATTGTTTTTGTTCGCTCACAACACTTTCTAGGGTAAATTGCTTCATTGCAGCCAGTGATTTTTTAGACAAATTCTTTAAGACAATGTTAAAGCTTGCTGGTGTTGGTTTCTTAAAATAGAAAGTAAATTCCTTTTCAATATCATCAAGTTCAGCATCTACCCTATAAATCTTTGGATATTTTGTTTTAAGTTCTTGTTCCATTTCTTCTCCAGTAACCATCTGTGCCCCTGCAACTTTACCGTCTTGAGTACCTTCATTTTTTTCCATTGTACCTTTTCCATCTTCAAACATTATATTTCACTCCTTTTTGGACATTTATTTTACAACTATATAGCCTTCATGCCATCCGAAATAATCTGACCTACAATCACCATATCAAGGTCAACTACTAGGCTCTTATCGCCTTGTTTCCCTCCACCACTTCTTTTAGCAAAAGTTACTTTTTCAATCACATCTGTTCTTAACGGCTGTCCCTCTGAACCATATGTAACTATAATCTTATCTATAAAAAGCTTGTAGAAAGGTATTTTTTTCTTGTTGCAATAATCTACCAGATCATTGTAATCATCTCTTAGAAGGCTTATTTTACCACTGGCTTTATAATTGCCAGTTCCATACCCTCTCGGTCTTGAGCCTTTGCCATATACAAGTTCTTTTTCTAATTCATCATCATAGGATATTTCTTGAACTTCTAAATAGAGTCCTGGTATTTGCACATCCACATCTGACCAATCATAAGCTTTGCCATTGATTATTGACATACCTTACACCCCTTTCTTAAAGTGCTGGATTTTCAAATCCTGCATCAATTTCAATTTCTCTAAGTATACCTATAGGTACTGCTCTTATTTTGAAATAAAGTTTTTCAGTCCCTAGTATATCCTGATCTTCTGGTATCTCTACTCTGGCTGAAGAAAGCTCTTTTTCATCTACCATTCTTTCTACTGGCACATTAATAAATTCTACAATTGCTTTAAGGCTTGCCTCTTGGTTACTCAAATCAACCTGCGTATGCATCTTGGTTAGGGCTGTTTTGCGTGTCTCTCTTACGGCCTTATACATAGCTCTTACTCTTTCAGTATAAGCAAAGTCGCTCCCTTCTTTAGCAAAGGTTTTAGAGTTATTAACGTATATTCCCTCTATACCGCTATACTGTCGTAATGTCGTATACCCAAGGTCATCAAGTTCACTTGTATAATCTTCAATTCCTGAAGGCAGTATTGCTAGTGCTCCTTTAATATCAAATTCAGCAACTTCTCCAATAGACTGCTGCACTTTAGCTCTTGCATGCAGCCCCATAATTACATTTGCTGCATTGATATTTACTTCTTTTCCATTTCTCATAAATGCTAGTCTATGGCTTACAACTTGAAGATTTCTTGAAATAGTACCTTCTTTTTGTTCTCTTAAGTATTGGGCATATTGATCTAGTGTTTCATCAGTATTTTGAGGTCTTACTTCACATACAAAAACACAAGGTTTATAGTAAACATCAAAGAATTTTTCTCCTTCTACTGTAAGAGCTGCCCATAATGCCTTTTCTGTTGCCCCTACAATATGAATAAATTCAAAGTTAATGTTTAGATTTTTAATCTTCCCTAGTGCCTCCATCACACCTTGATTATTCATCTTAGGTGCAGTACAAGAATAGATTACTGTATCATCTTTTTCAAAGGTGCCTTCTCCAAAGTTGATAGTAAGACCTGTTTCAGCTATTACATAGGTTCCAGTTATAGGGATAGTTTCTTCTTCACTTACATCTCCATCATCTACTACATACTTAAATGCTCCTACGTTTCTGCCACCAGTGGCAGTGATAGTAATTTGAACAGTATGTTCATTATAAGGTGATCCTGTTAAAGTAATTTCTCCTGTGCCTGTTACACTCTTTGATTTTTCTTCAACTACGCCTGCCGTTCCGACTGGAACTGGTAAAGCGTATATCATATTACATCCACTATTAATACTATCCATGCAACTGTCTGCAAGAGGACTATCACCTAATTTCCCACTTATTTTATCTGCATCCATGCTGCCTGTTATTGTAAGGGGAATATTACTTTCAATATGACTTACTCCTATTTTGATATGTACCCCTTCACCTTTTACAGTGCTTGCTCCAATTCCAAAATCTGTTATGGTATGTTTAACATTTTTTAACATAGTTCCACCTCCTAACAAGAAGTATTTTTAAAAGCATCCAGCGCTTCTCTAAATTCTTCTCTCGTAATTTTCCTACCTTTTTTCCATCCTTTAAGCATTTTCACTCCTGCAAATACAGAACCATTAATCTTAAATTCTCTTGTTAATTCATCTACATCTATAAGCTCTGGCTCTACTTTTTTAGATGCCTTGGCTTTAGTTTCTGCTTCAGCCATTATTACTCCTCCTCATTCATACTGATATCTGGAACAAATGGTTTATAGGTTATATCCTGATAAATACCACCATAGAAAATGATAGGCAGCTGCACTGCTATTTTACTTTGAAGGATACTATCCTCTTTATCTACCCAATCTGCCTCTTCAATTTCAATGACTATATAGTTACCTTCAGTATCGTATATTCCTTTATCAATCAAGGACAAAAATCTTGCAAATATCTCGTCGCACTTTGAAGTTTCAAACTCGCCTATGATTACATTGACTGTTGTTTCTCTACTTAATTTTTTAATACGTTTTACAGTGCTATCACCAACTTGATAAACTTTATTCTTCTTTTCCCTTTCAAATCTATCCTTGTCTACTATGACAGCACCCACATGAGCTCCTGAGAAGTTCTTCAATTCTTTCATAGATATACAAACCTTTGTCTTTATACCGGCTTCTTTAAGTTTTGTTACAATGTAATTTTGATACACTTCTATCATTCTACAGCCCCCTCAATGATATGATTCATAGTCGCTTTAATCTCTATCATATCCTCGTCACTAATACCAAGGAATGGCCTTGCTGGTATGGTTACCTTAACTATCTTTTTTCTTCGCCATCCACTAGGGGTAACAAAACTTAACCCTTTTGAACCTCTTGCTCTAATGGTTCTATTATCATCTCCTAACTGATGAGTGGCAGCATAAATTGTGTTTGTACCAATAGCTACACCTTTATTAGTTACTTTAGCTTTGATAGAATTTTTAAGTCTAGCAGTCTCAATAAGGGTCTTCTTTCTGGACTTTCTTATACTCCCATTACTTGAAATGGTATACTTATTACTTTGAGCCCACGCTCTTCCTTCTGGATCTTTTCCTTCTGCAAATCTTTGTAGTGTTGAACTTCTAAGCACTTGCCCTATTGCAGCATTAGCTACTTTAAATTGGAGTTCTCCCATATTTCTGAGTGTATTTTTAAGTCTTCGTATGTCTCCATCCAGTCGTACACCAGCCATATTTGTCACATCCCATTCAATGAGTTTCTGCTGAACATCCTTTTATTTGAATTGATTCTAAAATCAGAAGTAGGCCTTGTTGTCTCTTCATCAGCAGCACCTATCCCTATTTCAATAAGTCCCTTTGCCACATTTTCTAAGAAACGTATCGCAGACTTATATCTTTCAAGGTAAGTCTCTTCTCTTGTTCCTTCCATAATCCCAGCTCTTGAAAATAGATTATAAAGTGCAATATCTTTACTGAACTTATTAATTACTTTTGGTGTTTTAGTAAGTGGAGTAGGATACCTTTTGTTAAGGTATCCATCTATCTCACCATCTGCATCCTCTATAGCTTCAGCAATTAATGTATTAATTACTATCTCTTTTTCGCCTTTTTCTTCTATGTAGCTATTTCCGATAATGCCATCAATACTATCATCTTTGATATTCTTTCTAACTTCATCTATAGTGCAGTACATAATCTCACACCCTAGTTAGCTGAGCCATCAGAACCATAGGCCATTTGCCAAAAGCCGTATCCAGCATTGCTTCTGCCATCTACACCATATAAGAACTGCTTGTTCTTAAATACATGCTCATCAGTTTCATTGAAGAAGGCAACAAACTTAGGTTTCTTTCTTTCCTGATAGATGAGTGGCTTAAGGGCTTTTGAGGTGCAAAGTAGATACCATGATATATCTGCACCTGCAAGCTCTGGAACGACTAACAGCTCAGCTGTATCTCTATAAATATTGGTTGAGCCGTCTATCTGTTCAGCTAAAAGAATACGTTTCGCCTCAGCTTCAAGTGCTGGTGGCACAACGAGTAGATTTGGGATAATCTTAAGCGTATTGCCATTTTCATCTTTTAAAGACATCATAGCTGCACGTGCAGCTCCATAAGATTCGGATGAAAGCTTTGCAGTCCCTTTGTTACTTGCACTACCTTTTTTACCTACTGGATGATCTGTTGCAAAAAAAGCTTTACCATCAAAACACTTATTTTCAAATCCTTTTTTAATAAGTCCAAATACTAATGCATCTGGATGTTCAGCTGCACTTTGTCCAATTTCTGATATAACAGGATTATAAACACCGATTTTATCATCCTCGATATCATTGCGATCCACGCCAATGGTTAACTCATAATCCTTATTTTTAATGGTATAATCGCTTGCTTGAAGGTTTTGAATCTGTCTTTCTCCAATCCATTCACGCATTCGTGGCAATTTCCCTAACCACTTATAATTTTCTTCCCCTGTTTCAGATGGCACTAGCGTTGCCACCTTCTGCCATAGTGGTTTAACCTCTGTAAACATCTTGTTGAAAATCGTTTTAAATCCTGTGCTAATACCTGCTAACGATGATTGATTAATTATCATATCCTTTGCCTCCCTTATCTAATTTCAACAATGACTTGGTCACCGTCAAATCCTAATACTTTACCTGCAACACTTGCTCCTGTTTCTAAACTTGTAACTGTCTCATCATCTAGTATGTAGCAAGTGCCTAATATATGTGCTTCTGTTACAGGGTTGGTTATATCATTTTCAAAAAGAAATACTCCTCTTTTAACACGAATACTTCTTGCCCCATTCGTGCCTCCAGTTCCTGTATTATCCACATATTCTTCAGCTCTTCCAGCAGCTATTAATCCTGTTGCTTTTTTGCCCGGTATCGCATAACCCCCATCTACTGCTACAAGTGCACCTTCATAAATTTTCGTGCTTGCTTTAACTTTAAGTACAATGACATTCGAACCTTGTTCAATAGTATTTCGCCCTTTTGTTAGTGCCATGATTATTCAACATCCTTTCCATACTTCTCAATGTCTTCCTTTGAAACCCCTAGCATTTTACATGCTTTCATATCAACCTCTACAGTCTTTTTAGTGCTTGGCGGAATATCAAGTGATCCCATAGGAACAACTACACTTGCAGTTTCGATATACTTTTTAAATCCTTCAGGAGCTTTAAGTGCATATTCTTCTGCCCACTCTTTCTGAGCTGGTGTAATCTTACCTTCTTTCATAGCAAACATAACTACCTCTTCAGCTTCTTTCCTATCAAGCTTATCCTTGAGAGCTTTAAACTCTGCTACTGATACTTGACCTTGAGCTACTGGGTTCTTAAGTTCCATAATTTTTGATGTCACCTCTTCTTGTGTTGCATCTTCTTTTAGATCAAGTAACTTAAGTGTCTCTTTGTTAGCTATGACCTCTTGACTTGATGGATCTGCAACACTTGCTTCTTGTATTTCTTTAAGCTTTGCCAGCACCTGCTCTTCTGTTGTACCTTCTGCAAGTCCTAACATTTTAATGAGTTGTTGTAATAAATCCATATCCTCTGCTCCTCCTTCAATGTCCTCTATATCTATAGAGTTTTTAATTGTATACATACCATCTATAGCCGGGGTGTTAGTAAGTGCTACAGAATGAAGTATTACTGCCTTATGGTCTGTTTTTCTAACTAAAACTACTGGTGATAGATACCTATACTCTTTATTGGCTATGTACTCTTTTGCCTTTTCTGTCCATTCCACCTTAGCAACTACTGCATTATCTTTAATGTAAAAATCCTTAATCCATCCACCGGCAGGAGCCTGCACATCATTTAAGGTTTGATGCTCGTAATCAACTACAATATCTAGTTTTCTCTCTTTGAAAGCCTTCCTCATAAAATTTACGCTTTCAATATCAACTATGAAATTGCCTTTTTGAGTTTTAACAAACCCCAGCGGAAGGATTTTTACTTCATCTGTTTCTTGTAAAATTTCTTCTGTACATATAATAGGTTTTAGTTTCATGTTACCCTCCTACCCTAAAATCGTATATAACACCGTTATAACGCGTTATAACGGGGGTTTCTTTTTACTTGCGATAAGTTCTACCCCTTAGTATAAAAATAATGAAATACAGGGCATTTTATAAACTATTTTTCTTGCATCCTGATATAAGCTTTTTTTAATGGTTCTGGATACTTATCTATATCTGGTTCAAATGCCTTTTTAGCTGGATTAGTATGAAAACCTTCATCTGGAACCAAAGGTGGCATTTCACTTCGGATTTCTAGTTCTTTAGCTTCAACCTGCCTTTTAGATAGACTTCTTACTGTACATCTGCATTTATACCCATTAGGTGGGTACCAGGTATCCCATACTTCATGATCTGCTGGGTATACCATACCATCCATTGCCCTATGTGTTGGTCTTGTATCCTCATCATCTACTGCATAATACTGCCAGTATGGTCTAAGCTTCATCACTTCTGGAACGGCCATTTGTTCGTAATGTCCTACATTATACGCTGTTTGAAGGTTTGTTCTGAAGATATTGTCTGCTTGAAAATTCCCAACTCCTTCATAGCCTTTCTTTGCTAGAAAAGTATCTATCTCACTCTTAAAGACTTGTATAGTAGTACCGTTTTCTATAGCCTTAAGAACTTCGTTATAGAACTGATTTACTATTTCTACGCTCGTATAATTGGATATTGTAAAAGCAAGTTGCTTATATCCCTCACTTAATTGCTTATATTCCTCTTTTGTCAGCGGAAGTTTTCCTTGGAAGTACTTCTCAGCTTCTTCAAAGTTTAAGTTGCCATACAGAAGATTAAATAAATCTTTATCCATCTTCCCTCACTCTCCCCATCAGGTAAGCATTAATGAGGCTCCCTTTTAGTAATCTTTCAAAGCTTTCACTCTTCATATCTTTGCAGATAGTATAGGCTTTGTCTTCATCTGCTAACAGCTCTTTCAGCTCTTCTAAGCTATTACATTTAGCGGTAATATCTTTAAGCACTTTAAATTGTTCATTAAATAACGGCTCACTTTCTAACTTTGCTACTTCCACTAGATCATCAACTTCGCCTTGCTTACCCTTAAACTCCAGCTTATTAGCGAGCATATTTACCTCTTGTTTTTGTCCACTTGCCACATCTTCATCAGTCTCTGGTTTTGGCACGCTAAACTTTTTATAAAGATGTGAGGTAGATATCTTAAGGCCTAACTTATTAATTAATACATCATACATAGTGGCTTCTTGTACTAAGTCTTCTGATTCTTCACAATCAAATCTTATAGTTGGCACCTTTGTCTGCTCTCCAAAGTTTAGCTTAACAAGTGGTGTAATAAGGTCACGTCTTAAAGTTGCTGCTAAAGCTTTACAATCAGCTACTGTCAAATCATGTCTCACTTCATTATGTGTTTTAGATTGAGCGTATGATCCACTCCCTGCATCTGATGTAAGTGTCTGCCCTAAAATACACTTACTGACTTGCTCGTCACAAAACCTTGCTAATCTTTCATAGATATCTGCTGAGCTCTGTTTATTGCTCTCCTTAATTTCTATATCTGTGTTACTTGGATAAATTCCTGCTGCATCTGTTCCCAAGCTGATAAGTGCATCCATTAGAGCTCTCTTATCATCTTCGTTTGCACTAGGGTCATATTTACCTACTCTAAGTGGCATTCCAAATACTTCACAAAAGCTCACCCAATCCTTAACAGTATAGTTCTTAAAAAGATACATCCATGCAATTATTCTTAATACACCTGCTCTGGAAGGGTGACCGCTCTTCGCCTTATACCTATGAATAATAAACTTATTATCGGGTATATATATTCCCTGCGGTTCACTGTCTGTCCTTAATCTTAGGAAGTCTTTATCATCCCAAAAGAAGTGTTTCTGATGCACATGTTTTAATTCCTTAACTAAAAATTTACCATTTTGTACTTCCCATATGATCTCTGTAAATGAAATGCCTTTACCTATTGCATCTAACAGATCAGTTAGCACATCCTCAAAACTTTCTATGTCTTCCATTTGACTTTTAATAAACTCAGCTATTTGTTTGTCGTACTCATTATCTGTGGCTGGGATAATTTCATAATCTAACCCTGTAACCGCATTTTTCCTTGTTTGGAGCTGCGAAAAGATGTGAGGGTCTTTTTCTTCCATTTCTTCAAATAGTTCCATTTGCCTCATAACATCCCCTGTATCAGCTTCCTTAAATATTTGAGCTAATCTATAAGGTGTCAGGCCATTTGAAGGGTAGGTAGAATATTTATCGTTATTTCTTACAACTGCTACTAGTGTTGTTAAAGGTAGATTTTTTATAAACCTTTTAACTTTCTCAAACATTGAACTCCCTCCTAATAGGCTCCTTTTCTAAATTTCAATCCCCTTTTAAGCACTCCTAAATAGTCTGCCTTGCTTGATCCAGTTTTAAGAGCAAGCCTTATTGCCATCTCTAAAGTATCTGGTGCATCATCATTCCTGCCCATAGGAAACACTTTCATTTGCTCAATTAATGTTTTATGCCTTAGATTAAACTTAAAATATTTATTTTTAACTATTGGTTGTAAACTTTCAATTCTCATGATCTTATTTACAGTGTTATAAATTTCTTCAATTGGCAGGTATTCTCCACGTTCTGCACTGACCTTTGCAAGTACATCTTTAAAGAATTGTTGGAACTGAACGGTTTCAACTCCTAACTTTGTAAATCCTTTACCATAATCACGCTTGAGCCTTTTGTTCATTTCTATAATGTCTTCGATAATGATATCTGGTTTTCGCTTTTCTACACTGGCCTCAACCCCATACATATATCCGCTTTTTACATTTTTAGCTATAGCTACTATAGCTGAGGTATCACTTTTTTTATTTTTACCTAGCGACGGATCGACTGCTCCAATGAATATAAACTCGCCTGATTTAAAATCAACCTCAGCTTCATTGTAGTAATCAAACCATTCAGGGTTAAAGGTGCAGCTATCTGGATCAATAGGATCATTTTGTATCTCTGAATTAAAGGAACTTTCTCCTTCTGATATCTTGATACACATGAGATCATAGTAAGACAATTTAGCTTCCCAAAGAACCTTAGTTCCTTCCAGCATTTCCTCTCTATTTGCCTCAAAGAATACCTTTGCATCATGCTCTCTATTATCATTTTCAAGATTGACATATATAAGCTCCCAAGCATCCCAAAGACTTTGATTCTTAGCAAAACTTATAACCCCTTGATATTTGACTGCTTTGTACATAGGGTTTTTCATAACTTTTGCTAGAAGTGAATCATAGTGCAGCATTGTTCCTATATAGACTATATCTGTATAAGTATCTCCAGCTTTTGATACTGCCTTGTAAAACCAGTTTTCAAGCTTTCTTCTTTGTTCTATGGTATTAACATTCTCATCATTTTCAATATCATCTAGGATGATAAGATCTGGTCTATAATTTCTATGCCTTCTACCACGGACTTTTTTACCTGAACCAATAGCTTCTATCTTGATATCAGTATTAGTACGAAGTGTGCTGCTGTTCCAAGGGTAATCTTTAAGATCTCCAAAATCTGATCTTATAAGTGGATTATCTTCAAGCTCTGTAGCTATGTCATTTAAAAAACCTTCTGCCTGCTCACTACTATCTGACAAGATTAAAATGTAATGTTTATATTGATAGAGGGTCGCATGCAACGCATTCTTAAATGTAAAGTTTGTTGATTTCGCATGGCCACGTGGTGCAGCCACAACTCTTTTACAGCCATCTAATCTTGATATCTCCTTGGCATCACAATATGGATTTTTGTCCTTTAAAACGCCATGTTCCCAAATAGCATTAAGTTCATTATGAAATTCTGGTGACTTTCTAATAAAATAATGTGGCAAGTATGCTCTGCCAAAGTACTCTAGGTCTATTGCTGCAAGTTCTTTTCTTAAATCGTCTGCCTTTTGTCCAGCTTTACGTCTTGCTTTTAATTGCTCTTTTCGCAGATCAGTTCCCTTGTTTAGATACTCATCTAATAACTTCTCTTGATACGCTATAGACTCTTGCTGATCTAAATTGTTTGTTTCAAGGTTTCTTATGTAGGTATCTAAATTAATCATCTTGCATCATCTTTTCTTTAGCTTGTAGCAAAATATTATGGAGCTGGGTTGCAAGTTCTTCATCTGCTTTAATGGTTTTAAGTATTTCATCCTCCATTTTTTCAAATGCAAGTTCGGCCTTACTCCTCATATCATCTCTAAGCTTTTCTTTATATGCATTGGTTCTTGAGGTTGCAACCAGTAATCTTCCTGCCTTATCAAGAGGCATTTCATCAAACTCTTCCTGAGCTGTGGCCATCTTCTTAGTAAGCTCTCCAATCATAATTTGAAGACCTGCTTCAGTGTAGTCAACTTCTGGATTGTTCTTTACAGCTTCAATAAGCACTCTCGTTTGTTCTTGGGCTTCTTGCAATCTTTCAAGTGCTGCATTCGACCTTAAGGCATACCTGCCTACTGAACTTCTAGATATCTCAAAGCCTTGTTCGTAAAGATATATGGCTATATCTGTATAGGTGTTTTTTGTGTCTGATATCATTTCACATATCTTATTTTTGATAGGTTCTGGAAGATCATCAATCTTACATCTCGTTCTCTTACGTTGTCTTTGTTTACTCATTAAACATCAACTCCAGCATCATCAATTGTCCCTTCTATTAAGTCAGTGCCTTTTGCAGTTAATCTTATAACCGCATCATTTGCATACGCTGTATATGAATTAACTTTTTCATTTGTAAACTCTACATAGTCCTTATCTTGCAAATAATCTAAATGCTTGGATATATCAGGAGAAATGATAATGCCATCATTAATCATGACATTCACTAGCTGTCTGCATAATAGAGTGTTGTTATGGCCTTTTGCTAGACTTCTCATAATGTAGCCTCTAATAGCTTTGTTCTGCTTAACATCATTTTCCACTCGACATGCCTCCCCTCATCATACTGTCGTATATCTTATCTAGCTTATTATCCACATTGTTCATTGTTCTTATATAATCTTCTCTTGTTACATAGATAAGAGGCAAATCAGCCTTAAGATTGGATAGCTCTTGTTTGACTTCTTTTATCTCTTCATCTTGCTGTCTTTCCTTTAGGTCTCGTCTTTCCTCACCCTTTTTGATAAAATAAGCAAGCCATCCAAGAATACCGGTCATAACTATTTGCAAGCCCCATTGTACGATTTGTGATGTTTCCATGCTGCTCCCCCTTAGTTTACGAGACCACTCTTCTTAAAGTTCTCAAGTGTAGATTCTATTACATCTTTTACATAGGTATCTACGTCCTCAAATGTTTCCTCTAGAGCTTTATAATATTTCGGCTCTAACATGCCAATAATCCTATCTATTGCATCTTCAGCTAAATTTTCAAGTTCAGATCTTGGAGCATTACCTTGTTTAACAAGTTCCCTTAACTTCTTGGCGGTTACCCCTTCTATTGCAAGCACTGTGGTCTGGGCTAAACCTTCCACTCTTTCAATCGCTGCTAGGGCTAAATTCAATTGCCTCTCATCCTTTAGGTTCTCTGTTTCAGCCTTAAGCTTTGTAATCCATTTGTTGATAAAATTTAGAAGGTATAACCCTCCTATAGTGACCATTCCTAAAACCACATTTAATAATAATTCTTGTACTGTACTTTGCATTACTGCATCCCCCTTACATTTATTTTTTGTTTTGTTTTACAGTCTCTCCAAGCCCCTATATTCCAGTCATAATAAATGTCTTTGCTGTTTAAAACTGATCTTACTGCCATCTACCTGGCTCCTTTCGTGCAATAAAAAAATACCAATACAAGGAACTTAAGTCCTTATATTGGTATTTTATTACCTTTATATTTTTTCAGATAGATGATGCGCTTCTAGCATTTTCAAGGGTTGTCAAATATGCTTGCCTGTCCTTCCATCATATCTACTCTACATATCTCTAAAACTCTTCTGGCTGAAATATTATATTTAAGCCCTATCTTATTTTGATTGTAACCATTGAATTCTTTTTTTATTTTCTCATCTCTTACCTGTCTTACAAAGTTGTCAAGTTTAGGTATATACATTGTGGTACCACCTGCTATTTGTGCAAGGTTTAAGAAGCTTTTAAGTCCCATTTTTTCAACAAAAGATTTATAGGCTTCTGGTACCATATCTATCGTTACCTCTTTAATCCACTCATCCAAGCCTTGCACCTCCTTTATACCAAAACTTTATCTGTGTGTCAACCTTTGATTTTTTTAATCTCTGCATAAACTCTATTAATTACCGTTGCAAACTCTGCCCATGTAACAGGAGCTGCTGGGTCTTTGTCACTTGTGATAAGTCCTGCCTTTTTCAAGTCATCAATTGCTGTTTGTCCCCAATGTGGTTTTTTGTCTTCCATCTTACTTACCTCTTTTCCTATATGTTTTAATAATCCTTTTAAAATCCCTTGTGCTGCTTTTTCTAAGAAAGCTTCATCTTTAAGCAATCTCTCTTCTTCTGGATTTGATATAAAAGCAACTTCAGCCAAGACAGCAATCATCTTAGTCTCTCTTAATACTGCAAAGTTAGCTTCCTTAACACCCCTATCCCTCAACCCAATTTGTCCTATCAGCTCTTGCTGAATAAGTTGTGCTAATTGTATTGCTTGTTGATCGGGATATAAATAAGTATACGTTTCTGTTCCATTGCTCTTTGGGTCTTTGAAGCTATTAATATGTATGCTGATAAAATAATCAACCTTTTTATTATTAGCCATCTTAGCCCGATCCGATAGATCAATAAATATATCTGTTTGTCTTGTATAAAAAACCTGCTCTCCTGCTGCTTCAAGACCCACACCTATCTTTTTTACTAATTTCAGAGCTACATCTTTCTCTTGAGTGCCAGCAGCTCCTATAGCTCCTGGATCTTTACCACCATGTCCAGCATCTAACATCCAACTACTCATTTTTTAGTTCTCCCTTCTTATCCATTTCATCTTTCACTTTCTTTACTGTTATCACTGCATACTCACCCATGTACCAGCTCGTAAGATCTGAAATACACTCTTTTACTTGCTCTATGGTCTCTAAGCTATTCAGATGCTCTAGGAACTCTTCCTGTCTTGGATATCCCACTTCAGTACTTATATGCTTGGCTCGTTGTTTCATATCCTCCATAATATGAATTTGAAATAAACTCATTGCCTTTTCAAGACCTTTTACTGTGTGTTTAAAGCTCTTTAAATTTGTCTCATTCATTGGATTACCTCACAATCTTAATATTGGTGCTACTACTTGATCATAAAAATCTCCAACTTTATACTGCTTTTGCCCTTTCTCTTTTAAATCCTCATGCCACTTCTTAATGTCAACTGTTAGTTTCAATACTTTAAGGACACCTATTTGTTCAGGAGATACTTTACCACTGTATTCACTTGGCAGCATCCAAGATATAGCTTCTATCAAATGAAGAATATCCTCGTAGTAACTAATATTGCTGTCTTTAAATTCCTGTTTCGTTTCCTTAGCAAATTTCAATCTGTTCAGCTTCTTTTTAGGTGGTGGAATCAGGCCACTTTCAATCATTTCTTTTTTGATGCTTTTATTAAAGTCCTTCTCTTTTTTTGTGAGAGGTTTATACTTCTTCTTGGTTGCCAAATTTATTACTACCTCCTTTTATCACTGTTGGGACAAATCCTGCTATAATTTTATTAAAAAACTTTTCCCAACACCTATCATGATACGCCCCTTCATGTTTACTCTGAAGCATGCACGGGGTCGCTGTTCTTACCCACCATTCATATATATCTTTAGGTGCTTTTTGAATCAATCCACTACAACACAGGAAATACCCAAACTGTGATTTTATAGATTCTTTTATCAGCTTTTCGCCAGCTTTGCTTCTCATCAGCTCTTGCTTATCTATGCTCTCATCAACTGGATCAACTAACTCTACCCAAATATATTCCCATACCCTCAACACATCATCTTCCTTCAGCTACAACTACTTCTTTCACCTGTCTTTTAAGACCTTCTATGATATTGGATGCTTGCTTGACTGTTAGCCATCTTATCTCATCTACTTTTGCATACTTTCTAATAAATCCTTTGAGCCTTTTCGGATTATCGTTCCACCCCAATTGCTCGATAAGATCATTCATATAGCTTTCTTGGCTAGGGGTAATTCTTCCTTGTGGTGAAACTCTTTTAACCTCAAGCCTATCTATTAATCTAATACCTTCAGACTTGCTAAGCTGCTTGATGCTCTCTTTCCCTGAACACTGATAAACCAGTTCGTGCAGCTCCTCATTGTCCAGCCCTTTTTGTTTTGCTAAGGCATAGAGTTTTCTCATTTGAGGATATGTAATCTCATGCATATGATCACTCCTATTCAGCTAAAGTTTCTTCATTTGTCTCATACCAAAATACGTCTTCAACTTTAAGTCCTGCACCAACTTTAATAATTTCGTTAGCAGGGTACTTCTTTAAGGCATCTTTATCAATCTTCTCAGGTGGCTGTACGATACAATCAGTCATGCCTAAACTTTTTAGCTTTTTAATAATTTCTGTAAGTTTAGCAGCTGCTTTAGGAAGAGATATTTTAGTGCTTTTTCTAAAGCCGGCCTTGCCAAAATTAAGTTCCTTTGTTTTCTTATTCCCTAGATCATCTCTGTTACTTTCAACAAATTCTTTAACCTGTACTTCATATGCTTTAATCTGATCTTTAAATGGCTTGGCTTCTTCTTCAGCTTTAGCCTTAGCCTTATCAATCTGCTCATTCATTTTGCCTTCAACCTTAGTAATACTCCTTTGCCATTCACCTATCTGTTTAAGTGCTGCATCTACCTCTTCCCAAGTCTTAAGTTTTGTATCTTCCATTCTTACTCGTGCCATGTTTGTTCCTCCTTGTTTATACGCATTTTGTTATCTTTGGTAATGTCTCTTCTCGGTCTGCATGCCTGTGTATTATAACCATTTCTTGTGGAGTGTCTCTTTCAACCATCCAATTCTCCCAATTCAATCCCTTTTTGCTCATGAAAATCCTTTGTTTCTTGGTTGGTGCTTTAAGATGTTTTGACATCCTATTCCTCCTTAAGTGCTTAATCATTTATTTAAGACTTTAATGTCTAAAACCTTGTAACCTATCTGCATGATATAGATACTTCTTTTACCTTTCTCTGTGAAATGAAACTGCCAGCATTCCCTCTCATCTTCAAATTCTTTATATTTATCTTTTAAGGAGCTGCACCCCCACCCACCACTCGGTTTATAGTATCCGTGATGCTCAAGTCCACCTTTGTATTTCCCTTGTATCTTTGCTGTTCCACCCAAGCATTTTATTGTAAGCTCTATTTCTGTGCCTATTTCTAATGTCTTAATTAGGTTGATAGTACTTAGATCATCCAATTAATCACCTTCTCTAATACTTATGTGTGCTTAACATTGTCTTTCTACTTAAATTCCTTTTAGCAAGCACCCAATCACACATACTTTTATGTCTTTCTTTGTATTCATACTCTTTTGCAGCTCTAAATTCCCTATAACTTTTGCATGTGCTGTGGCATCCTAAAACCCTATCTGTACAGCCTCTGCATTTATTCATCTTCATCACTCACATTACCTGTAAGAGACATAAGCCACTCTTTAATTCTCTGTGCTTCTTCAGGTGTTTGATCTTCTTTAAAGCTAATGCTTATTTCACCATCTTCTGTTGTTAATATGTCTTCAACAAGATCCTCTATCTGTCTACTCATCTTCTTCCTCCTCGATTTGTATTCTTACAAACTTATTACCCCATACCTCTTCCCACTTATAAGTTACTAAATTTCGATAGATACATTTGCTTATGTAGTCGCCTTCTATTCCTGTTATTTGACTTAATTCTTTACGTGTATCTGTTACTACTAGGGGTAGTTCATATTTATCGTTTGAAACTGCCATATACACTATCATAAGCTGTTTAAGCAATCAGATGCTCTGGGATTCCGAAAACTTTTATAGTGTTTCCTGCCTTATCTTTTGCCTCAAAGACCTCTACTGGTACTACATCAAGAGCACTGTTTGCTGTATAATTAGCATCAATAAAATCAAGGATAGATGATACCGCTTCTTCTTTACTGTCAACGCCAGCTTCTAGGGCATTTACTGCACATTTTACCACATCTTTTAAACTTAAATTATTTGCTTTCATAGCGATTCCTCCTTATTCTCTAGCCCATATTTCTCTATTAACTTGATCTGTGTCCTTTTCTTCAAGATGCTTGGTAAAATTCATCTTTGCTAGACCTTTTTTTATTCTCTCGGCATCTGCTTTATCTTTCACATCATATCTAATAAATACTTGGATCATGATTCACCTGCTTAATAATCTATTTCTTTTTCTAATAAGGCATCTTCTGTAGTCCAGATAAAACCTATAGCCGGTCTATCTTCTTTTAATGCCTGTCGTATAGACCATGGTGTTGTGTAATTTGCTTGTGCAGCTTGTATCAGACTCTTATATTCAGCTAATACCTCTCCTGTTACTTCATCAAGCTGAGCTACAGGTTTTCTTATAACTGGCAGAGCTTGCTTTTGCATTAACTCATATCGTGTTATAAAACCTAAGTTTTCCACCCTGTTATTGGCCTTATTTCCATCCTTATGATAACTTACATGACCTTTAGGTGGATCTCCTAGAAATAGTTTTATTACCCATTCGTGACCTCTAAAGATATATGGAACTCCGTTGATCCTCATGCCAATTGTTGTACTAGTATCCTTAACGCCCATGTAAGGTACCCTGTAAATCCATCTATCCTGTACCTTTGATCTATACCGCCCATAGCTGCTTACTTGCCACCCTCTATCTGCATTAGGAATATCTCGCCACACTTCATCTTTTATGACTTCTTTTGCAAGTAGTCCTCTATAAACACTAATAGGGGTATCTGCATCTACAATATAGCAACCTAAGATTTTCATTTTGCAACATAATCTCTTAGAGCTTCTTAATGAACTTATTGATCTTCCAGTTATTCCTGAAAGTATCTTGTAGGTTGTTTTCTTTCTTTCACCTGTCTTGGGATCAAATAAATATAACTGCTTTTCCATTTGTTCATCTCCCTTGATAGAGGGCTGCAATACCCTCTATTTTGGACAATTATCTTGCAAATTTTATAACATCATCATTGAACTTGCTTCCATAATGATATCTGCTGTTATCTTGTTTTTATTACCTAGTGCTCTTTGAATATTCTTCATAGTTCTATCCAGTAATCTAAAGCATCCGCTATTATCATTTGTAGCTCTCACTATAAGCTCTTCAACAGCTTTCTGAGTAATATCAAGACCATCTAGATACTGTACAACCTCTTCTCTTGCAAGTCCTTTTAGTCTATAGTACTGATCTATCCTATTTGCAAAACGCTGATCATAATTCTTGATGTCTATTTCAAGCCTTGGTTCTCCAGCCACTAACAAACCTACGTCACTTTGATCAAATATACTTCTTAGCATTTCTAGTTTTGCAGTGGTATCTCTGCTGATCAGCTTGTCCGCTTCATCTACAATGATCAGATATCCTCTGTTAATATTAAAAAATTTCTTGATGTTGTTTGCTCTTTCTGAGTTAGTTCCTTTGCCTTTTGGCAAGCCTATTCCTTTTTCTATAGCAAAGAGTAAATCTCTACCGCTCATCATGCTGTCACATTCGATATAAACAACTTTATCAAATGTTGCATACTTCTTAAGGGTCATGGTCTTACCGAATCCGCTTTTGCCTACTATGCATCCAAGAAGCATTTCATCTTGGCAAGCTCTCGCTACAGACATGATACTGCTTGCATCTATGCTTCTAAAAAATTCCCTGTTAATTGATTTCTTTTCTTCTGAGTCAGCCTGTGTTGTAATATCAATGCCTGTCCCTTCCATGTAAGCTACAATCTTATTTTCAATATTAGTTGGATCACTTGCATACTTCCCATTGAGATATTGACTAAGTGCGCTTCTTCCAATACCCATTGCATCACTTACCTCTGTAATGCTTTTGTTATTTTCATCTATATAATTCTTTAGTTTCTCAGCTAATGACATATTCATCTCTCCTTTTATCCTAATTGTGCAAAGACTTCATCTGCTTTACGTTTCCAATAGTCATTTTGTAATTCAGCACTCTTTTTAATTTCACTATGAGTGATAGCTTCTTCTTTCTGCTTCTTGGCAGCTTTCTTATCAGTAATGTACCTGTTATTGGTAACTATAGCTGATACCTTCTGTGCTGCTATATCTATTTGCGGAGCTACTACTTTCTTGCCAGCATCCTCAAGATTAAGTTCTTTTCTTTCCTCTGCACTAGCACGTCTGTATCTAAGAGTATCCTTAGTTCTTCTTTCAGTTCGTTTTTGGTCTCTAAGATGCTCAACAAGTCCTGCTTCACTAAGTTTTGGTGCTATAAGAAGTAATTCATGCGATACTGCCTCGCATATAGAGTCACCTGACATATCATAGATTTTGACTCTCGTTACATCATTTGGATGATATTTGAATTGAACTTTTTCACCCTCATGGTTTGCTAACAGTTCGTTTTGATAATAGATTTTCTTGCCTTCAAAGGTTATCTGTATTCCTGATCTTCTGATAACTCTCATAGAGCCTTCCATCAGCATTGCTCTTGCCACATCTATTGGTGGTGGTGCCATAAAGTATCTTTCAACTGAGTTAAACACCGATATAGGAGCTGGTGTATTTTCACCCTGTTCTATAAGTCCTTGGTGCCTTCTAGCGTGATACCTCTCAACTACCCATTTCTCAAAGAGCTCTGCAAATTCCTCAATAGGCATTAGTTCTCCTCTCTCAAGCATGCCTTCTATATCTTTCACAACTTTACTAGATGTCTTGCTTCCAGTAAGTGTTCCAGTATAAGAAGCTATTCTTTTTGTAAACTGTCCGCATACTCTTCCAAAGAACCTCTCGACTTGAGCCTTTGACCAAGGTTGATAGGGAATACTTCTCATATCATCCTGTATGCCTACACATCTAAAGAACCCTTCTGTATCTTCATCAAATGTAAATCTTTCCGTCCTAGCTCTTCCAGTAAGCGTTTGAGCCGTGAAGTCTTTACCATTATCTATGAGTAAATACTTAGGAACGCCATAGGGAAGTGCTTTATTTTCTTTTGGATAAACCATGCTGATAATACTTTGCTTGATGATACTTGCATCTGGACACTCACATACAACCCATCCAACCAAGCATCTTGTTCTCATATCTATCCAAGCTACGAGCATCGGCCTTATAGCCTGATAAGAACCATTTGCCCTCTTTACCCTTACCCAGCAGTCAAAAGTATGTGCATCTCCTTGAACTACTTCTAATGGCTGCAATGCCCCTAAATTCCTTCTACGCTTGATCATATATTGGTTTCTCCAATATCTAAGCCCTCTGGCTGCTAAAGCTTTTACTCCTTCTCCATCTTGATCATTTAGGTATTTTACATATCTTAGAACTGTATCATAGGATGGCACTGTCCAGCCTTTGTCTTCAGCTGCATCTAAAAGATCTTCATATAGATTAGTAGTTGAATTAAGATTCCTGCTGAATGTCTCATCATAATAGAGATTTTCGATAAACACTTTAACTTCTTCTTTTAGACTTGGAAATGTATTATCTTCCTTTGGTTTTCTAGCACATGCAAGTATCCTATAATGTCCATAATTTTCTCCTGTATTAAGCTCTTGTATGGTAGCTACTGCATCAGCTTCTATGTAGTCAGTTACTCTTCTTTGTATTGTCTTTGCTGATACACCGTATTTATTAGCTAAAAAAGTTTTAAATTCACCAGCTGTCATTTCTAACTCTTTACCTAAATACTTCTCAATATATCTTGCGACTTCAACCGCTTCAAAAAAGTGCTGTGGGAAGCGTTCTTTATACCAGTTAATATCTGTATAAACATACCATGCGACTTCATCACTGTTAGCCTTTTCTTTCTGCACTTGCTGAGATTTATACTTTCGTCTTGCCTGAGTACTTAGGGAAGTAAGAGATATAAGAACTCGTTCCTTGCCTCCGTTTGTGTTTTCTTCTGTCTTAGTTTTAAAACTTGTACTTTGCCTCTGAATCTTCTTTTTCATGGCTTCATAGCTTGTATTTTCTAATATTGCTGCATCATCTAATGTCACATAAATATCATCCATTGTGTCCCTCCTTTACAAAGGAGCCTATCAAGTGGTATACTGTAATTGACTTTTTTGGAAAGTGCCTTTGCTTTATTGCAGGGCGCTTTTTCTATTTTTACATATCTCATCTCGTGCTCCTTTGCTTAATGTAGTTATCTTGAATCAATTCACTTTGCTTCATCTTGCATCTCTTTAAGCTTATACTCACAAGCTCCAATTTCCTTAACCACAAGCTCCCAAAGTTGCCTAGCTGAAAGCAGTTCCGCTCCTTTCGTTGCCATAACCTGCTGTATTTCTTTTTTAATCTCAGCTTCAAGCTGCTCCTGCTTCTTCTCCAGTTCCCCTGACTGTCCTTCTAAAAATGTGATTCTATTTTTATAAAACTCTTCCATTGTCTGCTGATCTAGTATCTTAGTTGTTGCAGTATCTGATGTAATCTTGCTTAATAGCTCATTGACTTTATCTGTCCCAACATGATTGATTGTCACTTTATATCACCTCTTTCATTTCATGGTCTAATTTTAAAACTGTAATGATCTTAGGAATATACTTTGTTCCTTTTCTTCTGCCATGAGTTATATGCCATATATATTCCTCTGTAGCTCCTACTGCCTCTGCAAGTTCTCTTTGAGTCATCCCTACTTCTATAAGCTTCTTTCTGACTTCTATTCCAAAAAGAACCTTGGGATCTTTTAATTTTGTCATATGCATCCTCCTTGCCTGCTTAAATGTCTATGCTTCTTGTGTTTTTACTCCTTCCAGTGCCTTTTGGATATATAAGCACTCTCCCTTCTCTTTAGATATGACTTCTAGATAGGGTGTATAATTAAAACTTAAAATGGGATTTTTTGGATATTTTCTGAAAATATATTTAAATATCCGGCTGGGTGTGTTACTATTTTGGTAGGTTTTCATATCATATTATAATTATAATTCAACGAACGTTGAATTGTCAAGGTAAAAATAAAACAATTGTTGAATTATAGGTGTTTAAGTTCAACAACTATTGAACAAGGGAGGCTTTTATGAATAATATTGATCCGATTGCTTTTGGACAGAGACTTAAAGAAGCATTGAAAAATAATAATATTACGCAAAAAGATATCGCCCAAAAGATTGGCGTATCTAAAACTTCTATAAATAACTACGTTCAAGGGCGTATTCCTGATGCTGTCATACTATACCAATTAGCTTTAAATTGTGATGTTTCTGTTGAGTGGCTTCTAACAGGAAATGATTCTAAAACTGTAAGTTCAACTTACGTTGAATCTGTTAAAACTGAGGGTACTCTCGTGCTCTTAAGTAGAGAAGAAGAATATCTTATTAATTTAGTTAGACAATTACCTCCTCGTGATCGAATAAAACTTGAAGGTATTGTTGAAGAAAAAGTGGCTGAATGTGGGGTATCTAAGAACACAGTGCCAAACTCATCAGCCTACACGACTGGAAACGAAGACGGTGAAGAAGCAGCTACACTTGAGTTAGCTTAATTTTTTATGTCTCTTATGGTATGATTTCATATCATTATTAAAAATTACATTTATAAGGAAGTAACTCACATTATAGTGTCCCATTGCATCTTTGATAAACTATAATTAAGTATTGCCTTGAATCCATTGATATTCAATCAATGGGACATATTCCTAATGATTTTGCATGTTTGTCCCATTGTAATTTGCTGATTTTAGTATAAAATATAGCATCATGGTTCGATTAATAACAGTAGTGTTATGCTTTTGTTACTACCTTATAACGCTTGATACATATAGCTTTTAAAGATTTTAGCACATATAGAATAACAGTCCAGTAACACTACTTTAACAAATAACACTGGTTTTACTAGATCATAGGCTGATGAGTGCGCTGACTTCTGTAACTCAAAATGCAAAAAAGCTTATGAGCCCTTATATTTCAAGGCTTATAAGCTTTATAGCTACATTTGCAACATTATTGTCAGTGTTCATCCCACTTATTCACATATTGTTGTGGATGAATCCCATGTTATCAATGGTTTTCCCTATTTATCTCTCGTTATCCCGGTTTTATTTATTGGACAGTTATTCTACAAATGTACAATAACTTCAAATTTTAGCTTAATAACCCACAACTCTTTAAAAACGCGTATATTAAAAAGGATTTGTTAATACTTTAGTTGAATTATATTGAAAAAATAGGTATAATTTTTATAAAATAGTATTTAAGGAGATTATTATGTTTAAAAGAGGTTCAACTATACGGTTTACACTTAGTACTATTCTAAGCTTAGCCTTACTTATAGTATGTATTGTAGGAAGTGCCAGAGCATTTTCTTACTTTTTCAATTATACTTCTAATATTGTTGAGAGTGATGCATCACGAGAAAAGAATCCTAATATTAAAGAAATCTCAATAGAAATTTTAAAGGGTACCACGGTTAAAGAGCTAGCTGATTTACTTTATGAAAATGATTTTATCTCAAATCCATTTTATTTTAGACTTGAAAGTAAACTTAGTAAATTAGATACACAGCTTAAGCCTGGTAAATATTCTATCAGTAGTAATATGTCTAATACTCAGATTCTAAAGCTTCTTACGTCAGATATGACAGTTGCAGAAGAAACTATTAAATTTACCATTCCAGAAGGTTACACTATTATTCAAATAGCCGACAGATTGGAAAATTTAAATATCATCTCTAAAGAAAGCTTTCTTGATGCGGTTAACAATCGCGAATATGACTACGCTTTTTTGAGAAATCTTCCACGCGATACAAAATATGCACTTGAGGGCTACTTATTTCCAGACACCTATATTGTGCGTAAAGGCGCTACTCCTGAAGAAATTATTATTAAAATGCTTAACCGGTTTCAAGAGATTATTTCACAATACTCTAATTATATTAATTCCTCTGAATATAGCTTACATGAGGTATTAGCAATCGCCTCTATTATTGAACAAGAAGCAAAATTAAGTGAGGAACGTCCTATTATTGCAGGTGTCATCTATAATCGTCTAAATTCAGATATGAAGTTACAGATGTGCTCAACTGTACAGTACGTATTAGAAAAAAGAAAGGCAGCTCTTTCTTATGCAGATCTTGAAGTTGTATCTCCTTATAATACTTATACCAATACCGGGATACCTATAGGTCCCATCTGCGCACCTGGAGCGGAATCTATCAGTGCTGCGCTGATGCCTGATACAAACGATTATTATTTCTTTGTTGTAAAAAATGAGGCGGAAGGTTCTCATTCCTTTAGCGCTACAGCAAGTGAACATGAACGCAATAAAACAAGATATAAACAAAGTGTAGATAAAAACTTTTATGAGTAAATCGTCCACAAGGGCGATTTATTCTTTTGTACTTGAACAAAAGAATAAATTGATTTATATTGACAGTGGAGAATATTTTAAGAAAGGAAACTTTTATGAGCGAAATTAACTACAGTTATATTGTTGAATATATAAGAGCACTTCATCCCGTACCTACCTCAAATGTTTTACTGGAAATCGAAAAAAAAATAGCAAGTGAGACTGAGCACTGGCCAATTATTAAACCTGAGGTAGCTGATTTTATCAAGGTTGTTTTATCTCTTATAAAACCTGTTCATATTTTGGAGATTGGTACTGCCGTAGGCTACTCTTCTATTTTGATGAGTGAATTTTTAAGTGAAAATGGGCATATTACTACAATAGAACGCTTTCCGTATATGCTAAATATAGCTAAAGAAAATATTAAAAAAGCAGGCCTTGAGGAAACTATTACTGTCCTTGAAGGTGATGCTTCAGAAATTTTGCCCACTCTAGATGCAATGCAGTATGATGTAGTCTTTATGGATTGTGCTAAGGGGCAATACATTCATTTTTTACCAGAGTGCCTACGATTATTAAAGCCTAATGGGCTTTTGATTACAGATAATGTTTTACACAAAGGAACAGTGGCACGTTCGAGATATTTGATTGATAGAAGACAAAGGACAACCCATTCAAGACTAAGAGATTTTTTATGGACGATTACACACAGTGATGAGCTTAGATCCAGCGTATTGCCGGTTGGTGATGGCATTGCATTAAGCTTTAAAACAGGAGGGAAAACCAATGACTAAGCCAGTAGAATTATTAGCTCCAGCTGGGAGTTTAGAAACATTAAAAATTGCTGTTTTATATGGTGCAGATGCTGTTTATATTGGCGGAGACCATTACGGCTTAAGAGCAAAAGCCAAAAATTTCACTCTCGAAGAGATGGCTGAAGGAATAAAATTTGCACATGCTCATGGTGTAAAAGTCTATGTAACTGCTAATATTTTTGCACATCATGATGATTTTGAGGGTATGAAAGATTATTTTTTAGCCCTGTCATCTATGTCAGTAGATGCCCTTATCGTTGCAGATCTTGGTGTATTTAGCATTGCTCGGGAAGTTGTACCAAATATGGAAATTCATATTTCTACGCAAGCTAATAACACGAATTATCATAGTGCGCTCTTTTTATACAAGCAAGGGGCAAAGCGTATTGTAGTTGCCCGTGAATTATCCTTTGAAGAGATTAAAACAATGCGTCAGCATCTTCCTGACGATGTTACACTTGAAGCTTTTGTTCATGGTGCAATGTGTATGTCTTATTCCGGAAGATGTCTTTTAAGTAACTATATGACCCATAGAGATGCTAATCGTGGTGAGTGCGCCCAGCCATGCAGGTGGAAATATCATGTAGTTGAAGAAACGAGACCTGGGGAATATATGCCTATTGAGGAAACTGAGAGAGGAACTTATATTTATAATTCCAGAGATTTATGCATGATAGAATATATCCCAGAACTTATTGAAGCTGGTATATACAGTTTCAAAATAGAAGGCAGAATGAAAACACCTCTCTATGTTGCAACAGTGGTTAAAGCTTATAGAGAGGCAATTGATACTTATTTATGCGATCCGCATGCTTTCGCCTTGAAAAAAGATTACTTTTTTGAAGAGGTTGGCAAGGCAAGCCACCGTGAGTTTACAACAGGCTTTTACTATCAGAAACCAACATCCGACGATCAAACTTATTCTCATAATTCTTATATAAGAAACTATGATTTTTCTGGTATGGTTATTGACTATGACCCCATAGAGCATCTTGTAACCATCGAACAAAGACGTAAGTTTTCAGCAGGCGATACGGTTGAAATCCTTGTTCCGAAAGGCCCTCCTATTAGCTGCACCGTAGAAACATTATGGGACGATAAGGGAAACAGTATTGCCTCTGCACCTCATCCTAAGCAAATTGTTAAGTTCAAAGTATCTGAAGACGTTAATGTACCTTCAGTTCTTAGAAAATTAGACCTCAAATCATAACACTGCTACAGAGCGTATTTCTATACACTTTACATTCTTTTAAAAAACAAGTATAATAGGAGAAAATTTAATAATTTATGTGTTTGCGGGGGAACCATATGGTTGAGAAGGCTAAAACCTGACCCTTTGAACCTGTTAGTTAATACTAACGTAGGGAAGCAAATCAAATATTCTATATTTGATATATTTAAACGCTTACCTATCGGTAGGCGTTATATTTTTGAAATAGAAAAGAATTTGGAGGTGCTTTTGTGCACGAAATCGTTGCAAAAATTACTGACATCGTCTATCAAACAAAAAAGGAAACACCTCTTGTTCATTGTCTGACTAACCCACTTACAGCAAATGATTGTGCTAATATCATTCTTACAGTTGGCGCAAAGCCTATTATGGCACAACACTTACAAGAAATTGCCCAAATAACAAAAAAGTCAAAAGCTCTAGTTATCAATATTGGTGGAATAACAGACGATATGATAGAGAGTGTTTTTCTTTCAGGCCATATCGCAAAAGCTCATAATATTCCTATTATATTTGACCCTGTTGGAGCTGCTGGGAGCGACTTGCGTAAAACACTTTCTAAGCGTATACTCACTGAACTAAGTCCAGACATTATAAAGGGCAACATGTCAGAAATTAAAGCCTTATGCGACCTTGAAACAGATGCAGTCGGCGTTGATGTTGCTGCAGGAGATATTATTACAGATAAAAATGAACAGTACTTAGCGGAGATTGTAAAAGCGCTTGCAGTTAAACAAAACGCTGTCATCGTAGCTACAGGCAAAACAGATATCATTGCTAATCAAGACGCTATTTTCTTAATTAAAAATGGTGTTTCTATGATGAGTCAGGTTACAGGTACAGGATGTATGTGTACAAGCCTCATAGGAGCCTATTGTAATACAGGAGATTATCTTAGCGCTGCTATTGCAGCCGTAACTATTATGGGCATTTCAGGTGAACTTGCACAATTATCTTGCAAGGGTATCGGGGGCTTTAAGACTTTGTTATTTGATAATCTTTATACTATTTCTGATGAAACAATAAAAGAAAGGAGCAAAATTATTGCTTACCATTGATTATTCATTATACCTTGTAACAGACCATACATACTTTAACGAGGAAACATTTTATGCCGCCATCGAAACAGCCCTTCAAAATGGAGTAACCATTATGCAATTACGAGAAAAAGATGCTGATTCGAGACGTTTTTTTGAAAGGGCACTTAAGGTAAAAAGACTTACAGATTTCTATCAGGTACCACTCATTATAAATGACAGAATAGATATTGCTTTAGCTGTTGATGCTGCTGGAGTACATCTCGGCCAAAGTGATCTGCCGGCTAAAGAAGCGCGCAAGCTTTTAGGAAAGGATAAACTTATCGGTGTAAGTGCAAAAACAATATCACAAGCACTCGATGCCCAAGAGGCTGGAGCTAACTATTTAGGAACCGGCGCCATTAACCCAACTACTACAAAGGTTATCACACAACTTACTGAAATTTCTACTTTAAAAGCAATATGTAATGCTGTAAATATTCCGGTAGTTGCAATAGGTGGGATATCCGAAAACAATGCCAGTAATTTAAAAAATACAAACATTAACGGGATTGCAGTTGTATCTGCTATTTTAGCACAACCTGATATTGCCTCTGCAACAAAAAAGATGTCTCAAATTTCAAAATCAATTATAGGATAGTCACTTAATATGTCCATAGTAATAAAACTCAATTTAATCTTTAAGTAATAACTTGAAGATTAGATTGAGTTTTAAAATATAAATGCCATTTGGTACAAAGATATATTTTTTATTGTTTAAGCTTTTCTATATCATCTTCTTCAGAATCAGGAGCTAAAGTCTTAATGGCTTTAATAATTATTTCGCCATATTCTTCTGCTAGATGAACTAGGCCGTTTTCTTCTTCGTTAGAATCTTTATCTATTTTTTCACTGTTTTTATTCTCTTTCATGTGATCATTCCTTTCTTTTTATTCTCATTTCTAGTTAATATAAATTATACCGTTTCAAGTATCATCTTCTCCCCATATACTTTCTCAGAGAAGATTTTCTCTGCATCAACTAATGATAATCCTTTCATGGGAATAGCTTTAATATCCGTTTCTTTAAACCCTTTGTTCTTTAGTAAATGAATATAACCTATACCTTGTTCCATAAAGCCTAATAATCTTGCACCGATGCTATCAACAGCAATAGGATTTCTTCCACAAATAATTAAACCGGTATGTTTATCTATGCCTTTTGTGGGGCCTGTTCCTATCATAACAGGATTTGCACTTACAATTGCAAGGTCAATCTTAATGCTTTCTGCCATAGCAGCTATAAATCCATGAAGTTCTTCATGTATACCTAAGTTTTTTTTGGGTGAACCATGTTCCTCTGTTGTGGGCCACGAAAGAGCCATATTTTTAATACTTGCAGACATAGTTGCTTCTTCGTGTGTTTTTAATTGAGTAAAGGAAATATGGTAGGTCATTTCATTGATGATTTTATTAACTTTAATGGTATTTGGTTTCTTATGATTAAGTGACAAGGTAACATAAGGGCCTGTATTAAAATCAATAAACTCCACCTGTTCTTCTTCTATTACAAGGTCAAAACCAACCTCTTCCATTACTTGTTTTGTATTCCCACTACCAGCCCCTGTGGCAATAATTATTCTTCTTGGACTTCTTGCTTTTACCCACTTAATAATAGTTCGTAGTGTTTCAGGGCCAACAACTACCCCGTCTGAAGGGTTTGTTTTTTGATTATTGACCCAGTTTGGTGTAAGTACAACTACATCATCACTTTTTATATCCCGTTCTACCTGAAGACGTTTCAAACCACTAAGCACTGCTTCTGACTCATTTTCATCATGAATAACTGCTACATCATGGTTACTATAACTAAGATATTTTTTCATATCATTCACCTCAGTATCATTATCTCCAAAAGAGTGTGTTTTTATAGATCTTTTTAAACTACCAATACTGTTCCTTTCCAATAATAATACTGCTTAAAGGATATATTATTTAACTAACATCACCTTTCAACAGGCAATCCACTAGTTTTGTAAGCAACAATAACATGACGCGATTCACATACTTTCATTAAGTCAGACAATGAAATGCCTTCATACGTTTTAAGTATGAAGGCATTTTTTCATAAATTTATCTCTAGTTAAAACTGTTTGATTATGTTATTAGAGCTTATCATATTCATTACATAATGGACAAATTGCTGGTTCATTTTCTTCTATATATGAAAATCTTTTTTGTTCATTCGCAAATACATTATCCGTATAATCATCATTTATCTTAGAAACTTCTCCTACTACCACATTACCTTTTCCCCTCTTTACGCCAAACCTATGATATAACCGTGGGGTGAGAGAAATACTATTTCCTGGTGTTATCTCAATAATTTGACCTGGCTCAACTATATATTTAATCCCATCCATATACACCTCAACCTGAGAGTTATAATCAACCTTTCCATCTCTTGTAGCATTAAACAATTCAATTTCCATAATACCATTACCTCGATTGATAATATCTTCTGTTTTATTATTATGAAAATGAAGCGGAATGACTTGCTTATGTTCATCGTTAAATACAATGACTTTTTCACAATATGGGACACCTATTCCAGGATTATAAAGACTCCCATTTCTAATTGTAAATAAAACAGCGCCGACATGTTTAAAATCGTCACTCCCAAAATCTGTTACATCCCATCCTAACATAACCTCTTTGATACGATCAATCTCTTCTTTCCGCTTCCTCCACTCCTCTATTTCCCAATAAGCAAAATGAGGAAGGCAAAAATTTATATTTTTTATCGCTTTTTTTGCTTCTTGAATTGCTTTGTTAATTTCTGTTCTTTTCATTTTTTCCTCTTGTATAATAAATGCTAGGGAAGCCCATTATACAGTTTCCTTTCCGATTAGTCCAAGCACTCTCATTACACCCGTTTCTTTCCTAGGATGATAGATAAATCTTCTTTTACTTCAGATAATGCAGTTACCACATCGATTTCTTTGTAAATTGCCTTTTTTATTCCTTTTGATAAAAGTTGGTCAACTGTTTCTAAATCAACGGGTTGCCCTTCAAAATTGTAAATTTCTTCTCTTAATCCGCCCATATTGCACTTTTCATCGATAAGCTTAAGCCAGTTATAAGATCCTTTTAATGTTTCATCTTGAAATACAGACACTGTTGGGATACATCCACATAATCGCATTGTAGATATAGCCGCTGTATCAGACAAATTCCATTTAATAAAATCATAACAAGCGGATATATTTGAAGAATTCTTATTAATCCCAAGAGCCCACCCACCAAGCATAGTTTTGCCGCTAGGCAACCGCGTTCCTCCTATATATTTTTCATAGGTATTGCCATGATGTGAATATTTTCCAGGTTGATAATGTGCTGCAAAACCTTGAGCTATGGGAATTTCACCTTTAATTAGTAATTCAAAGATTTCGTCCCAAAAATAATGTGCAGTTTCTTTTGGCGCATGTTCAAAAGTTTTCACTAAATTTTCTAAGGCCCTAACATTCTCCTCGCTGTCTATTACCAAGCTGCCCCATTGATCTATAATCTTTCCATGAAAAGCCCATTGTCTTGGTAAAAATTCATTTATCAGGCCTACTGGTTCTAAAGAGGTTGCTGCTGTTCCATACTCAAATGGAGATTTTGGATTTTCTCTTCTATCGAAAAACTCAGCAATAATATTAAAGTTAGTCCATGTTTTAGGTGGTTCCAATTCATAACCATATTTTTTAAAAAATTGAACCTTTATGTCTCTGTCTGAAAAAATATCTTTACGGTATAATAGAGTTTGTACTGTAGCTATAATAGGGAAAATATGTGTTCCTGTATCACCTTTATAAAACGCGTTTTTTACACTACTTGGATAGCAATTTAATAACTTATCTTCTCTAACCTTCGGAAGCATATTTGCTAGATAGTTCTTCCCAAGAATACTCCGCAGCCATGGAATATCTATCATTACAAGATCATAATCCGAAAGTTGTTGCTCAACTTGTCTTGTTAGTTCGCTTCTTAATTCAGTATAATTTCGCTTATCAAATTCAAATTTTATACCGGTTACATTGGTAAAGCTATAAGATAGTTTTTCCATAGCGTTTACCATGTCGCTTTGGAATGCTAAAATACGTATTTTTGTTCCATTATTATAAGACTTTGCTACATCTGCAGTCCTATATTTCTTTTTTGACTCAATATAAATAGTCTTATTTTCTGCAAGGTGTTTATTACCAATTAATTCTATTAATAGTTTTGCGGCTTTTTTGCCTAATAAAATTGCATTTCTTCCATATTGGTTGATCTTTTTATATAAGTCTGTTGTATACCATTTTTCGCCAACAATTGCATGAATTTCTATATTATAATGTAAAATATTACACACTTCTAAAGTTATTTTGGCAAATTCTATTGACGAAGTAATGATACAATCAGGCACTTTATCAAATGCAATGATTTCACCATAAAGCTGATTGAAAAGAGCTTCTCTTTTTGTCTCATTTATAATAATGATATCATCTTCATGATTACTTCGTGCAGTGGTATACCCCTCTATGCAATCCTTCTCATTTGTAAAATCCTGTCTTCCAACAATTAACTTTATATTTTTACCTGAATTTTCCGCCAAAATATCTTTAGTTATTTTATATATTATTTTTTTATTTTCAAATAGCACATTGCTGACGTCAATACTACCTATTTTTCTTTCAATAAAAACCAAAGCTACGCCTTGGTTTTGGATTTCTTTATATTTTTGATAGTTATTTACATCACTCGGTACAATTATAAGACCTATAACTCCCATACCAACTAGTTGTTCTAAAAATTGATTTTCAAGAACAATATTGTTTTGTGTCAGTTTTAAAACTGTGATGTAATCTCTTATATCTAATAAATCTGCAATACCTTCATAAATGTCACTATAGGGTTCATCAAGACTAGGTAAAATAATGCCAATTACGATATTTTTTTGCATTTTTAGGTTTTTAGCCATATAATTAGTCTTATAGTTGAGTTCCTCCATGGCTTTTTTAATTTTTTCATATTTTTCTTCGCTAACAACAGTTTTTCCATTTATCATGTTCGAAACTGTTCCCACCGATACGCCTGCTTTTTTTGCAATGTCTTTAATTGTCGCCATGTATTAGCTCCTGATTCTTTATTCTTGATCCTTATTTCATTTTATCCCTTAACATTTGAACTGACTCTTTAGCCATATAATCCATCTCTTCCGTAGTTGCATTCTTACTAATATCCCGCCAAACTTTAATATCTCGACCTACTTCTCCACCCATCTTAATAAATGGTTCCATTACAATTGCACCCTCATAATGAATAGCTTTTAATGCCGTTGTAATTTCATCCCATGGCATTCTTCCATTTATGCTTGGGGGCTTTCGATTTGATTCGCCTACATGAAAATGTCCCAAATATTCATTTCCAACTTGTTTAATTGCCTTTTCAAAACTATCTTCCTCAATATTCATATGATATGTATCTAAAAGAACCTTTAAATTAGGACTATCTACCATTTTTACATATTCCATTGCCTCTTCCGCTGTATTAAGTAACGATTGCTCATATCTATTCACTACTTCAACAGCATATGTTATCCCGTATTTTTCTGCAACTTTCATTATTTCTTTAATAGAGGCTACCGAACGGGCCAATTCAGCGCTTTTATCCTTTATACCATCCTGAGGTGTATTATTCCATGCGCCAACATTTACACCTGAATACATTTTTGCTCCCATCTCTTTCATTATATCAAATGTTTTTAGAGTAAAATCAATGCCGTTATTGCGAATCTTCTCATCCTCAGATGATAAATCATACGCCTTGCCTAATCCAACTGAAAATGTCAATTCTATACCCACATCATTTGCTGCTTTGGCAATCATATCTCTTTCCTGTTTGCTTTTTGCTAACAAAGGGCCTGGTGCAACTTCTAAAATATCAAATCCAAGTGCTCTAACTTTTTTTATTAATGGTATAATATCTGTGCCCCAATTCTCAGTAAAATATCCGTAATGAATGCCTATTTTATTCATATACATCCCCCCTATAAATTTGTTTAATTATCGTTAATACTTTTATTAAAAACAATTTATAAATTGTTTTTAATAAAAGTATTAATAATTGAATTATAATCTACATCTCATTCAAAAACAATATGATTTCATTAGTAATTCATTGAAACGTTTCAAAATTCCTGTTAATGTACCATTAAAAATCTTTATTTTTATATTTACACTTTTGCTTATATTATGGAACTCAATTTTCTACTTCATTTTATTGCATATTGATAATAAGTTCAGACGAATTTTCTTTATTTACTGAAAAGATATTTCCCTCATTGCTAAAAGATTAATTAGTTTCTGATGTACGGGCACAATTTTAGGCACCCTTTCATACAATGATTATGAGCCCTTTTTTGTGGAGGTGTGCCTTATTATGCTACCTTTTTTTTGCTTTTCGTATTTTAGCAACATATCTTCATTCCCTCAGCCATTATCTGCTGAAGAAGAAAAGCATTATCTAGATTTATATAAAGATGGAAATGAAGAAGCAAAAAATACATTAATAGAAAGAAATTTGAGACTTGTGGCACACATTGTAAAGAAATATAGTAACTTAAATAGTGACATGGATGACCTGATTTCTATAGGAACCATTGGTTTAATAAAAGGTATCACATCATTTGACCCTAATAAATGCACTAGGCTTGCAACTTACGCTGCCCGTTGTATAGAAAATGCTATAGCCACATAGCGGAAACAGTATATTATAAATTTAACTACAACTTCCTTGAATCTCAAGACGCAGGAAATACCATGGGTAGCAGGTTACGCTACATGCGAAAAAAAGCCAAGCTTACGCAGAAGCAATTGGCTGATTTAACTGATATTGATATATGTACAATTAAAAGAATAGAAAGTGATAAGGTTATTTCTACTCTAACCATATATGATAAAATAATAGCTGCACTTGGTATTGATCCGGCTTTAATCTATAATGACTATTATAAGTTTATAAGTTCAGATTATTCTTCAGTAATAAAAAGACTCCGTAAGGATAGACAACTGACACAAAAGCAGTTTGGTGAGCTATTAAATGTTCATCTCAAAACTATCCTAAGATGGGAAAAAGGAACTGCTGCTCCAAGTGAAGATCACTACGAAAAGTTAAAAAAGCTTATTTTATAGATTGATATATTAAACAAATAATCTTGAACCCCATCAAGACTCTGATATGCTTGCATTGCGTCTATGACGCCAAATACGTCGTCAACTGCACTTTGTTCTATTTCTAGAACTTACAGTTAACGAGGCTGCTGCCAAAGCGAACTTGAGCGCATTATTATTTCTTAAGAAGGATATTATTGTACCCTATATATTAACTTTGGCACTTTTCTTCCTTTAATAACAAGTGAATCTACTTCACCACATGTCTTTGCACCAAGTTTTATGTAAAATTCTTTTGCTTGTTGACTTGTCACCAATGCGAATTCTTTAATATTCAGTACCTTACATTCACTAATCATATGGTTCCACAACATCTTTCCATATCCCTTTCCGATATATTGCGGCTCTATAAAAAGATACTCTAAAGATATCTCTCTTTCATTAATTAGTAACCCATAAAAACCAACTATAATATCTTTATCTATGATAATATAGGTTGAATTTTTTTCTATATAATCTTCTGAAATTTTATATACAGACTTAAATTTCTTCATAAATTGAAAATTATAACCCCAATATGCCTCAGATCTAATAGCTATTTTAGTTAATATCAAGGCGTCTTTTGGCTCTGCGCGAACTATGCTCTTCATTATTGTTTTCCTTCCTTACAATAAAATGTTATGTTATTGCATTATTAATTTAATCCACGACTACCGTAGAGTGAGCATGTTATATAACGGTCCGTATCTTCGACGGCTCTGAACTGTACTCGCAGAGCCCTTCTTCGCAGCGGTGCTTGCACCCAGTGAAGAGATGAGCGCAGCGAACCACAATGTCTAATTCCCAACCATTATGTTTTTTAATGTTACTAATGTATATCCCTCCAAAAATTTCACCTCTCATAATACAAAAGACCATAAACTGTTAGTCAAAATGTTTACGGTCTTTTATCCAATGAAGTATATTAATTTGTTTATATTCTCCTGCTGCAGTTCCTAATCCTAAATCTATGAGCTCCTGTTGCGTATACTTTATTTGTATATTATTCAGCTTTAACAAAAGGAGCATTATTGCTATACCTATTCGCTTGTTACCATCAACAAAGCCATGGTTCTGAATTAAAGAATATGTTATCGCTGCAATTTTTTCTTCAACCGTTGGATATAAGTCTTTTCCATCATAACTTACATAAGCTTTATTTAAAGCGCTTTCAACTAAGTTTCTATCTCTAAGTCCATGGCTACCACCTGTTTGTTGAATAATTTTATTATGAAACAATATAATATTGTCCAAATCAACTGACTTCATCATTTGCTCAATTCCTCTAACGCTTTCTTATTGTCTATAATAACATCATCCATCATTTTTTCTAATTCTTTCTGATTCTTCATATCTAAATATTCGATAAAATCAATAGCTTCTTTTTTCTTATCTTCTGGTAATTTCATAAAAACGTCTAATAATTTCTCTGCCAAAGACATACCCTCACCCACTTCTTAGTTTTCTTAATAAAATTATACAGAATAAATTGAAATAATACTAGGTCTAAATTGCAGATAACGTCTCCGCACTCAAGACGTTTCTCATCCTTAGATAGCTCTTATCTTAGGCTGAGAAATGTGCTTTGCTTCTCCGAAGGCTTGACCTAAAACAGACAAAGCGAACTTGAGTGAATTGTTAGCCGAAGCATACCCATTTGTCACTACCTAGTTAAATTACCTGTTTCATCTTCCATATAGCTCATATCTCACAATCTGCATGACTTTCATCTGGGTATTCAATCAATAACTTCTCTTGGACCTCTCTAGCCCTTTCGAAGCTAGTGACCAATCCTCTAAAAGATAGATCAGAACTTAAAAACGCTTTATCAAATCCACCACAATTTAATATAGCACTGATTCCAGAAAAATCTTCTATGAGATCATACCCACAGAATTCAAATCTATTATCAAGCATAACGCTCTCTTACTCCATATTGGGCTTATATAAAACAGCGAGAATCTGCTTCTCAGCAATATGCCCTGTTCTTAGGATTAGCCACTCAAGATTCTTGTATATGCTATATTGCATTTCGTTTGGCACTAGATTCTCAAAATCATCGTCACTTTCAGGTTTAAATACCTGTGGACACAAAACACAATCTATTGATACTAACTCTCTAAGCTGATAAAGTTTGGACCACTCAACAAATATTGTCCAAGTATCTCCATAAGACGAATCAAATTTTTCAACTGCCATGAATCCAATATCTTGCATTTTTACCCTCCTTCTTTAATAATAAGGTAAACAGTCTTAATTTGTTTCGGCTAACGGTTCCGTACTCCAGACACCAGAGAATTTTGTTAGACGGTGGATAATACGGGCCTTTACTGAAGCCAAAGTTAATACCTATCCCCTTCACTTAACAATTGCTATCATTTTATTTCTTTTGCATATTTAAACATTGTTAGTATATCTGAGTGCTTGTATTCTCCTACTTTAATATACCCCATCTTTTCATAAAAATAATGATTTCTTACACTCTCAAACGGAGTAATCAATTCCCATTTTTTAACTTTAGGAGTATCCTTTTCAATAACTTCAATGGCTTTCTGACCTATTCCAAGATTATGGAATTCTGGAACAACACACAAAACTCTTAAATAGTAATTTTCTTCATCTATTTCACGAATTATTATGTCCCCAACTATCTCACAATTACATTCAATAACATAGACTATACAATTACTTATGTAATTAAACATGTCTTCTTTTGATTCGTTATAAGATGGGCATTCATTATACTTTATATAATCCTCATAAAAACTTCTATTTTGTACCTCAATTAACTTGTCTATATCCTCAATAACTGCCCTTCTAAAATTAATATTCATCAGAATGAGCCCTTTCTAAATTATAGTATTATCTATCGCCTAACGTTCTCGCACTCAAGACGTTCTTAAGCCTTAGCTAGCTCTTATATTAGGCTTAAGAATGTGCTTTGGCTTCAACTTCTAAAGAGGTGCTACACTAATCAGCCAAAGCGAACTTGAGTGCATTGTTAGACGATGGAATCAATGGAAACTACCAATAGCCATTAATCAAAATGGCAAGTTATAATTAATCAATAAATTAGAATTTGTCGTGACAAAGATTATGCTCATAATCTCTCCAATAAACAAGGATTACTGTACATAATTTTCAAATATTGGTTCAATGTGTTTTTTAATAAACTCTATTCTATCTTTTGCATTTTGTACAAAAATAGAAGCAATAGAAATGAGGTGACCCCTTAAAGTTAGACTTTATAGCGTAGTAGTATGAAACTGCTACGCTATTTCTTTATGCAGCTTGAAGAGTGAGTCTGTATTCAATAGGACTCATCCATCCAAGTGATTGCTTGATTCTCTGTTCGTTATAATATTTTATGTACTTTTCAATTGACGATTTCAACTCTTCATAGCTGTAATAAACATTTCCATAATACATCTCTTGTTTCATAATGCCAAAGAAATTTTCCATAACTGAATTATCGTGACAATTTCCTTTACGTGACATACTCTGATATATTTTGTGCGACTTCAGGGTAAATGAATAGTTCTTCATCTGATACGCCCATCCTTGATCTGAATGAAAAGTTCTTCTGTATTTACAATCGGCTGTTATATCTATTGCTTCCTCTAAGGCGTTCATTATATTTACAGCTGAAGGTTTTTGTGAAATTCCATAACTTACAATTTTGTGATTATATAGATCATAAACGGATCAAGGTATAGTTTTTTAATAATCATTCTTCCTTTTTCATCAATTTCATAGTATTTGAATTCAGAAGTATCGGTGGTGATTTTCTGATGTGGAACATTTGTGTTAAATCGACGATGAATTCTATTCGGAGCCACTGTTCCAACCTTACCTTTGTAGGAACTATATTTTCTACTTTTGCGTGTAAATGAAGTTACCTGAATACCAAGTTTTTGTACGAGACGTTGTACTTTCTTTTTATTTACAAGCATTCCCTGTTTGCGCAATTCTCCGTAGATTCTACGATATCCAAAGTCTTTGTGTTGACTGCGTATTTCCATAATTGTTATTTCTAATTCCTGGTCAGGTTTCTCTCGTTCAAATCTTTTTTGCCAGTACATATAGGTTACCTTAGGAAATCCTGAGACAGCGAGAATATCTTTTAATTTGAAGAATCCTCGGAGGCTGTGGATGATTCTCGCTTTTTGCTCTGAGGTGTTCCCTCTAAACGCAACCTCCTCTGTTCTTTTAAATATGCATTCTCGATTCTTAATTTAAGATTTTCATCTTAAAGCTGCTTTAGATATTCTAAATCAGTATTTAGTTTTTCATTGTTTGCTGGTTTAATATCTTTTGATTTCGACACTTTTGAACGCCTGCCCTTTCGCTTAGGTCTCAATGCATCAGGACCAGCAATTCGAAAGTCGTTGACCCATTTATTAATCAAGGGTGGATTATTCATTCCAACGATTAGAGCTAATTCCTGATATGAAACTTCTGTTGTTAGATATAATTCTACAACATGAAGCTTAAATTCAAAAGTGTAAGTTTCATTTTCACGAGATACATAATAACCCTTCCGCGTCAAACATCTCATAGGCCTTTACCCATTTTTTTATATTACTTCAGGCCGGAATACTATATTTTTGTGCTAAGTAAGATTAACCACCTTCGCCATCTAGATATGCTTCAACAACTTTTTGTTTAAACTCAAAACTATATTTTGCCATAAAAACCTGCTAAGAAAAATCAATACTTTTATAGCAAGTTCTTAAATTTATTGCTCTTCATTTTTTTGCACGCTAATAAGCCAGCACATCTTTTGCTTTTTGTCCCAGCTTAGCTATCATTCATTTATAATACCATTATTCTTGATATACCTCTTTTACTCTTGCATAATAAATTCTTAAAAACTTATTTAATCCAGCCACTTTAGCTACTTTACTTGCTTTACCTTCATTTTCCTTTTTTATTATAAACATATAAACTGCATCTGTCTCTGGTTTTTTACTTTTAAGACATTTCATTACTTCATATCCAGTCTTCCTCAATGTCGATGATCCACGTTTTGAAATCCTCCGCTTCGTTCCAGTAAACTGTCCCGATTGGTAAGGCGGGGCATCTATGCCTGCATAAGCTATAAGTGCCTTACCATTATAAAAACGTCGTACATCTCCTATCTCAGCAATTAGTCTTGGTGCTAAGATTTCTCCCACACCTTCCATTGCTCGTACCACTGGATACTCTTTAAGACTTCTTGCTAATTCTTGCATTTGTGCTAAAATCATAAATAGAGTTCTATCCACTTCGCGAAGAACTCTAACGGCTTCCAATACTAACATTTTGGTCGATGGGGCATTGGAGTCTAACGTTGGGATACCTTGCTGAGCTAAGGCATAGATAGTTAATGCTTTGCTTTCGCTTTGATGGTATCCTTTATTTTTTGCCCAGATTTTATAACTGTTAATAAACTGTTTTTCACTTTTATTTGTGATGTTATCATAGTGCCAATATTTTTCCACAAAGTCACATAGTTTATCTTTTTCTGGTTTATCCGAACGGTTTTTTAATAGAGATTTTATTCCTGGCATTGTATAATCTAGCATATGTGTCAATGCTTGTTTACTTTCTATACGTAATTTTATATAGTGAGCATACTGACGTCCAAGCAATCGTAATTGTATATATGTTTCTTCGCTCATTTCCTGACTTCTTAAATGAAACCAATAATCCAATCCATAATTAGCAATCTTTATTGCATCTAGTTTATCGGTCTTTCCTTTGCGCAAAACAGTACTTGCATACTTCTTCATCACTAATGGATTAATTACAGCTACAAAAAAGCCTTGAACTTTTAAAAAGGCCAACACTGGAAGATGATAATTCCCTGTGGCTTCCATCACTATCCTAACTTCATCATCTAATCTTTCAATCATCCTTGCTAACTCGGATAAATCCTTTTCTGTATGACTTATTTCAAAAGGTTTACTTATCACTTCTCCATAGGGTTTTAGAATACACACTGTACTTTTCCCCTTAGAAATATCAATCCCTACGCTAATCATATACAACCTCCAATATAAGTTTTGTAATTGTCTCCACCTACACTTATTACCACTCATTTTGGTTCGTTACACGAAAGCCACTATTGGTTTCAACCTGCTTAATCGAATGCTTATAATAAGGGATGGCTAACAGTTTTTATGACGGATGTGGTTAATACAAAAACGACCCCGCTAGACCAATTACTCCCTTAATTATAATAAAAATAAGTGCAGTTATCTTATCAGGTATACTGACTTAACAACTACACTTTTATAGTACCAAAACTGACCTCCCATAAGTTAGATTTTCAGGTCTAACTTATGGGGGTCAGTTCAGAAAAAGAATATATACCTAGAAAATTCATGTGCCGGTTTATATATCGAAAATTGGAAGATGTAAAAGGCCTGACTCAGGAACAATATGAAGCTTCCATTCAAAAATATCCGATATTAGGTAAACTTTATTCTTTGTCAAAAGACTACCACCGAATTGTTTTTTCAAAAAGCAATAACTTGACCAATGGATAAAGTCAACAGAAGCTCTTGAAATACATGAAATCAATTCCTAGGTAGCGGACTAAAAAATGATATTACTGCCGTGAAAAATGGGGTGGATTACAAATTTAATAATGGATTGACAGAAAGAAGTGTTAACAAAGTTAAGTAAATAAAGCGGTATTTATTTGTAAAGACTCATTTATACATCTTATTTTTATAGGAGTGGGGAGTGTAAATACTTAGCTAATTACTTATCCATATTTTTAAACAATCATTTTATTTCAATTTTATCATATAGAATAGTGCAATCACTAATAACTAGATTATCTGGAATATTTATTGGTGCCCAACTACTTTCACTAATACTTAAGATATTTTTAAGTTGTTGTGCTCCATCTGGAATTACAGGTGCAAATAAGTTAGTCATGTTAGCCATTATATAAAGGCAAGTAACTGTAGTATTATTAAAATCTGAGATAGACTCTTTTACTTGAATCCATGGTTTACATTCATCATAATATCTATTCGCAAACTGAATGTACTTAATCATTTCTTCAACTACAAATCTAAACTCACCCTTCTGTATCTTCGCACCTATCGTATTATACATTTCTACAGTTTCATTAATGACTGTTTGATTAATAATTCCTTTAGGTACAATCCCATCGAATTTCTTCTTTAGAAATGAAATATTGCGATTAACAAAATTTCCAAATCCACCTACTAAAAATTTATTATGCATTGAAATCATTTCTTCACTAGAAAAGTTAACATCTTTACGTTCAGGATTATTAGCAATAATATAAAATCTAATCGTGTCTGCACTAAACTCCTCAATAAGCCCCTTAGCAGTAATTAGATTCCCTTTACTTTTTGACATTTTTTCTTCATTCATATTAACATATTCACATGAAATAATATGCTTTGGCAATTGAATATTAGTATTTAGAGCACTTAGTAAAGCTGGGAAGATTACTGTGTGGAAGGGAATATTATCTTTACCATGTACATAGTAAGATTCTAATTCCTGAGAATCGCTCATAAAATCATTAAAATCTATATTATTCTTTTCAGCTACACACTTACCTGTAGTTATATATCCTAAAACCGCTTCAAACCAGACGTAGATTTTTTTATCATCATATCCCTCAAATGGTACATCTATTCCCCATAATAAGTCCCTTGTTGCTACTCTATCTTGTAATCCCATTTCAAGGTATTTCCTTGTCTCATTAATGGCATTTAGTCTCCAATTTTCACCATTCTTATCCAATAGGTTATGAATTTTATCTTGAAAGGTGGATAGAGCAAATACCATGTGTTTATTTGGTTTTAAAACAGTCTTATTACTACATGACAGACATTTTTTCTCTTTTAAACCCTTTGCCTCAAAACTAGTTAAACAAGCATCACATTGATCTCCTTTTGCCTCATTACCACAAATAGGACATATGCCCCCTAACTCTCTATCTGCAAGGAACTTACCACATGTTTCACAATAATCTTGTTCATCTACTTGACTGTATAAATATCCATTATTGTATATTTGTACTAACATATCTTGTACATTTTTCTTATGATAGTCTGTAAATGTTGCTGTATATAAATTATAGGTAAATTTGAGTTTGTTGAAGCATTCTACAAATTCATCATGATATTTTTTAGCAATTTCATAGGGTTCTACATTCTCTCTCTTTGCTCGCTCAGTAATTGGTGTGCCGTGAGAGTCTGTCCCTGATACATAAATTACTATATCTCCATTTAGTCTAAAATAACGTGCTAATATATCACCTGGTAATAATGCTGCTAAATGTCCTACATGTAAGGAATAATTTGCATATGGCCATGCACCACCAATAAATATCTTTTTAATCATAGTCTTATATAGCTCCCTTTTAATAATGTATTTTTATAGTATATTTTGTATCCATTTAATTGAATAAAATTAAATTATTATTTTCTGCTATAAACTTCATGTGCTTATCAATTTTACTATCAAATCTCCATATACCCGTTTTTTCTACTTCTTGTTGTATTTCAGTTTAACTCATATGCTCTACTTCAATCAACATATAGCCATTTTTTTAATCAAGCGACATACTTATAATAAAAATGATTCCTTATTATTAATCATATGAAAAACATCTAGAACTAATACCACGTCTGCAATATCTGCTTTAGTAGTTCCAGAATGAAGTTCATCTGTAGCCTGAATTATCTCTACATTGTTTAATTTAAGTTTATTTACTTTTTCTTGTTGCTTGAATAGCTAATGGATGTATATCTAATTCATAAACCTTTCTATTTTTTCCTACTAATTTAGATAATGCTACACTATAACTTCCTACACCACAGCCATAATCAACTACAGTCTGATCAAGATTTATGCCAAATTGCTTCGTTCTATCATCAACTGGTGTAACCTTATCCCTAATCTTTAATAACGTAAACATAACATGAAAAAATAAATCCATTTTGTATTATCTCCTATTATTTACATTTTAAACCTGATATCATTTCTACTACCTCTAAAAATTTATTTATCTATCTCTTCTTCAGTATTATAAAAATGTACTGATGCACGCACTGTTCCTATAGAATCCATTAAACATTTCTTTTTATGCTAGTGCATTACACAATACACACCTGAACGAACATAAATTTTAAATCCATCCAATTTCCTAGCAACCTCATATGATATTTTCACCTTAATGTTAGATGTACCAAACCAGCTTTATAGGCTATATTATCAGAACCTTAAATTTCTATGTTCTTTATTGTTAACAAACCTTTTATCATTTTATCAGTTAACATTTTTTCTCTTTCCTTAATTCTCTCAAAACCTATTTGTTCACCCATATATATAGTAGCCCTACTAAACCTATCTCTCCTGCAATATCAGGGGTCCAGCATGATATCTTAAAGGCGATTCAGTTAATATATAATTATTGAAATTAACATCAATATTACTTCCTCCTCCAATCATCATAGGTTCAAAAGAAGCTTCTACATAATTTACTGACATTGTATACTTCTCACTTCCTAATTCCCCCTTCTCTAAAAGGCTTTCACTAAACTCAGTTAGTCTATTCTCAATTAGTTCTTCTCTAATATATATTCTCTAGTTCCTGTTGGGCCCATAGGCCTCTTATGTCCAGAGAAGACATAGAAATCACATCTCATGTTCTTTACATCAATAAACTGATGTCCTACAGCTTGAGCACCATCAATTGCAATATATACTTTCTTCTCTCTACAGATTTGACTTAATGTATATACATCTTGTTTTATTCCAGTTATATTTGAAGTATGCTGTATAGCCACAAGTACTGTATTCCTATCAATAAGTGTTTCTATTTTATTTGGATCAGTAGGCGTATTCTCAGTATCAACAATCCTAATTTCTACTCCTCTTCTTTTAGCTAAACAAATCCATGGTAACATATTTGAATGAAGTTCGATAGCACTTATAATTATATTTTTACCTTCTAAGTTTTCATAGTTCATTAAGTAATTTGCTACTATATTCATGTCTTATGTCATATTTCTAGTAGATATCAGCTCTTTTTCGGAACAGCATAACAATATTTTTTCAATTTCAGCATGTGCATAATGCCACACATTGTTAGAATATTCAGCAATGCTATATCCCCTCTTTTCAATGTTAGCATTATAATTCATATAATACTTTAACATTTCTTCTAACACTGGCTTAGGTGTAAGTGAAGTAGCAGCACTATCTAGATAAATACCTCTATTTACCATTTCTATATCTTTTCTCACTTCTTCTACACTTAGCTTATAACTATTTTCCATAATGTATCTATTTTGGTATAAGTTGCAAAACATTACTTTCTAGAGTAAATTTTTATTTTAACTCCTTTTAGTTTTGGGGTAGTGTCAATCTTAACACTACTCTTTTACTTTTAAATCCTATATATATCAGAGGAGTATACTATTTTAAAAAATAAAATAGCGATATCCCGTCTTTTAAGTTATAATTGAATCTCTGGCCAAACAATTAAACTTAGAAAGGATATCGCATTGACTCAATTGCAACTTATTTACTTATACAAAATCACTATCTTTTAAAAATTATTTCTCAACTTCTTTTACTTATCGCCAAATATGTTCCTCTTAAGCAAATGGCTTTTGATGATTCTCATAGACCTCACTACCAAAAATTCAAAATTGATAAACTCCCTGAGGTTCTTTACTTTGAAAAGGTTGATTATATTCTTCTCTTAGCGTATTACAAATACAAGTATGGTAAAGAAACCAATTCTGTTATGCGTCACAATGGTAAGCCTATTCTAGAAAAAAACTGTCGCTAAGAAACGGATAGGTAAAATTTACGCATTTGTCCTTCAGCAACCTGGCTATCATAGTACCGGTAAACACCTTAATCCCTATAGCTTTGCGTTCCCGTCTTTCGACAGGTTTGCATTTAACGCAAATTATTCTATTATTTTTCTAGAAATCATCAACCTAATTATCGACTAAATGTCATTTAATCATTTAAATCTCCAAATTTAATTTTTACTTTCTGTAACTTTCTTTCAAAAAGGTCACCCAGATAGGAAAATGTGAAGATCAACGTATATTCTTTCCACCTTTTACCATTATGATACATAATATCATACCTAGATATTGGGTTAGTAAAAGAATATCTAGTTTTATTAGACTTTCAAAACTTATTTGGTGGTTCCGGCTGGTACATCATAAATAAGCTGGTTGTTCCAATATTCGTCATAGCAACCACAACAAATACTGCAGCTAGTCCTTGAAATATTGATTTTGTTATTAACTTTAACATTCAGCCTCACCTCCTTTCTTATTAGGAGTAAGTAAAATGTCCAATACTCTAATAAAGCTATGGCCCACTGGTGTTAAAGTAAAAGCCTGCCACAATAGCGCAAATATTATTGTCCAAGCAATCAAGCTATTTGTTCCTAATATAATTGAGGTAATAGTAAACCCCACTACTGCAAATAACGAGTACCATCGGAAGATTAATTTTTTTGTTTTGCTATTAAAAGGTTTATTAAGCGGTGCTTGTGGTGCATAGCGCCAGTATAAATAAACGGATAATACTGCAATACCAATTAAAACACTTATCGGTGATATACTAAAAAAAGGATAAGTAATCTTAATCGTATAACCCAACATAGTAAGTATTAACACACTTGTTACCAAACACCTATAATATGCGGAACAATGAGCTCCACCTGATAAAGTACGAACTATGCCGGTTACCATAAGTAAGACTGTGACTTCAAGGACAACTTTCATCATAACTGCGATGAAAAAAAGAATACCCAATTTCAAGATACTTCCTATTAGAATTTCAGCCCCATAAGCCAGATATTCGGCTTGTTCAATTCTTGAAACTTTATTTGCCACATATGAGCCAACTACTTGTCCGATTTTATAAACCGAAATATCGCACATATTTTGCCACCTCTGATTTTATTTTAACTTTTATTCCATATAATTCCTACAATATGCGCGTAACTCGTAGGTTTCGTGGTGCAACTCGTAGGTTTCGTGGTGCAACTCGTAGGTTTCGCGGTGCAACTCGTAGGTATCATTACTCAAATCGCTGTTTTTTGTTTGTCATAAAAAAACATTTTAATGCAATAAGTTACAAACTTTTTACTATTTTACTTGAGTTTTTAAAACTCCTCCAACACATAATTTATTTCCCTTAGATAACATAACAATTATGTATTAAAACATAAACAATAGTTATATCGTGTTTTGCTACCTCAGATATAAAGACCCCAAAAAATATAATTATCAAGTGAACATTTGGATATTAAGTAGAAGTTTAATAACTATGTGTATTCTCACTCTAGATTGAATACAATGACTTTAATCTTTCTGACTTGTTTCAGATTAAAGTTCACTATTTAGTCACATGGGTCATTTATAGTATTTTAGAAGGTCTTAAAGACAGAGCCTTGACAAGAGACCTTGAATAGGGTATTGATATTCCTTTGTCAGGTTTTGAAGGAAAGAAAATATATGTTTGGGCCGAAGCAACACTCGGCTATCTGTCTACAAGTAAAAATGGGATGATTTCTGGAGTCACACCTCTACACATTATTATATTCATGGAAAAGACAACATCCCCTTTCATACCACCATACTACCTGCACTACTTAAAGCTGCAGGCAATATCCATCTTCCGGATAGAATAATATTCAGTGAATATGTTACTCTGGAAGGAAGAAAAATATCCACCAGTAATAATTGAGCAGTATGGATATATACCAATAACATTGGCTACATCTGTTCTTATTTTTTCCTTTTGCTTTTGGAGTATTTGAGACAGGATAAATAGTGAGAGCTATCTGTAAATGGTACAGATTCCACAGTTCTTTAGCCTACTAAATTCAATAACCCTTCCCCGCTTCTAAGACTTCTCGTACTTTTGTCATCCAGTCACCAATAGATATTTTCTGTGGACATTTTTTTTCACAAACCCTACATTTGATACATGCACTGGCCCTTTCACCATCAGACAAAAAACGTGAATAAAGCGAACGGGAGGTCATGACATCTTCATGTATAAATCCATCATTATACAATTCAAATACTATTGGTATATTAACCGCATTCGGACATGGCATGCAATAACCACATTTTGTACATGGGACTGCTATCCTTTCGGTGTATTTCGCTTTAACACCCTTAATGAAATGTAACTCTTCTCCTCCCAAAGAATTTATACCTGATATTTCTGCTAAGCGAATATTTTCTTCAACCTGTTTCATGTTACTCATCCCACTAAGCAATAGAGATACTTCCGGTTGGTTCCATACCCACTGCAAAGCCCATTCCACAGGTGGACGTTTTCTATTAAATCCATTAAAGAGCTCTAAAACAGCCTTTGGTGGGTTTACCAATTTACCTCCAAGCAAAGGCTCCATTACGACAACTGCCAGCCCTTTTTCCGCTGCATACTTTAAACCCTTTGTCCCTGCCTGATTTTCCGTATCCACATAGTTATACTGGATTTGGCAAAAGTCCCATCCGTTATACCCGTCAACTATTTGCTTAAAAACCTCGTAAGTATCATGAAATGAAAACCCTATATTCTTTATCCTGCCGTCATTAAGAGCAGCTTCTATTCTTTTAAATAAATTAAATTTAAGTACAACATTCTCCCATTTTTGCTTATCTAGGCTATGAAGAAGGTAAAAATCAATATAGTCTGTCTGAAGCTTTTTCAGTTGTTCATCGAGATACTTATCAAAATCCTCTGCCTTATTTATAAACCAAGTTGGAGACTTTGTAGCCAATTTGACTTTCTCCCGGTATCCGTCTTTTAAAGCCTTGCCTAGGACAACTTCACTTTTACCGTTATGATAGAAATATGCCGTATCTATGTAGTTTACACCCTGTTCTATGGCATAGCGTATCATTTTTATTGATTCGTCTTCGATTATGTTCTCGCTCACATAATTTCCATCAGTAGTAGGTAAACGCATGCAACCAAACCCCAATGCAGAAGTTTCCCAATCTAGTTTCCCAAACTTCCGAAATTTCATCTTTCTTCCTCCATATAATTCTCATTGTTTTTATTAATATTTAATTATTCAGTGTAATGCAAATCAAAATCTAAACTTCTTTGCACCCACATATGAAATAATTCAAATGAAGGGATACCATTATGGCATCCCCACATCTTACAATTAAATAATTGCTAAAGTGTGTATATATGATTGACTCGTTTTTTAAAGCTTGTCCTAAACTCTCAATGACCTTTTAGCCATTTTTTTGCAAGTATAAATGCAAATCATAATTCTGAAAAATACATTGGAACCTTTTTTTCACTGCGAAACTCTGAACTCATTTATATCAGTTCCATCATGCATATGTCAGAGTACAGAAGGTTTCGGCAATTTATCACATTAATACTTTAGTGTCTGTAAGTTTCTCAACTTCATATTCATTTAACAATTTACAAATATATGAACATGACTGAAATATATTGTTAGTTGTTTTTCTTGGATCTTTTAATTGTTCATTTTTCTTAATATTTTTATCTTGTATAGCTAAAGCAGGACATCCATTAAATTTTTTATAGTTTTTAAATTTAGAACTTTCTATAATAGTCTTTAAACTATCTTTTCTTATATTCCCAAGTGGGAGAGCATTAACACTACCTAACAAACCACAGTAATGAACATTTCCATTACTCATTATATTAATTGAGCTTAATAATTTATTACATATCTTATAGTCTTTATAATTATCAGATTCAGATTGGGTATAGAATGAATTTTCCCATATTATATTAAAGCTCGGCTTATAATGTCTAATCCAATATATTACACGATCTCTAGCTGCAATCCACTCATCAGCTTCCAATTGTATTTCTTTTATTTCATTTCCTCGTCCTAGAGGAGTAAAATAAAAGAACATGATAGCATTTATATTTAGTTCATTACACAAATTAAGTATAATTTCAATTTCATTAACATTTTTTTTATGTAATACTGTAGTGACATTAACCTTTAAATCTGACTTCTTATAATTTTTTATTATTTTAATTATATTATCAAAATGTCCTTTTTTGTTTCTAAGCCAGTCGTGTGTTTTTGCATTTCCACCGTCTAAATCAACCTTAACAAGCAGATTTTTAAACTCTTTAAGCTTTTCAATAGTGCTTTCTTCAAAATTAGCATTTGTAGTAATACCTACATTCAATCCTAGTTCATCTGATAATTTTATTATTTCAAATATATCCTTTCTAAGTAATGGCTCTCCTCCAAACAAATTCACTGATCCTTTGCTATTTGAAATATCTGCAAAATCAATAAGAACCTGCTTTATTTCATTATAGGTTAATTCCTCCATATCTTTTTCTCCAGAAGAAAACAAACAATGCTTACATAGCATATTACATTTATTGGTAATATGAAAATCTAAATGTTCAATATTCATCTTTATCCTCCTTTTTAGTTATACCAAAATATATCGCTTTAAAAATAATAACTACGCATATTTAATTTACCGATTAAAAATCCTTCAGTTAATTAGCTACTCATAGTATTAAACACTATTAAAACATTGCAATTAGTCTTGTTTATAATGACTGTTTTTAATCCCACAACCAAAATTGCAATGTTGTGCACTTAAACGTATAGGGAAACTTTCCTTCCAAATATCCCGCAATTTCTGCTTTTTAACATTTCCTAAAGACTTATACCCCAATCTTTCCATTCCAAAGCAAAAACTTACTTCACCAAAATCATCAATAATTATCGTTGTATTCATTGCTTGACACTTTTTATCAGCTATGAAATTCGGATTTTTAAAATAGTGTATTATGTCATTAAGTTGCTCTTCTGTTTGTAAAATTTTTTTGCCTAAATGTTTGAGTTCAACTAGTTTATTTATTCCATTAATATACTGATGCTCCTTTGGATATAATTCATTCCCTTCTGACCAATCTATCTTATATTCAGTGGTATTTATTGAATAATTGGGCTGTATCGCCTCAAAAACAATTCCATCAAACCCTAGCTCTTCAAAAAATTCTATTGTCTCCTGTATATTCTCTAAATTGTGATTACCCAATATTGTACTAACATATACTAATAAATTACTAGTTACAGTCTTTTTCCTACTTATCAATTTTTTTGCAAAATCAACAGTTTTATTAAAAGCCTCCTCAGTTCCCCTTATTTTATTATGTATCTCTGGGTCATGGCTATCTAAAGATATGACCATAGAATTTAATCCAGTTTTTAGAATCTTTTCAATATCATCATCTGTTACTAAAGTACCATTTGTAGTTAACGTACTTTGAATCCCATTTTGACTACACTCATAAAGCAACGCATATACAGTTTCCTTTCTTACAAAAGGCTCTCCCCCCGTAAAACTAAATCTAATACTAGTGTCCCATTCCTTAACTTGATTAATAATATCTATTTTTTGCTTAGGAGTAAGCCTTTTTTTATTAGTTAGACTTGGTTTATGATAGTCACATTGAATACATTTCAAATTACATTCTGTTGTAACAAACATAAATATAACTTTAGGTGAATTATTTATATCTTGCATTCTAACCGCCCCTATTCATTTAATATTCAAGATACCAAACACAATGATAATAGATCGTAGACTGGTTATACTGTTTTCACACAATCGATTTTACTTGTTACCTTTTTAATGTGAATTTTAGCAATTATTATTTTCACACAAATATCACATCCTTTCGACATGTTTGTTCAATGTATAAAATCAAATAAAATAATTATCTTAATTAACCATATGTTGTAGAATTTAATATAAGTTAGTATAAAGATATACGATATACTAACTCAACTTTTTAATTTCAGTACCAAAAGAGATTAAACCTGCATCTTAATAATACCTTCCTCAGCTCTTAAGAAACTGTTATTCTTTTATGTCTTATAGCCACCTCTTGAGTCTTAAGGAATTTAGACATGTGAAATCTCTTTTATTATTCCAAAAGGTGTCTGTTCCCACGTTGGAAAATCTAAAGGTTCACCTTTAATAGCAAGAGACACTATACGCCCATCAATTTCAATAGCAAGCCTTTTTTTCTTTAGGTGATTAATGCATTCAGCAATCTCTTCGTTTCCAAGATTGTCACTAAAACTCTCCTTAACTTGTAAATATATACTTTCTATTTTGGGAGCTTTCTCACATAACAAATAAATATAACGTGACAATCCCTTTAAAACGATATGTCTCTCAATAGCGCATCTTCTAGTGTCAACAATATCTATTAAATCACCGTTATCATTCATGCTTAAGATAGGTTTTGTATCCTCCCAAAATACTTCAATCCATTCTTTAATAACTCTTCTTAATTCTAATATTCCAATTCTTCCTGTCTCTATATCAATGTTCTTTTCATAAAGATTACACCCTTCAACAAAGAATGAATATGTAAGATTTTTTAAATGTCCCTGCGATAAAGGATATATATAAGCTAACGCAGGATGTGGAATCAGTTTGATTCCGTATTTTTCAGGCTCTTTATAATAAATACTATATCTATGATATAACAATTCAATAAGCCTTGCAGGAGGATGAAAATGTTCAAGTAAACAAACATATCTAGACATTTCCAAATACCATTGATCGTCTTCACCTGGGAATCCCCAAATCAAATTCCAATATGTACGTACACCATATTGCCTAGCCCATTTCAACAATTGTATATTTTGCCAAGCTTTAACACCTTTATTCATCAGTTTAAGTGGTTTAGAATGGAGACTTTCAATACCTGGTTCTATCCATTCAACTCCAGACTTTTTTAACATTTGTACTTGTGAACAATTCAAGTTTGCTTTAGTTTCATAAAATATCCATCTTTCCTTGCTATCTTCGGCCAACCTTGGTAATACATCATTAAAATATTTCATATCAAGAATATTATCTGCTACAACAATTCTATTTGTTTTGTAAATTGATTCAAGAGTTCTAAGCTCTCTTAACACCCTTTCAGGCGATTTAACTCTATAGCATATATTTACGCCATTTAATCCACAAAAGGTACATTGATGAAGTTGACCCCACCAACATCCTCTTGATGTTTGAAGGACTATTCCCGGGATAACACATTCTCTAATTGAAGATTGGTTTAGTGTTTCGAAATAATCATAAAAATCTGGAATGGGAAGTTTATCAAGATCATAAAATACTGCATAATTCTTTTGGATAGAAGTATTACCTGTTTTATTGTAGTTATTTCCTTCTCTATGCTTTGGCCCCCAAACCCCAGGAGGAAGTAGTTCTACATCTATATCTTTGCCATTTCTCAGCACATTTTTGCACAACGTGGCAATAATTCCTTCTCCTTCACCAGACATTACAAAATCTATCCACTCAAAACTTCTATGAGTTTCTTGCCCCATATCTGTAGCACAATTTGCCCCACCTATCATTGTTATCTTACTTGGATCTAACTCTTTAATCTTTCTCAGCAATGCAATCGATGAGACATGTTGCCTCAGTGTGGATGTGCAACCTATTATCGGGGCCCCAGTTGAAATAATATATTTTGCAGTTTTTTCAACAAAACTTTCGGTAGCTCTTTTTACCTTTAAACAACTTTTGATAAATTTTTTTATTTCTCCTGGATACTGTTCGTAAACTTTCAGCGAGTTAAAAATTTTTTTTAGATATTCTAACTCATTTCTTTTCATCTCAGGAAAGGCAACGGTTGAAAATGTCCAATCCCATATCAACATATCATCGCCTTTACCTACATATGAAAAAAGCTGATAATCCTCCAATCCAATTTCTTCAGCAAACCATATATTTGGATATAATACTTTTGTTGATATACCTTCGTTAATTAGTGCAACCTTTAGTGAACTAAGTGCTAAAGATGGCGCAATAATCTCTGCATAAGGCATATTAACTAAGCAAACTTCAAATTTATTATCTGAAATGTTATTTTTAATAAATGAATTTCTATCATTTTTCATAGTTTAAACCTCTTCCCCACTTTGAAAAATACTTAATATTATGTTCTAATAATTAATTGCAGCACCTTAAGCAATTAATACTCAATATTTTTTAATTTTATCATAATGGTAAATCGCTCTCAGAAATTTGCTATTTTCTTTGCATTTCAACATTCTTGCCATATAAATGACAATACGCTATTCTCAGGTTGCCTATTAGTTAAATTAGTTAATATCCTAATCTTTCCATATTAAAGCAATATGTCATATCTCCCAACTTATTAACAATCTCACTCTCCTGATATATTCAAACTACCGTTTTGTTTGATTCTTTATTTTAAAGAATACTTCTCTTGTTTTCATAATCTACTAATGCTGATTTTATACACTCTTCAGCTAATACAGAGCAGTGGATTTTTTTCCGAAGGAAGCCCATCTAATGCTTCTATCACTAATTTGTTTGTTACAGCAAGAGCTTCATCAATCGTTTTACCTTTTATAAGCTCAGTCGCTATGCTACTAGTAGCTACAGCAGCACCACAGCCAAATATTTTAAATTTAATATCTACTATAATATCACCTTAAATCCTCAGATACATTTTCATAATATCTCCACACTTTATATTTCCTACTTGACCTATAGCATCTGAATTGTCTATCTCGCCAACATTTCTAGGATTTGTGAAATGATCCATTACCTTCTCACTATACATTTTTTCATCCTCTTTTCACGTTCTTATATAGTGGTGGCATCTCTCTAGCTAAATAAGAATATTAGGTAGTATATCTAGCAAGTATTTAAACCACTTTGCGTATTATATTCACTAAACACCAATCTTAACGATCCATGTGCTAACCCATGTTCTAAACCCTATTGAGAACAATACATGTGAAGGATTAAGTGAACCTGATGTACATGCGGAACCACTTGAAGCTACACCACCATTCATATCAAGTATTAATAACAGGGACTCTCCTTCTACAAACACAAAAGAGAAATTTGCATTACCAGGGAGTCTTTTATGTCTATTTCCGTTTAATTTTACATATGGTATTCTATTTAGTATCTGATTAATTGTTGTATCTCTTAAAAGTATTATTCTTTTATTTCGTTCTTCCATACCGCCAATAGCTAGTTCTATTTCCTTTCCCAGTCCTACAATTGCTGACACATTTTCTGTACCTGCTCTTTTTCCTCTTTCCTGTACGCCTCCATCCATAAATGAATTGATTTTCGCCCCTTGTTTTATATATAAGGCCCCAATTCCTTTGGGGCCTTATAACTTATGAGCAGACAACGATAATAAATCAATATTCATTTCTTCAACGTTTATCTTAACACTCCCTTCAGCTCGTACAGCATCCGTATGAAAAGATACACCTTTTTCTTTGGCTATCTTCCCAATCTTAGCTATAGGTTGTATAGTTCCAATTTCATTATTTGCGAACATAACAGAAATTAAAACTGTATTTGGCTTAATAGCCTCTTTTATATTTTCTGGATTTATTAACCCGCTACTATCAACAGGAAGGTAGCAAACATCAAACCCTTCCTGTTCTAAATTTAAGACTGTATGATGCTCAATCGATGTTTATACTAACTTAAATTAAATTCTACAATGTTATTATATGGTTTCCTTTTTTTCTGTTTGCGTAAGCTATACCTTTAATAGCCCAGTTATCAGACTCTATTCCCGAGCCAGTAAAATAAATCTTCTTTGGTTGAGCCCCAATTGCATTAGAGCCTTTTCTCTTGACTCGCAAATTGCATCCTTACTATTCCTTCCCAAGCTATATATTGATGATGCGTTACCATATTTCACATTAAAATACGGTAACATGGCTTTAAATACTTCTGGTTTTACAGGTGTAGTAGCAGCATAATCAATATATACATTCTTTCCTTTCACACGAAGCCACCTCAAAACACAATTTATTTATCGACTTTACCAACAATAATTAATTTTTGATAGGATATGTATGAATCATCTGATCTTACTATTTCTTCCAGATCACTATAGTACGTGTCAAGTTCACCTTGACTCATTAAACCCATTTGAACGAAGGGATGTACTCTAGTACCAAACCATTTATGATTAGATATAAAAAACTCCCGATTATGATCAGCCACTCTTTCATTAACAGGCTGGACAGTAATATCTTTTATACCGCAACTTCTAAGAGCAGTGTATGCTTTTCTCCCAAAACAAATGTCCCCACCCGTAGATCTCTTAATTTCCATTTCTGAATCGAAATATTTTCTTAAAAACCTAGGTTCAGGGTAATAGACATTTAAGCCAGCATCCCACTCAAAAATACCTATTTTGCCTTCAGGTTTAGTAACCCTTTTCATTTCATTGATAACAGCAATAGGTTCACTAACATGTTCCAGTACATATCTTGAAAACGAACATTCAAATGTATCATCATCAAATGGTAGTTTATAGCAATCACTAACTTTAAACTCTAAATTACTTATTTCTTGATTCTTAGCTAATTCATTTGCAATTTTAATAAACCTTTCCTCTCTATCAATACCAATTACTAATCCATTAGGGTTAAGCTTAGAAAACATAGCTGCAACAAACCCAGGTCCACACCCAATATCAAGTAAACTTTTTATACCCTCAAAATTGAATTCCTTGCAAAACTTTTTTATATCTTCCTTATCATATTCAGACATTTGTTCTAATCGCTTAACTTCGGCAGTTATTGTATTATCATCAAACATCTTCGTATTATATGACCCTATTTTTGCCATAAATCCTCCTCAATTTGTACTTAAGGTCCATAGATCAACTGCTATGAGTTCTTAACAAATTAACCTATGTCATAAAGTTTCAGTTGCTTAAATAGGTCTTTATTTGATGAAGACCAATCATCTGTGAATTTGTCTTTTGAATAATGTATTGCATTAATACCAAGCTCTTTAGCAACCTCAATGATTTTTTTATCATCGTCTATAAATAGAATTTTATCTGAATCTACTTTTAGTTTTTCAGTTACTTCTTTAAACCATTGAGGCCCTTCTTTAACTTTTGTCAAATTATAATGTATTGAAAGAAATATCATATCTTGCTTACATAAATCTAAAAAATCTCTGTAATAATTATTTACAGTATTAAAACCAATTTGGCTCAAATCTGAAACTATACCTATTTTATATCCTTTTTCCGCTAAACTTTTTATAAACGTAAGTAATTCCTCATTCCTATTCACAGCAATAGAATTTTTAATTTCTTTTATTTCATCATCATTTTTTATTTGAACTACATCCAATAACTTAGTCCACGTTTCATCCAACAAAATTCTTCCATAGAAAGACTCGTTAAGTATGCTGGAAATAGCATTATTATAATTTTCCCTCAGTATCTCTATCTTTCTCTTTTCAAAAATTAATTCAAGTAGGTTTTCATGTATTGTTTTTAATAAGACATTTCCAATATCCCATAAAACAACTTCAATTTTTTTATCCATAGCATACATAATTATCTCCTTCCCTTTGTAATATATTTCTATAGTTTTCTGTATTATAAATAAGTTCTAAAAATTGTTTTCTAGATACTCCTGGTATCTCTATATGCTGATAAGTCATCTTATCCATTGTCTCAATATCATCAGTTATTAATACTCCTGCGTTATCTTTATCCTTTAATATTCCTCTGGGTGAATAAGACGCTACTCTAATATCCGCCCCCCAACTTTTTAATAATTCAAAAGTTTGGTATATATTATCAGAAGTCTGCCCTTCAATTCCTAACATCATTAATGTTTTTGCTTCAATATTGTGTTTTTTCAATAGCGTAATAGCGTTCTTTGTTTCTGTAAAAATATCGGTATCAGAAAACTTCCCTAGTTTTTTTGTAGATTCATCATCTAAAGTCTCAACTCCAAGAGCAAGCTTATGACAACCGCTTTCACTCATAAGCCTAACCATTTCTTCATCTTTTAAGCAATTGGGTCTTGTTGTCGCCGACCATCTAATATTACATTTAGAATCAATCAATAATCTGCATAATTTTTTAACCCATTCGACATCAAGGGTAAGTGTCGGCGAAAACAATTTAAAATCATTAACTAAATGCTTATGCTCTTTAATATATGAAACAACATCTTCAGGCTTTTTTCTTCTGTCATGCTCTTTAAATGTTATTACAGCAGGACAAAAATGGCAGTTGAAAGGACAACCTCTTGAAACACTTATTGTTAATTCCCCTCCTGTTATTGATAAATACAACTCATTATCAGCAATCCCTGATTTAAACTCTGGAAAGCTCCAGGAATTGTTTGGGGCTTCTTTGCCCTTATTTGCCGGGTGCCATGTCCCATTTAACCGGAAGGAAACTCCACCTACTTCTTTTTCCGAAATTACTCCTTCAACAAACTTTAAGTAATCTATTATTGCACACTCCCAGTCGCCATTTTCTACAACTGCATCAACACCTTCATATTTGAAAAAGTTTGGTGCATAATTTGAAATATCCCCGTAAACAATAACTTTGGACTTAGGTGAGATCTGTTTAATAATCGGACTAATTTTTAAAATTGATCTAGCACTTTCAATTCTTGCTGTTAGTATAACAGCATCATATTCATTAGAAGCCAATTCATTAAAAACTTCTCCGTGAGATATCTTTGGATTCAAACAATCCATTACTTTGACATCATACCCTTGAGATTTTATATATGAAGCTATTTCAATCACATATGCCCATCTTTTTGGTATCTTTGTATGCATTAACATAGTATAGGTTTCTTCCGGACAAACCATTAATACTCTCATGAATTCATTCTCCTCTCAAAATACGTTTATACAATAGTACCAAACTTTTCTTATTTAGTAATATTATAATTTTTAATCACACTAATTAATTGCTTATTTAATTCTCTAGTATTCACTGATATTCTAATCCATTCGCCTTTTAGGTCAGGATAACATGTTGTTAGCTCTCTAATATAAAACCCATCATTCTTAAGTTTATTAGCTAACTCTATTGCTGTTATGCCCCCTGTAATCTCACACAAAATAAAGTTTGTTACACTAGGCTTCACATTTAGCCAGTCAAATCCACATAATTCTTTATATAGTTCCTCAACTAAAACATGAATCTCTTTTCTTGTTCTATCAACAAATTTTTCATCATTAATACATATTGGAAACAATACTTGAGATATTGTGCTTAAAGAGTAAGGTACTTGCCATTTTTTGTATTTATCAACTACTTCTTTATTTGAAATCAATGCCCCAACCCTTAACCCTGCAACGCTAAAAAGTTTAGAAAGTGAATAGACAATTGATACATTGCCTAACTTCTCTACATCTCCACAAAGTGTTTCATTAAAAAAGTTGTTATGAAGCATTAAATGGGACTCATCAATTATAAAGTGACAATTTTTGTTTTTCTCAATAATTTTACAAATACGGTCTTTTTCAATATAAGAAGATGTTGGATTATTCGGATTACATATAAATAAAATAGTTGATTCTGAAGCAACTTCATTAATTTTATCATCATCAAATTCTAAATCTCCCTCTAAATATAGCTTTCTATATTTAGCATTAATTGATTGTAACGCTGCCTCATATCCCCAGTATGTAGGAACTACCACTGTTGCTGCAGATGAGTCTAAAAGTTTTGGCAGTGCAAATATAGCCTCTAATGAGCCATTTGCAATAGCGACATTTTCAATGGGTACAGAAAAAAATTTAGACAAGTCATTATTTGCTTCAATATTTTTATAGTCAGGATAAATGTTTATATATACCGAACACTGTTTTAATGCATTTTGCACATATTCTGTTGGCCCAAGAGGGTTAGCATTTTCAGAAAAATCATGTCCGTTCATCTTTTCATACTCCATTAGTTTATAACAAGTATCATCAGGCAAAAACGAGGAAGCTGTACTTATCTCAAATTGCCTTAGCCAATTCTTATCACAAGCAAACATACTAGGCTGGCTTGCCAACATTTTTTCTTCTCTAACTAACCTGTCGAAAATTCTTTCACAAGTGTTTATTAAATGTATATAAAGCTTTTCGTTTTTTCTACTATATCCTAGGAAATGTTCTCCTTCCTCATCTCCATATGGATTTTTACATAAATATTCAACAAATTGATCAACTTTAATCGGAGAATTACCTGTATAAGAAAATATAACTCTAATTAAAGTCTCCCAAGCCATATTCTTATATATATTAATTGCTTTCTCATTTCCTCGTAGTATCACAGAATTTGTTGTAAGTATATTAAGAAGTAGTCTATATTTTAATTCATTTGAAGATAAATAAACCTCAGATTTATCTATTCTAGGTATTCTGAATTTGCTTCTAAAAATAGGAAACGGAGGGATCCTTACCACTTTTTCAATATCATAATAAGAAAAAATGCACTTCTGCTCAAAAGGTACTTCGTCATCAAGTTTTAAATTATTGTCCTTATGAAATTTTATAGTTAGTTTCTTTATTGTGTTCTGTTCTTCTTCTCCATACTGATGTAGAATAATACATATATCAATATCACTGTTATCATTTCCGTTTACAGAAGACCCATAAATTAAAACAGCGGGATCGGCTTCATTAAAGCTTTTTTCTATTTCCTGCAAATATCTTTTAGCCAAAGTCTCAATATTGCTACATAGCACACTCATAAAATTCTCCACCTCTTGTTTTTATACTTAACGCGACTGATTTTACATATTTAACAAGATTATCAATGTCTTTTTCAGTAGTATTAAAATTTCCACACATATATCGTAATGGATATACAATTTTATTTTTATTAATGATCCCATTACTGTCAGCTATCGAAAATTGGTGTAGATGATACTTTCCTTCACTCAATATACGTTTGTAAATTTTCCTATTGAAACTATTTAAATAATCTATATCATCATTTTTATTGCCATACATAAACATAACTGAATTTATTCCAACATCGTTAAGAACGATAAATTCTTCCATTTCAGAGAGTTTACTATATAGATACAGTGCAAGGTGATGTCTTTTTTCTATAATTTCACCTAACCCCTTTTTACCAAGATTATTAATTAAAAACCACAACTTGAGGGATGACCAATTTCTTGACCCAAGGAAAGGCGTAATTTGCCCAAAAGCAAATTCTTCTTGCATTATCAAATCTGATAAACTAGCAATTGTTTTTACCTTTTGTGGTTCCTTAACTAATAACGTACTTATAACATAAGGACAACATAATACCTTATGCGGATCAGTACTAATGCTGTCATAATTTTCTATGCCTTTTATTTTGTGCTTTAATTTATCACTTAATCCTAGGCTAAAGCCATGACATGCATCAGCATGTAACCATATATCTTCTTTAACTTCCTTGGTAATATAATAAACCTCTTCCAAGTTATCTATAGTCATTGTACGGCTATCACCTACATAGACAATGACAGACATAATATCATCTTTATTTTCTTTTAAAATCTCTTTTAATGCACTCAAATCCATTTTAAAGTTATTGATAGGCACTTCAATTATATTGTTTCCACACCCAAGCCACATTTGACTACTCTTAATACTATAATGACCAATACCTTTTGGAACAACTATCTTAAACTTTTCAGGGCTTGTTATACCTCTCTCCATAGTACCTTTTACATGATTTTCCCTTGCTAACATCATAGCTATTGAGTTGCTAGCAGTTCCCCCAGGTGTAATGATTCCTCCTACATCCCAAATACTATTAATTTTAGAAGTCTTATATCCTACTATTTCCCTCAGCCATTTAATAACGGCAATTTCTGTAAATGTAGCTGTCGGTCCACAAAATGATTGATTGATCAGATTCTGCTGCAGTAGTTCAGCAAATATTGCTCCTCCCATTGCTGCAATTGAATTACCACTGTCAGGAAAACCCATAAAATTTTTACTTGCAAAATTTGTACAATATGTAAGTACATTTTTTTTAAAATCCTCTAATACACTCTCAATATCTGAGCCTTCTATAGGTATGTCATGGATAATTTTATAACGTTCATTTACATCAAAACACTTTGTGTTTACTTCCTCCTGTAATTTAAAATCAATACATATATCTACTACTTTTTTCAGGAATTCCCTTGTGAATTCTTTATTCTCATTACAAAGCACAGTATTCAATTTGCAACCCCCCTCTTTCTAATCCCCAATTAATTTTTGTAAAGAAGCATAATCTAATTGACCTTTTATCAATCCCGTAGGAGTGAATTTAGGAGTTAATACTATATGTTCAGGAATATTAATATTGAAATTTTTGTTCCATGTAATTTCTAATCCACTAGGTGCAGCCATATTGACTATTTCAATATTTCCAGTTAGAAGCTCGGCGAGTTGATCTTTTTTCACATATATCAGCGCTGGAATTTCCTCATCTTCAGATACTTCCAATAAACGATTTTCTTTTAACTTTGCTAGATACACAAAAAGCTGTAAGCATGAATAGCTTTTGCCTTTAATTGCTCTATCGCTCCTTAAAGGAAGTTTAAACTCTAATATATAAATTGGATTAGGATTATTTTCTTGATCTTGTATTTCAACTTTAGCTATATTACTGTCATTTGATATAATCATTGTTTTTTTTGGGAAAGCAAATGTTAATTCGCTATATCGTAGTTTAATCTCCTCCATTATTTCTCTTTTTAAGCAATCAATCGGTGTTTCCCCTTTTTCAATAGCTCCACCTATTCCGCTAAAATCAATTAACACTTTATTGGCTATTTCGCTTGCCTTCCTCCAAAACTTAGGTTTTACTAGTGAAAAATAAAGCCCTTCATTATGCATAATTATTAAACTAGATCCTTGATTTACTTGACAATCATGACTATATTTTTCAATAAACTCTTGCATTATTTCATTTGTTTGTAAAACACTCATACAATTTCACCCCCTTTTGCTATTTAAAGTATTTTTCCAAATCTTTAAAATGCAAGTTCGCTTTTAGTAAGCCTATTGGACTAAATCTTGGATACAACTTAAAATTTAAAGGGATATCTTTGCTCAAATTTTCGTTCCAGAAAATTTTAATTCCCTGTAAAGTCTCTTTTTTATTAACTTCTATTTCCCCCTTTAATAATCTATCAAGTATATTTTGGTTAACATGCATTATAGCAGTTATATCTTCATTCTCTGATATCTTAGGGGTAAAACTATTTTTCACCTTAGCCAAATATACAAACAATTGTAGGCTAGAATAAGTTTTACCAGTTTGCGCTCTATCCTTCCTTAAAGGAAGGATAAGCTCTAATACGTATATAGGAGACGGAATGTCAGATTCCGTCATATTTATTCTTTGAATTGGCATATCATCTTTTATTAGGAGTGTTGTGCTTGGATATGCAAACTTAATCTGCTCAAAGCTGATTTTAACTTCTTCATCTAATTCCCTTTTCAAGCATTCAATAGGTTTTTCATTTTTTTCAATCGAACCACCAATTCCACCAAATTTTATTATAGTGCTGTTTCTGTCTGTTTCCCAATACTTAGGCTTTGAAAGTAAAAAATATATTCCATTTTTAAATATAAGAAGAACCCCAGCCCCACGATTTATCTGTGACCAGCAAGCATGTTTCTTTAAGAAATCCTCAGTTAACTGTTCGCTTGTACTCATTGTTAAATTTGACATCGATACTTCCACCCCTATAGTTAGCATCAGTTAAATAAAATTTGTTAGTTACTTACATAATGCAGATTTTCAGTACATACTAGTGAAAAACTTATTATTCCCGCTATAACTTTCTTTTCCCTTATCATGATTTTAGAAAGGTATCTGATGCACCATTCTCAACAAACTCATTATTACCATCATTTTCATTATACCTGTGCTTGTTTATGTCTTTTTTATTAATTCCTTCATTAACATCCCATCGCGTATATTTAAGTTTTGTAAAAAAATATAAATACTTACATTCAAAAGCAATAAAATAACTTATTATTGTTCCGTTCTAAAGCTAGTCTTGCAAATCTTACAAACAACACTATATTGATTAAAAGACCTAAATAGTAAAAAATTTTTATTTCATATGATCGATAACCGCTTGTCCAATTCATAAGCTAAGATTTTGTGAATCTTAGTTTGTAGTTTTATTTTAGCATCAGCACCATAGTTTTCCTACATGTTGTGTGTAACCCGTAGGGATTGTGTCCCAACTCGTAGGGATTATTGCTTAAATTTCTGTTTTTATTGCATTTAACTCGCAAACCAATTAACCCTAGGAGATTTGGATAAAAGGCGGATATGCAGATTTTCGACTCATTTTTCGTCCTGATTCCTCAAAAAACCGGCGAATACCTGGATATTTAAATCTTTTTTGAAAAATCAAGGTAGAAATAATGAAGCAAAAGATGTCATGTAGGACTTTAGTTCAAGATTTCTAGCTAGTCAATTAGATATACGCATTATTCTCATACACTCGTTGTACGTAAAAATATTAAAAGGCCGACAATCATTCTAGATTATCGACCATTCTTTTTTACTACAATTGTTACAACGAGCCTATAACTTCCGAAACACTTTATGCCTTAATACACTTTAAGGGATTAGTAAAAGAAACCACTACCACTATCAGCATGATAGTGGTAGAATCAAACCGATTTGCATAAAAAGGAACTTCCAAATTATATGATATTATTTAAATTATTAACTTACAATTCCTCGCTTTGTGACTTCCATTTATATCCTAATCTCCATACAGTCAATGCCCAGTGGTAGTAAGTTAAATTTTATGATTATCTTTCAAAGCACGGCTTTGTAGCAGTTTAACCGTTAAACCGTTTGATTGCAGTGCAATCTGTACCGTATCTAACAGTTTGACAGCAACAAAGTCTTATTTTATGCAGATTTGAGCTATATTTGTAAATTACTACGGTCACTTTCCGAGTGGGCTCCTAGCAGCGTCAACCTGAAATCTATTCTTTTGAAGTGAAAGTACAAGCCCATCAATTAAACTAAAATCATCTTCGATCTGAAAATGTTATTCATCTTTATTGCCTTCTTATGTCTGCCATCTGTAGGTTTTTGAGCATCTGTGAGAAGAATCCATAGATTCTCCTTCTTAATTGTCCCTATTAATACGTCCGGCAGAACAGTAATAGTTAACCATTCTGCCTGCAACTTACTGTTTTTATCCACTTTCCTTACCTGTATAATAGTCCATTTAACACCTCTCAAATTTATGAATTTATTACAGTAGATTTCAAAACAAAAAAAATGTTATAGAATATATAATATAGTAGGTCAGCCTATTTCTAGTTTGCCACCTTAGTCGAGTAAGCAAGGGGAATTCCACCCCAAGCTTCTCACAGAACTGGACTTGAAAATCTCCTTTCATCTGGCTCTTATCATTCAACTCGTTACAACATTCCTATTGCGATACTTACAATGTGCAAATAAACTAGGCTTCCTTTTTCTGACTTCTGACAACCATATTTCAGCCCTTCTCCTGTGACCGCGAAATCTTTTGAATTTGCGCATAGCCCACTTAACTATTCTTCGCTCGACACAATCCAGAGAATACTTTATTGTTACTGCATTATATTTTCCAAAGTAATTTATCCATCCTCTTATAATCGAATTTATACATTCTGCTATCATTTCAATTTTACACTCAGTCTTCTTGTTAATCTCCAATGCTTTTATCTTGTCTCAAAAGAACTTATTAGATTTCTTACTAGCAGACGCAATGAAGTTCATTCCCATTTTACCTATTCTATTCTTAATGTATATTCCTCTGAAAGTACCCTAAAAAATCAAAATCAACATTCTGGTACTCTCTTTTCCTGTCCTTGGCTTTTCAATATACAATTCTCGTCTTTTGAGGATGTATCTTAAACTTACATCCCCTCATTCTTTCCTATAAAGCCTCTAAAATTTTCTCAGCCTCTATTTCAGTTCTACAATGGATTACTGCATCAGCAGCATAACGCTCAAAAGAGGCATATGGAAAGCTTCTGTCATCCAAGTATCAAAATCATAATGCATGAATATATTTACTAGCAATGGACTGATAACCCCTTCTTATGTAAAGAAAGTCGTTATGCAAAGTAAATGTTAAATCACTTGATAAATAGTAGTTTCTTGTTTGTTTTACTTTGCATAATCCCACAATGATATTAGAGTGATTTCAAACAGGATTGCATCAAACTTGATTACTCTAAGGTAACAGTTCACCACTATGTAAAACAATCAGAACGTTTTATGGATTACTTAGTTTCTCAAGGTATTAAAGATTGCCAGGACATCAATCTTACTTTGATTAATAACTATATTAAAACACTAGCAGGTTATACCTATAAAACAGTAGAGCAAAATATTTGCTCTATCCGTGCTTTTCTACGCTATTTATTCAGCTTAAATATTATTCAAAGTGATCTTGCTTCAAAAACACCTATGATTCAAGCACGAAAATAAACACGTATACCCTCTGTTTGGGAAAAAGAAGAATTAACAGTTCTGATAGTTGCTATTGCTCTTGGTAATCCTAAAGGAAAGTGTGACTATGCTATCATTCTTTTAGCATGTATTCTAGGTTTACGCTGCAAGGATATTAAAAACTTAAAAATAGCAGATTTCCATTGGGAAGAAAAAAAATTGGTGATTATACAGTCCAAAACCAGATAACTATTAGTTCTTTCTATTACACAAGAAGTTGGATGGGCTGTTATTGAGTATCTTAAATACGGTCGCCCTAAAGTAGATTCTCCATTTCTTTTCATTAGACATCTAGCACCGTTTTTATCTTTTTCAGAAGATGATCATTTGAATCAGTTAATTAAACATATATGGTAGCGGCACATATTTCTACACTAAAAAAACATAGTGGTATGCATTCTTTAAGACATACCGCAGCTTCAAGGATGTTAGAAAATGATACGCCACTTGCAGTCATTTCAGATGTACTTGGGCATGTAGATACTGATTCTACAGCAGTTTATTTTAAGGTTAATCTTAGCAAGCTAAAAAAGCGTCCTCTTACTATAGCAGAGGTGAGGGATCATGAATAATTATCACTTTAATGGCCCTTTTGCAGAATACATTAAAAATTATGTAGAACTAAAACAGGCTATTGGTTATAAATATGACTCAGAGGCTACACATTTATTGCGTTTTTCAAACTTCATAGATACACATTATCCTAATGCAACTGAACTTAGTAAATAAATTATTCTTGCTTGGTGTAGTAAAGCAAGTTATGAATCTCAGGCTAATCAATGTACCCGAGCATCTATAATACATCAATTAGCTGTCTACATGGATTCTGTTGGAATAAATGTATTCGTTATACCGCGAGGTTACTATCCTAGTGAAGAACAGTATATTCCTTATATTTATACAGTAATAGAACTCAAAAAATTCTTTACTGAAACTGATCAATGTCATATAGTCAGTGCTTGTCCTTATCGTCACTTAATTATGCCTATCTTTTTTCGCATGCTTTATTCCTGTGATTTGCGTGTTTCAGAAGTACGGTTACTTAAAGTAACGGATGTGGATATTAGAAATGGTATTCTTACAATTAATCATTCTGAAAAAGACAACTGCCGCCTTTTACCTATGTCTGATGATTTATTAGAACGTTGCAAGGCTTACTACAATTCTATGCATACATTTATGAATGAAAATAATTACTTTTTTCTAGGAGCTACAGGCAAGCCAATGACAAATTCAAATATTTACCATAACTTTAGAAGGTTTCTATGGTACGCTGGTATCGCACATGGCGGACGTGGAAAAGGGCCAAGAATACATGACTTTCGGCATGCATTCGTCTGTCATTGCCTTAAAAAATGGTTTAAAGAAAAAAAGGATCTATCTGTATATCTGCCTATTCTAAAAACATACATGGTGCATGACTCTTTTCATGAAACAGCCTATTATTTACGAATGACGGCTGATGTTTTTCCTGACATAACTATAAAACTTGAAGGTCAATACCCTGATATTATCCCAAAGTTAGGGGGTAGATTAAATGAAACCAACTAATTTTGCAACTCATTTAACAGCTTTTCTTTCTGAATATTTGCCAATACAGAAAAATGTAAGTAAAAATACCATACACTCCTACCGTGATACATTTAAACTTCTTTTAAAATTTTGTCAGGAAGAAAAAAAGATACCTGCCCCAAAAATTACATTAGAAGTTTTATCGAATGATTTAATTATAGACTTTTTATAGTGGCTTGAAAGAGAGCGGAAATGCAGCATTTCAACAAGAAATCAAAGACTTGCAGCTATTCATTCTTTCTTTAGGTATGCACACATATATACTCCAGCCCTTTCAGTGAATGTAAGGGGCTCACAGGGTCATCGCACCTTTCTTATTAACATACCGAGACCTTCACATAACAACCTCCATTTACCCTACTGGCTCATTTGAGTAAATGATCTAGATTTCCCGACTCTTCGCATGGTCATCAACTTGCCCTGTCGCTTCTTGTGTTTCACTTTCCGTTTCGAGCTGCTAAACCGTCTATGGTTCTCTCGACTTCCACATCTCCTCCAGACACACCCTTATGATAGTGCCCTAGATTTGACTTCCCGCTTTGCGCCTGTGCTCACGGGTGGAGATTTTCACTCCTGAGAAATCTTGCTTTCAGAACTCCTAATTCGTTTTGCTTTTGCATCGTCATCGCTCTCCCTAATACGCAAAATAGTCCTAACCAAAATCAGGACTGGTGCTACTGTCTGTCACAAAAAAATCAGTCTCTTGTACAAGAGCTGATTAAAATTTTCCTGATACATTATCTTTGTCAATCCACTTAATTATTCCATGGTATACATAGCTTAAATTCAACGCCCGGATAGTTTTCGGGTTCTTTTAATTCTAAATGACCATTATGACGATCAGTGATTTGCTTAATTATATATAGCCCCAATCCACTATGCTGATTTTTATTTTTAGTTGTATAACCTGGTGTAAAGATATTATTCCTTACATCCTGAGTAATGGGTTTACCATTATTAGATACCTTCAGATCTAACCCCATCATACTGCTTACAATAGTCAATTCCACCTTTGGAAAACAGTCTGCTTTTGCTGCTTCCATGGCATTATCCAATAGGTTACAAACTAAATGAGTGAGCTCTTCTGGGGATAGTGGAAGATTACTACCTTCAATATTTACTTCCCAATGAAAATCTACCCCTCTAGCCTTAGCTTCCTCTTGTTTTACACTCAGCAGAGCGGCCAATTCTGGAGGATCAAGTTTTATAAGACTATGTATATGGCGAATAGTTGTATATAAGTTTTGGATATAGGTTTCAGCTTGCATATAGTGACCTGCCTTTAGATATCCATAGATAGACGTAAGATGATTATAAAAATCATGTCGCACAACCTGTAATCGCAAATTCAGATTATGCTTTTCCTTTATATGATGTAATTCCGTTGTTAACCTAGCTTCACGTTCTGTAACCTTTAATAAGTAACTGGTTACAAAAATACTGGCTAAGACAGCAATCATTAAAACGAGAATACTAATTGCCACTAGAGTGTCAAGGGTAAGGCTAGGATAAACACCAGAGGTATAAATGTAAAAACTGATTTTCAGTAATATCAACATTAAAATTTGTACAAGGCATAGGACAAGCAGGTATGTTTGGCTAAAAAATTGTCTTTCTGTCCCTCCAACTGCGCCGCTATTTACTTCCATCAGCCGTGAAATCAATGGTAACCTCCACTGACGTTGATTGAAAATATGGGTTAAAGCTGTCAGGAAAAGCAAATGTGGCAATGTAAACAGTATTCGAAGCCAGGAATCTGAGATAACTTGTTGTAGATCAAATGAAAAAAACCAGGCTAGAAAAGGGACGAAGATCCCTTCTGATAATCCTAATACCACACTTGTCAGTATTATGACAACCACCGCAACACGCCAAGATAACTTCAGAAAAAGATTTAGAAAAATGATCATTAGTATTATCTGTAGAATGGAATGAATACCAAAAACTATTGGTATTGAACGGATAATATATGAAAACAAGGACGTTACCAGTGAAAGAGCTATAACAAATAACCAAGATTCTTTTTTTCTTAGTATAGTCAATACCATATAGTATATAATTAAACTCTCAGGAATAGATACGCCTAAAAAAGGTATCAGTGGCATAAAATCCATCCTCATCCCCCCTCTTAAATATTATTATTTAAATACTCCACAAGCATATTATGGCGATCACGACTAAGAAAAGCTGTATCTTCACCATTTTTAAATTTTATCTGATAATAATTGGTGCAAGTAATTATTCGTTCAATTTCTCTAGTATTAATAATATATGATTTATGGGAGCGAAAAAACGTTGCTCCTAAGCGTTGTTCTAACTCCTGCAATGTTTTCCGCGTTTTAAATTTTCCATTGACACAGCAAACAAAAGTATGACGTCCTGCTTTCTCAATGTATAAAATCTCACTAGGTTTCACAAAAACTTGCTCATTGCCAAAGTTTAGAGAAATTATAGATGCCTCAGAATTCAAATAGTTCTTCTTGGACATTTTTAGCATTTGGCAAATATAACGAAAAGTTGATTTTACCCGTTCCTCATCAATGGGTTTTAAAATATAATCAAAAGCGTAAAGTTTAAAAGCATCAAGAGAGTATTCTTGATGTGCGGTGATAAATACTATAGCCAAATCCGGCTTTATTTCTCTCAATTTATCAGCTAACTCAATCCCTGTCATATCAGGTAACCCGATATCCAAGAAAGCCAGATCAGGATTTTGGTCTTTAACAAGTCCTATTGCATCATTAGCATTTTCTGCTATTCCTACAACCAGAGCACCCTCAAGTTCACTAAGAATTGAACGAATTAATAACAATATTCCACGTTCATCATCTGCCATTATAATCTTAACTGGTAACAAATCTATCTCTTCCTTTCATAAACTCCAAACAAAGACTTACCATATATTTCTTAAAGACATTGTCGTTCTAAAGATTGTGAATCATAATACTGCTATGATAAGGTAATATACCACCTATATAGGCAATAAAAGTCCATTATAATTCTATTATAAATAGAACTAGTGGGCCTAAAGTTAACCTAATTCGGCAACCTGGCTATCATAACGATATTAGTACTCACTTTAGACCCGTGGCTTTGCATCCCTATCTTTCAACAAGTTTGCCCTGTTAATTTATTTAGTTGTAACATATTAACTATTTTACCACATTGCCACAAAAAAGATTGCAGAATCTTGTCACATACATATTTTTTTATCTTTCTTAATAATACTCTTGCTTATTTTATTAATATAATACTTAATAGCTGCAATGGATAAGCTAAATATAATAAAAAACTCTAAAATCTTATCATAGATCTTAGAGTTTTATGTTTATAATCCGTTATTTTTCAGAGCAGAAATCCGTTAAGTAGTTTTACAATTACGGTCTTCTTACAATAAATAATTAATTTCACTCCTGTTCTAAAAAACTAATTTTCTTCAAAGCTATCTACCTTATGAGTTTCTGCTAAAATACTAATGCGGTTTTTTAGCCTATAGATCTTTGCGCAAAATGAACTAACCTAGAAAAGAAGCAAAAAACAAAAGATGGGGCTGTCGCTGATGCGACAGCCCCATCTTTTATTTAAATACTATTATTTCCTATTTTAGTGCAAACCCCAGTACGAGTCCACCAATGGTGGAAAAAACCATTAGGGCTCTATCAATAATTACTAATTGTCTCATTTGCATGGAAAATTCTTTCTTTTCTTTAGTATGTACTTTCATTTTATTCATCTCCTTTTTTTATATTAGAATTTTTAAGTAGTTTTAGTTTGTACGCTTATTTTATTTAATTATCTTTTGTCCTGTTATCAAGGAAATTTCTAACAGCAGGTATGTGTTCTTGTAGATTTCTAACACCATTTTCCGCTATTTCTTTTTCTATTAAATATAAAACGGTGTCTGTAAAGTTGGTTTGCTTATTTGCAAATTCTATAACTAATGGATGCACCCCTTTCTTTAATCTTACTGAGAATTGCATTTTATCTTTTCCACTTTCATTATTCATGTATAACTCTCCTAGATGCTGTTATTTTCAATTCATTTCAAGAGCTTAAAAGGTTCTAGCGGATTATATTTTTATCGCTGATCACATACTGTATTGCTGTTAATTACATTGTAATACAAAACAATACATGAGTCAAGAATTTTGTATTACGATGTAGTATTTTATTATACACTCCATTCAATAACTACTTAGAGGCTACTCAGCAAGTAGCTAATATTATATGTTTGCCGATTTTTCCTACTTTTCTATCATCAATACCATTTTTAGTATTTCAAATAAAAGATCTCTAAGCTTATGGCTCAAGGCTATTGCTATAAAAATCGCCCTAATTTAACACTTAGATATATTTTTAAGCTAGAAAGAAGTAAGCCCTGATCCATACCTTCTTTTTCCTTCGCCAAATTTACCTTCTACTGCATTTTTATCTACCAAATCTTTTAATTCTATTTTTTATCATAACTGTTCCATCACTTATGTAAAAACAGCTATATGAAGTGTGAAGTGTTTTAGTGAGTAATATCTGAAGATTAGTAAAATTTTAATGGGTGATTGACAGCTACTTTTTCTTTAACATATCAGTTTTTAACTTTAGATAAATATTTGAATAATAGATTATAAATTACCTTAATTGGATTACTATCATGAGATAATCAGAAATTACGGATAAATACAGTGTTAATATATTTGTTTGTTGCGCAAACTCCTTAGGCACTGCCGTATCCTTTATAATCATATCTTAATATTCGAGCCTTCAATAATATCGAATATTAACTCATAAAAGAATTCATTATATACCATATTGAGTGCTGAGTTGAACATCTATGCTATTAATAAATAATTGATCAAGTTGTTTAATATTCATAACTGTGTCTCATTAAACTGAGTGGAAAGGATATAAATAAACACTTATAATATTATTAAGATGCTGATTATAGGGGGAAGAAAATAATGTCTAAGATTAAGCTAATGCCTCGGGATTTTCTTGTATTAGAAGGTATTTATAAGTATGAATGCTTATCGTGGGATCAGGTTTACGATTTATTTTTCAAACATGGTGAAAATGGAAAAATTAATAGTTCTGAATATATGAGAAAACGTTTATCATATTTATGTAATAAGGATTATTTGGAAGCGGTGGTCATTAAGGATGGGCGCAAAGTATATTTTCTCAAACAATTGGGTATTAAAGAGTATAGATCTCATTTCAAGATAGTGCCTGATATTACAGATGCAAAAACTGGTAAATTAAAAAGAAATTATTATAGAGCCTGTGAATTGAAAAAACATCCTGTACTTCTACCTCATCAGCTTAAGCTGATCGATTTTATTATAAAAGCTAAAGCTATTAATTCTAATTACAGCCATATAATGAATAAAGGATTTGAAACAAAATACAGACTGATGCCTGATGCCTGTTTAATAACTAATTCCTTTGAACTTTTCTTAGAACAAGATATGGATACAGAACGCAAGAAAAAACTTGAAAACAAAATAGCGCAATATCGTCACTTTTTTTCAAACCACTTCTCAGAAAATATGGCTCTATTTTTTATAATTAACTCAAAATATCCAGAGAAAAGAGCAAAACTTTTTGGCGAAATTCTTACTATATATATGCTTGATATGTTCAAGGACAATTTTGATGCTTATATTGGTACTGAAGATACACTTATTGAAGTATTAAAATATTTTAATAATAAGATAAGTATTATCTATATGCAACTAAAATCTATTGAAAAAATAAGCGTTAGTAAGTTCGGTAAAATTGAAGATATATATATTTCCCAAAAATTTGATTTTATAATAGTCAAGGAAGAAACCGTATTTTGTATTCATTATTTTATAGCTAATAGAATGTCTTGCTTTTATAATGCATTTTTATTCGATAATTTTAAAGTGGCATTTAATCAGGTATATCCTCAGTATAATATTGTATATTTAATGCTCTATGATAGTTCTTTAGAAGCTTTTCAGTTAATGTTCACTTCCATTAAAACATCTTTTAAATACAGTAAATCTAATATTCATGCAATGTCAATTGATAATCTAATAGAGTATTTTAGTACATAACACTTAAAACTATTGGTAAAACTCCGTGTCCGCATCAAACATTTTAAAGCCTCGAAAACAATGAGTTTCTCCATATACTATCTATACTTTTATCTGATAAAACGTATTTTTATTATAGCAACTGTATTTCCCCATTGTCCCAGCCTACTTAATATATATGAATTACTCTATACATATGCACTGACAGAGATAGCCGAAGATGAATATAAATTGAGCTACACTAAGATGTTTTACACTGTAAGTATTTTTTGTACTGTAAGGCTTTAATTCTCTTTAGCAGAACTGGTATTTTTTAGCTAATACTGTAATAAAAGACTAAATATTAGCGTCACTAATATTTAGTCTTTTATTTTTAGCTTATAACCTTGAGGATAGGGTTCTTTTTTATTCGTCCTATTTAAAATATAATCAGTACTTGTATTGTGTAAATCTGCTATTTTGATTAATATGCCAGTAGGGATATCTACCTCTCCACGTTCATAATTACTGTAAATCCTTTGGCTGCAGTTAAGGTATTTTGCGACTTGAGTTTGAGTTAGATCTTTGTCTTCTCTCAAATTTCTTATTCTTTCATACATAAATGTCACCTCAAAACAATTATAGTTTAGCGAATAATTCGCTAAACTATTTCTGATGTCAAATAAAAGAATTGAATTATTTACATTAAACAGTAAACATATTCCAAGAATTGAAAGGAGACAAAAATATGAAAACCCTTTTAGAAGAACTGTATAATGGCAACATATTTCCGGATGGGTTAATTATTTCAAACGATTCCGCGTTTCGTCCATTAAATAAACAAATCTCAGAAGCTATGGAAAAGTTGAAAAATAAACTTTCTGAAAATGATTTCAGAGATTTGGAGGCACTACTGAATTTACGTAGTGAATCTAGTTCTATGGAAGCTACAGCCTCATTTGTATATGGCTTTAAGCTTGGAGCTACTCTCTTAATTGAAGTATTGACGGGTAAAGAAAATCTTATTCGTGGTGAAGATTAAGCACTATACTTGCGGCTATATCAGCCGCTATATCAATGTCAGTACATAAATGCTATAAGTATCTAACGGATAATTACAAAAATACTGGTATATAAGTACACTTATACACCAGTATTTGCTTATCATAAAACGAGCCTGTGAAACAAGGTCTGCAAAATACAGCCTTCTATGATAAAATTTAAATGTCATAGTATCTTTTTATTATGGCAAAAAAAAAGAGAGAAATGAGTGACCAAAAGAAATTTATCATTGCATGCCTTATAGAGATGTGTGATATTCAATAAGCTGAAAACATTCTAGATGCTCTTAAAGATCTATTAGTGTAAACTACCGAAATCGACACCCTAAAAAAGTTGTTTAGTTTACTTTTGATGATCCAAGCGTTTTAATTTTGAGCTGTAAGATTTGTATCCTGATTTAAAATGACGCGTCCATATAACCTTTCCTACTGACATCCTCATATATTGCATCAAAAAGCCTTTTTCTGCTAACTAACACCATCCTCAAGCTGCTCGGGCCTACACCTACCTTTGTCAATGCCTTTTCACAATACTTATAGTATTCCCTTAGGCTGTAAAATATCTATTTCTAATAATCCGTAGGTAGAAAGTATATTTGCCATAGCACTCTCACTAAATACTGATTCATATAAGATATCAGTTCCATTACACAGAGGGAGATTCACAGATAATCCTGTTCTTTTATGTTCTTTATTAAACTCCGTGTCTGGAATATTAAAATATAAGTAAGCTTCCGTCTTATACTTTTCTCCAACAGAATCATTCCAAAGCAAATTCACATTATAAAAATCATTTTTTAATTTTATGATATTCCATGCACAGGATCCTCCATTTGCTATACCCATACAATAATAGACTGGAATCCTCATCTGCATCATAATATGCTGAAGTGCTCTTGGATAATCTGCACAAACACTGCTTCTATTAACCAAAGCACTGTATGCACAGGTACACTTTCATTATATATAACAGTATCTATTAAAAAGTCGTGAACAAACCTTTGTTTTTCAAGGTCACTTTCATATTCATTTGCTAAAGCAATGATTGTATTGACTCATTCATCAAATCTAGCCTTATTATTGACAATGTCTCCCATTGTTTCGTTAAATGTAAGTGTGATACTGTAGACTTTTTGGTTCCTTACATATTGGTAACTATACTGTATTTCTATCCAGAATAATTCAGGATGATCATTATATACAGCTGTATAATATCATCCATTTGTGATAAATTTATAGAAGCCTGAACCGCAAAAGGACTACTGTTATAATTAACCGCATTGGCATAAATTTGATTATAAGCTTTCTTAACTTCACTATCTAACATAGCCCTACATATAGGGACACATAAGTTCTAAAAAGAGATAGTCTTCACCCAAGTCACCTATATCTAAAAAGCTGCTTGACTCGTCAGCTTCTTTTCCTCCCCTTATATAGGGATCATATCTATTTAGTGAACTAGCCGTAATCCCTGCTGAGAAATAATATTGCTTATATTCTCTATTACTGGTGTAGTTATAGGTTTCTTTTTTAAAAATTCATCCAACTGATCTAAAGCTTTAATATCTGACGCATTATTATCTTGAATAATCAAAGAGGAATTTGATCTTATTGATAAATTTTAATTGTTCCTCTTTAAATAATCTTCTCCTTCTTGTATTATTAGAAAAATCTTTGAATACTAGATTATGAACTACCCTATATATATCATGAGATAATGATATATATAGGGTAAATAGCGTATAAATACGGGATGAGTATCGGGCAGATACAGGGCAAGTGACGGGCAGATACAGGACAAATGACGGGCAGATATAGGGCGAATGACGGGCAGATACAGGGCGAATGACGGGCAGATACAGGACAAATAACGGGCAGATACAGGATAAATGATAGGCAGATATGGGGCCAATGATATATAATATGCGAATATTTAGTGCATATTTAAAGTCAAGTGATGCATAATCTAACTATAATTAACGCATGAATATCGCCCGAATTAGATATATGATCTAATATATGCTTTTATTTTATATCCTTAGACTCAGTCAATGTAATAAAGTTTTTTAAAGTGGATTTATATAACTAAAGAAGTTAATGCATTTGTTGAGCAACCTCTTTAAACACTGTCGTATTCATTATTTATTCATATGTTATATTCGAGTCTTCAATAAAATCTAATATTAACTCATAAATGAATTCATTAGATACCTTATTGATAGGATATCTTTTAAATGGAACAAATCTAATATCAATGCGATCTCAGTTGATAATCTGATAAGGTATTTTAGTATATAACACTTAAAACTATTGGTAATAATCTGTGTCCACCTCAAATGATATGAAAGCCTTGAGACACAATGAGTTTACCGACGTACTATCTATACTTTTTGTGATAAAATGTATTTGTTCATTCATAAATATGTGTGAATATTAGCCATATGTTTATGGCTAATAAAATTTGTAGAAAACAAAAAACTGTTGTATTTCTAGGTGCTCCCATCGTGAGGAAAACTCAATTAGCAGTTCCTTACTATATGATTGTTGCACAAAAAGGATATTTTACTTATCATATTAATTGCCATTAACTTATCACGCAACTTAATAAAGCCCATTTTGAAAATAGGCTCAAAAAAGACTTAAAACCTTTACATTTATAAGGTTTTAAGTCTCGCTAAAATAGGATATTTGCCTTGTCTATGGATATACAAGGCAAATATCCTATTTTAGCTTATAGAAAAAGTATAAAAAATACCACCATTTTAACTTCTAATAAGGCCTTCTTAGCTTGAAATGAAGTATTTTAGGAACATCTATATCATAAGCAATTCTTGATCACATTTACATCCTGTCAAGTAGTGAGTATCTAAGGAGAAAGTTATCGTCTAAAAGAAAGAAAAGAGGGAATGAAAAAAATGCAAGTCGCTAATAATTCATTTGATAAACAGCCTTAATTTTTTATGGGATTTAATGGTATAATTTAAACGCTATTTGCATACAAAATCATAATGCGATTGATGCACAACATACTTCACTTGCTTTCTAGATCAATATTAGTCTTTATCCCAATGGCTGAGATTCCTATCAACAACCTGTATTACTTCTTCATTATCACTTTTAGAAATAAAATTACTATCTTCTGCTAAGTCGAAAGTTATTAACTTCACAAGATATGTATTTTTTAACTTTATAATCAGGATCTATCTCATGAACGCCTAATATAATTGCTTATAACTCGCGGTTCAGCCTATTTCTTAGTTGATTCAAAGTATTTTCACTTTTACTGCTTATTACTACATCTTCTTTATAGGCAAAAACAACTGCGAACGTGTCTTGTTGCATCCCTAGATTATCGTGTTGCTCAGCAATCCATTTTGCTGTTCTTTCATTAGCAGTTTTATAGATTGATTAATATGTATTGCTATTTTCATCAGAGGTTACTTCTTCAAACATAGGTATATCTCCCTTTACTGCTTCCGGTTATAAGCTTTTATAAGGGCAGCAACTTTTCTTTTGTATTGATTTTGGTATTAAGAAAGCATGAATATAGGTATTTTCTTTGCGAGGCTACATTCTTAGGATGTATTATTTTAGGAATACATTGATTTAAGCAATATACGTACTGGGAATGAGCAACCTATATTTTTAGATATTTTTAACTCTATTTTTTATTGCCAGAGCATCTCTAACTAATTTTCGGTGCTCCTGATCTATGCAGCTACACTTTTTTATATGCTTTTCAATCATTAAAGGTAAAGACTTCATAAGCACAGGATATTTTTCTTTAATATATTGGTATAGAGCTTGCTTTTCTATATCTTTTGGAGTAATAAGTGCTTTTGGCAAGGGTATAATTTCTTTTTCGGCAAGTCTTTTTGCATCCATATAAGCATAATTATTGAAATTATATAAATGCATATCCATCTCATTATTAGTATATTCATACTGCCCTTCTAGGGCTAACTGAATTCTATCAAAACTCACCTCTAGTACTTCGGAAGGTTTTCTATTAATAGTGCTATAATATATTAAAACGTATAATATTTCTTGATTGGAAAGTTCAGCAATTGCTTTATATCTATAGTTTTTAGGTGAAGGGATCTTATATATATGATTATTTTTAGTTAAAAACAAATGTATAACTCCTGGCATTTTAAACACCTCTTTCGTAATTAATTACAAACATATTTACTATACTTTCTATGTAACACTATATCTTTACATTCATTTAGATTAGGTTAGGATTTATTATTTATATATCATTATGCCGCTTGTCATTCCAAGACATAAGGTTTAGTTCTTTTTATCATCCTTTTGAGCCTTCTACTAAGACTACTATACGTTTAATATTTAATTCTAACCTTATGTAAGACCTCTCCCCAAGCTCTAAATGTACACAATTCCTCCCTTGTTGTATATAATTTATCATCTATAGTCCAAAGGTCTACTCTTGCAGTAATGAGCAGATTAGAAAAACCATCTTTATTTACTTCGAGCCTTATGCAGTCATCAGATGTAAATTCAAAGTATACAGGCATAGTTTCTTCATCATTTGCTATAAGCTTATACGGATAGTCTACTATATTCAAAGTATGACCAATTCCACATATACCGCCCCTAGTTCTAAGTTGTCCACCTTGGTCGTATATTTCTACGACCCCGCCTGCTATGGAAATCGGTAAATTAGTGTGGTTTCTTAATGTAACATCTACGATTCCATATGTATAATTAGGTTCTTTCTTTGACTTTTTCATATTGCTTACAGGTTTTACTGAAATGCATTTATTATAAATCATAACCTCTATTTTCCCATACTTATAAATATCATCTAAATCATTTCGACTCATATGATAGTTTTTACTCGCCTTTCTAATAAATGACTGCCCTGCTTGAATATTTTTACTCCCTTTTTTATAATTTTCTTTGATTACATAAGGTCTATCCGTATTTTTACCACTAATGTAAATATATCCAAATTGCATTTCTTGATATTGAATTGTCCCACTTGAAATCTTAGGTCTTGGCTCAACTTTGTCCATCGATTCCTGTAAAATAGCATCGTCCATCATCTCAAATACTAATCCAATTTGTCTTAATGTTTGATCCTCGATGCCAAATATAATATATTTATCTTGTTCAATAACTTCACTAGAGTTCAACATGGCCACAATGTCTTTGAGGGCATCTACTTGTTTTTCTGCTTTATAGGGTATTTGTTTATAATCCAAATAACTGTTTTCGCTTGGCGTAGTTTTCAGTATTTCAATTAGTTTTTTCTGTAGCTCCATAAATTATTTTTCATCCTCTTCTAAATAAACTGTATGTATTTATAAAAAAAGCCCCAACGCAACCACACCTTCTAACTTAATTACAAGTTAACTTCAAAAGTGGTCATGTTAGGGATCTTTTTATTTGTATTTATTGTACTACTTTTCTGAATATATTTCTACAAAAAAGTACTGGACAGATTATCAATTTTAGTATTTTTTTTAGGGATTACAAATTTTACACGGTGAATAATCTTCTGCAATAAGATCATCTCTGCTTCCCGTAAATGTTTTCTTATTAGCATCACTCATTTTTGTTACACTAGAACATGAAGGCTTATGAAATTTAAGAGTATTAGAATTTAGAATATAAGTTGATTCTTCTGCGTGTTTTTGGTTATTATCAACTACAGCTTCGGTAGTGCCTTGATCTAAAAGCCTGCTTTCTCCAGTGGCATAATCTATCATAACTCCCGGCTGATTATTATACACAAATACATTAAAGCAAATACCTTCTCCCTTATCTTCAACAGACATAGCTTCCATTTGGACACCTTTTGCTACAAGATTATTGCCTTCATATATAGGAGTAACCCTGTACAACACAAGATTTTCAGTTTCTTTTATGTAATCAGCTACCATATTTTCAAATGGGAGCATCCCATCTACGTTTAAATAACGTGTGCCAGTAATCAAATTCTTTTCGTTTGCATTTTCTGCAGTAAGCTGAAAACCAATTAAGTGGCAACGATTATATAGATATTTTCCATCTATATTATCATACTTTATTGTATGCCATCCAGAAGGTTTTACCTGTCCAATACTTCCTCGTTTCTCAGTAGGCATCAGGTCTATACATATGTTTGCAAATGCAACGCCGCATCTTCCAAGACTATCAAGATTACTATATTGTTCAAAAGAGGTTGTAGTAAAATCTGATTCGCTAAATTCTGGTTCATTATTATTGATAATAACGTAGGGGTTATTGCTGAAATTAGGTATATCATTTAATGATAAATCTGAACTTGATGCTTCCTGGCTCTGCTGCTCAATAGGTTGATCTTTGTTAGTTTCAATTTCTGGGGCAGATGTTTCTTTAGATTGTGACTGCTCTGTGACCTCTGAAGGCATAACTTCAGAGCTTATTTGGCTACAGCCTGTAAATAATAAGCAGAAAACCAACATAAGCTGCAGTAATATGTATTTTATTTTCTTCACTTAGTATAAACCTCCTTTGTGATTTTCTCATGTGAGTAGCCTTTGAAGTTTTCTGTGTAAACCAGTTTCCATTTCTCTTGCAATGAAATATCAAACCAAAAATCTGCTGGATATTTTCTATTCCATTTATATAAGATTATCTTATCAATTTTATCTTCATACTGATATACACTCATATTCTCAACATAACAGTAATCGATATCTGCTGCTTTATCTAGAAAATCATCATCTACAATAATATGATTTGCATCAGTGTCTTTAAACTGTGAATATGAGTACTGATTCATCCATAATCGAGCTTTTTGAGTTTCATTTACAATCTGTGCTCTAAATATGCGATCTTGGCTCTGTCGCCGTTTATTAAACATCATGCCATTGTTCGCATCAACACAAACAATTAATATCAATTCTATTCCTCCCATTCACTTCTAATTATAGATTGTTATGAACGTACGTTCTATTATATAACTAAATGGATATCTTTACAAATACAAATAAGCAGCTGACCATAATGGCTTGGCTGCTTACTCTGTTTTGGAGCATATAGTTGATGGGCTTCCTACATTATAAATGCATTGGAAACACATAGAGCTGCCCCTATAATTACATTCAATTGGATTCTTTAACTGGTAGTCTATTTCTGTCAGCAGCTTATTTAGATGCTGCTCTAATCGGATTTCTTGTATTAATCTACTTTCCATGCCAATCCCTTCTTTCTTAGTAGGAGTTTAGCTTAGAAAGGGGAGGTGTTAAACAAATCAGAGAATATTCACCTCTGCTGTCATTCTTTATGACCAAGAAAAGATTATAAAAGAACAGATTAAATGAAGCAAGAAAAAGTACGTATTTACGTCCTATATAAAAAGAGGTTCTAGGCATTGAAATTTATAATAAAACTTCAATTTAACCCAAAATATCTTCCAAAGTATTACAGTTTATTTGTCGGCTTACATAACTGCAGACTAGGATTCCCTTTCTTATTTTTTGTACTACTTGGCATGGAATGTACGACTTTCAATTTCTATTAAAACTGTATAAATTTACTTATTGGAAATTTACGAAATTCTTTTTGCTCTTCATTGGATAAGTTATTAAAATATCGCTTAGCTATTAACTGGTTGTCCATTAAAAGATGTGCTCCGATAAGAATTTCTGTATTCTGATTAGGTGTTTGTATCATTTTACATAGCTCATCTACTTGGTTGTCACTCAATTCTCCTTTTCTTTTGAGTAATTGGAGATAATTTAACTTAGCAATATTCTCTGAAAATCTTTCCTCATCTTTTAAAAAATGCGCAATTTTCAATGCCACTTCAAATAATTTATCTTGCTGTATTGCACCTTCATCATATGCTAATATCATTTGTAACAATAACATGTTTACATATTCCAAATATACTTCACTTTGTTCAATTGATATAATAGATTTCCACATATCTTCATAATCAATATTACAAATTTCACGGAAATCATTTTTCTTTAATATCATATATATTGAACTGGGAAATTTATTTCCATTTACATCTTCTGCCTCACATCTCCATTTGTTTTCATCGGATAAGTTTTTAATGATATAGCTATTATCTTCTATTTTTTCATACATCAGTACAAGAGTCAGATTGCTAAAATTTAATCTTGCCATTACTGGAATACTATTATTTGTGTCAAATTTTACGGGCTCTTTGTACTTTATTGCTGCAACTAGTACCTGAATAAGTTTCTCATCCCTTGATGATAAATTTGAGCAATCTAAATCCACGGCAACCTTTAATTCATCTAATACCATTCTAACCTCTTGCATGTAATGTAAATTATCTTCTAACTCATCTATACCAAATGCAGCAATTTCATCTTTGGTTATAGCCAATGGAATATCCGTACCTTCTATGGTTATCTTCTGTTTTTTAAGCAGTGCTATGATAAATTCCACATCACAAATTCTCTCATTTAATGTCCCATTCAACTTATAATCTAATTTGACCTCACCATTCTTGTAAACCCCTAGTCTAATACTCTTACCAAACTGCAATTCATCCCTATCTATCCTATGTAGAACTTCATAGGCTGTATAAAATTCATGACCTTCAATCTCCACACTTTTTTTAATAGTTGTTTTAGCTACATCTATTTTCTCTAAGTACTGTACAGGAATTTTAATATTAAGTCCTTTAGGTTTTGCATAGAGATAAACTTGATGTGTAAATAAGTATTCAAATGGCCTATCAGGATTATAACCCAATCCTGTGTATGAAAAAGAAAGTTCATCTATTTCTTTAATTGTGGAGAAATCTTTCAAAGAAAGCACATTAGGCTCTACCTTTCCCTTCTGATGTTTACTATCTGCTACAAAGTCTAAAAATATATTACACTTTTCATTATTAGTTATAGGAAAGGGCTTCAATTTAACTGATATAGTCTTTTGTTCCTCTTTTTCATATAATAAACAATTTATATAAAATGGTAGTAGTGCAGCATAGTATATCTGTTCTTCATTTTTTTCATTCATATAAACTACAAAAAACACTGTTCCGCCATCATTTAAATAATTCTTTAAATCAATTACTTCTATCGGGTAAGTAATCTCCTTATTCACTGTACTCCCACTTACTCTCTTCCCTTTAACTTGAACTGGTACTCTTCCTTTTAAATTTTCTTTTTTCTTATTTCTATTATTATAAACGTAAATTGCCCCATCCCAACATGGTTCCTTATCGCCATCATTGATAAAAGAGGATAAAATATCTGTTCTTGATATACTTTGTACTACTGTAGTAGTTGCAATTTTTTCAATTTCCATACTAATCCCCCACTCTTTATATAAATTAAAATATTGTTTAACATCTTCATATACTCCTTCAACATAGTTCTAGCACTTCCTTCATCTACTATTCAACCTCCATAAAACCCCCAACACAACCACACCTTCTAACTTCATTGCTAGTTAATTTCAAAAGGGGTCATGTTAGGGGTTTTATGCTTTTATTTATTGTATCGTTTTTCAGAATAAACTTCTATGAGAAAACAGCACAGAGAGGATAGTTGTTCTCTGCAGTAATATATAATTTTTTTTGATACAAAGTAATATTTAGAGGGGAAAATAGGGGATTTACATCATATGTAAAAGGGGTCTGAAACCTTTGATTTTATTAAAAGAAGTTATAAGTCACCCAAAAGTCTTCATTTATCTCTATAATTTATTTTACTTCAATAGTTGGCGCTGTTTTTAAAATCATTTTGCTTTCGCCTTATCACTCACTTCAAACTTTTTACTGTTCATAAAACCAGCATAATAATATCGGAAGATAAAGCACATGCTATGGTTATTTTTATTGATATATTCTTAATCTCATCTTTACTTTTCTTATATTTAATAAATAACATATTTAGACTAAGGTCATTTAATAACTTGACTTTTCAGTCTGCTTATAGTTCAATCCTTTAACTCAAATCTAAAACTTTCCCTTGCATACTAACTTTATACCCAAACTGATTAGCAAATTCCCTTATTACTAAATATGATTTTCCATCTATCTTTAATATCTGTGGCTGATTGAAAATATATTTCTTATTTTTCTTTAAATCGGTAATTTCATAGTCTCCAGTCTTTGCAATCTTAATACTAATCACTTTACTGTCAATTAATGCTCTAATTGGGACATAGGTTTTATTATTATGTGAAAACAATTTTACACTTTCTACCTTATTTCTTTCTATAGATAAATCAACATTACTATTGTTACTTATGTAACTTTGAGTAGGATAACTTCTTGTTTTAAATCCTAGTACAGTAGAATATTTATCCCACACACCAGCCGAAACTACACCTATACCTAATTCACCATAATTATTGGTACCTTTAGATAAGACTTTTCCATTTTCAAGTAAGAATCTTTCACCATCAATTCCTGCATGTACTACTTGCTTAACCCCTGAGTAAACATTTTTCACCTTAGATAAAATCGGTTTCTCATTTTTCCATCTTAAAAGCTCAGTTGTCCATAAATATGAATTATTGTCTATATAATAAAAACGTGCCCGATTTCTTCCAGCCCAAATGGATTTAACATTAGAAATATACTTTTCAGGAGTTGAAGTTATATTCTTTTTACCAAGTAGTCCTGCACAATCCCCCCAGACATAAATATCTGCGTCATAGGTCAATGCCATAAACCCACTAACTGAACTTGAAACTTCTTTTACATTATCTAATAATTTAATTGGTCCTACCTTTGAATCGCATAAACCATTTGCAACGAAATCTTCTTGTCCTGAAAGTACATTTAACGCTGATTTATCATAGAGTGTGGAGTCTATTGATTTTAAGTATACTAAAGGACTCCATATATACAATTCATGATCTGTAGTGATAGCTATAGTTCTGGCATATCCTCCATAGTATACTTTCTCCACATTATCCATAACTTTTATATCTTTCCAGCCTGCTTCTGCAGTATACTTTTGAACGAATAACTCATTATTGAGATTAACAGTATAAAGATTGGAATCTGAAGACATACTATGTCCGTTATTCACTAGAAAACCTCCCCAAAATGCGTTTTTCACACCCTTTCTCACTTTTGTGGGGATAGTAACATTGTTAGATGGAACTATATTATTATAATTAAGTCCCCACAGATATAGCTCATTATTATGTGTTATAGCACCATATCCTGCCCCTGCAGAATCGAGTATCTCTCTCGCATTTTTTAAAATAAGTCTTGGTGTGCTAATATTTTCACCTCCTACATGTCCCCATTCATATAAGTTATAAGAGTCAGATAATCCTAAGTTATACTCTCCATCACACCAAATTGTTGCGATACTCTCATTTGTTCTTGTGCTTAAAGTTCCCCATCCCTCTGGCTTTACATCTTGCCCAGCATAACATAAAATATTTAAACTTAAAACAAGAAAAAATATCATTACTTTTATTAACTGTTTCAATGATTTCTCCTCCTACAGAATCGTGTTTATATTATTATTAATATTTTTGCAACTTCTCAGTCTCTACCGTTCAAAAATAAAGTTCCTTCTTAAAGACGTTTTTTTGAGAACTAGTATAAGACTAATGGTATGTTTTTTAGCTGTATCTAAGGATGACATAAGCCTGAACAGATACATATTTTTTATGAGCCCCCAACTCAACCATACGTTCTAACTTCATTGCAAGTTAACTTCAAAAGGGGTCATATTAAGGTATTTTCATTTTAATTTATTGTATCACTTTTCAGAATATATTTCTACAAATAAGTAGGTCAATAACGTCTTTAGTAATGCATTTTGAACTTATTCTGTTGTGTAGCACATATTTTAGGATATCTTCTCCACTTAACAAACAGCAGTTGTTTAAAATCCTATTAATATAGGTTAGGCATTAAAATCTTAATTTTAAGGTTGATCTATAAACCTCAATCTGTTTATCCGCACATTTTAAATATGATTTCAGCCCTTTCTCTACAAAATCAAGATTGTGTCTTGGCCCTATGGTAATAGTATCAAAGTATGGTTTTTTTAATTTTAGTTCTATGTACGGAACAAAGCTCCCATTAAATTGTCTGTGCTTTACAAATGCCTTTTCATATTCAGGGCTCATAAAAGATATCATTAGCCTAAATTCTTGTTCAACTGAATGCCCCTGACGTTTAAAGAAGCAAACCTCATCTATCAAATGATAGCTTAATAGACGTATGTTAGTTGCAACTTCAGGATCTTCTTTTCTATTTTCTAATTCTTTTATTCCCATTAGATAAGTCAATATTCTCTGTCGTTGTTCTTGCGAATTATAGATTACCTTCCTAAACATATAAGAATAAGTGGCATTGAATGGCTCTTTTTGATTCTTATTTAATGCAACATTATCACTCAGATGTCCATCTAATGCATCTTTCCAAAAATCTTTACTCAGGTGTATATTATATCCGCCATCCTTACCATAGTTATTCCATAAAGAAACAGAATCTTGATCATAGGATAAAGACAAAATGAATACTGCTCCATATTTTTTCCCGTTTTCTATATCTTCGCATAGACTTAAAATGTACTCTTTAATGTATTGGGTATCAATTTCTTCAAGGCATTCCTTTATTAATTGGATGGCGTATATCATTTCTTCATAATCGTTCATATACTCAATCTGTGTAAGCCATAATGAATTGTTTTTTAGTATACTATCTAATGCTGAAATGGAAGTATAATGATACAAATCTTGATCCAATACATAATTTTGGCATATCCATGAATATTGTTTCCTAAATTCATCTAACCAAACATAGAATTTATCCACCTATATCCTCCTTCTCTACTTGAGAACCCCCCCAACACAACCACACCTTCTAACTTCATTACAAGTTTTTCTATGTAGTTATGTTAGGCTTCATATTTTTAAAGTTCTATTCCCTTTAAATTCATTAGCTCTTCTTTACTTGAAGTAATTCTCCAGTCCATCTTCTATATGATAAACTTTCTTTATATATTTGATAAATTTCTTCAAGTAACTCTTAGTCATTTTTACCTCAGTTGTTATTTTTTGATACAAGAAAATATTATAAAAGAAGTTGAATATACCTGCAAGAATTTAGAGGGGCAGAAAGTGTGAATTTACATCATTTGTAAAAAAAGACTCCAAGTATTGAAATTTATAAAAAACTTCAATTTGACCCGCCACACCCCGTGTTTTTATGTAGTGATTTTTAGTTTTGTTGATTCTAATAACGCTAGTTCCTTATAATTTGAATCCACAAACCATTTATCTGTTAATTCTTTGAAATTGAATACTTCATTATCTATATCACTCTTCGCTATAAAATACATTGGTTTATTTAAATTCATGAAATAATTCAACTCATATTTACACCATATAGATTGTTTTGAATTCTCTGACACAACAAAAACCAAAGTTCTAGACTGGTCCATTCTCTTTTCAATAACCTTCAGTGTTGCATCACATGCAAGATGTCTTTTTAAATAATCTACATCATTTATCCAGTCACAAAATATATTTTTCCCTTGTGTATTCACAAACTTTATTAGCTTCTGTACTGATGAACTATCAATACTACTATGTGAAATAAAATAATCATAATATTTTATCTTTTGTTCCTTAGAATTATCTATTCTATATTCTAGCTCACCAGGATTTTTAGGTATTGAGTATTTTTGATTAGGATATATGTTTTTCAGGAAGTCTTTTCTTTTTTTATTCTTTGTATGAATCTGCATATATTTCTGTCGCCTTAATCTCGGTTGATAGTTAAAGCTCTGCAGGTGATAAAAGGACTCCATACGTAATTGTTTATTCAACTCTGTATCATTTAATTTGAACATAAATTGAATAATTTTAGGACAATAATATTTTTTTAATTCCAGTAATATATACATTTTATCTTTTTGGTCTGTAGTTTTTCTCTCATATAACCCTATCAATTGGTCTATAAAAGAAGGTGTCACCTGTTGTGTTTTTATCAATGCTTTATCAATTTTTTGATCAATTTTATCTATTTTATTTTTTCTGCGCTTTAATAAATCACCAAATGTAGCCTGCGCTCTTTCTTCAGAATAATTATCTGCATATTTTTTTCTGTAAGTTTCGTCTACAATTTTCTTGTAAATACTTACAGTCACAAATAACTCTTCTGGTTTTTTCATATTATATCTTGCTTTTCCAAATCCTTTTTTTAAATACCTATCCTTTGCAAGATAATAATCATATTTAAATTGAACTGAATTCCATTCATGAGGATAAAACTGCCTCACAGACATAAGAATCTCTTCATTAGTATATTTTTGTGGCAGAACATACTGTATCGTTTTTATTTGAATATTCCACATCGAAACAATATCTCTTATTTCATGATCATAAATATGTTTAGTTACTCCTGGCATAAAACGCACCTTCTATCATATCGATTTTTAATGGTGCGTAATTATAATGATCCCTGTACACACAATGGCAAGCGGTAAATAAAACCACAGTTCAGTCAATGAAAGAATGCAACTATTTAAACAATTTTTATCACTTTTAAATTCTTCTTTTGTTGCTTTCAAGGAAAAATCTATTTTATCTTCGTTAGTTTTGCATACCTTATCATACAAAGATCGATATAAACGTTCTTGCAGTAAATAATAGCTATCTAATCCCCAAAATATAATAATAGGAAGATATGCAACTAAAAAATATAGCTTATCTGTATCTTTACCAGCTAAAACAAATATTCCAGATATAAGTGTTACAGCCCACCCTTTTAACATAAAGGAATTTCCAGCCATTCTACTTATTACACCTTGAATAAGTTCTAAGTGTTTCATTTTGCTTTCCATACATTCCACCTCCATTACTTATTATGGGCTCTTGCAGACAATTCAATCCAGGAGCCTAAATTAGCATATCCATTTTGTGCTGTATAATCATAAACTCCGTCACAAATATCGTCGAAATATGCAGGTTTACCATCTTTATAATAACCAATAATAGTATGTACATTACCTTTAGAGGATCCTATTTGCGTTCTCATATCTCTGACTCTATTAATATGAACTCCAACAATACCGTTATTACGCTCTAAGCTTTTACAAATTTCATATTGTACAAAAGGTCTATTTAAAGTATCAGCGCCAATAAGTACTACCGTAACTGATGTTCCATTAAGTTGTCCATCAATCCAGTTTTCCACTACTTTTTGTCCTTGCCTTTTAATTCGTTCAAAATCAGCCTTATCGACAAAACCGGCTGCTTCTTTTCCCTGCGTTACCCAACTATTACGAACTGTCATTGATCTATTAATATCATTATCGTAATGAAAACTAAAAAATACTCTACGTGCCATATTAGTTCCTCCCTTTAATTTTATCATTTGTATTAGCTACATTCCTACATCAATTCACACCTTACGACCTGACGCATTTTTGACCTAGTTTTCGCTCACTAGATTTTTCACATTTTCAATCAAGATGAATTCTATTGTTATTTCTCTACTTTAGACATCAATTCTACACTCTCCACGTGAATAGTTAGCCTAAACTTCAATGTTACTAGTAGGCTTACCATTACCTCGCTATCTACCTTTTGATAAGATTTTTACTTGACTTCCTTCACTCTACCAACAATGTCACTTTCCAGCATTACTTTGATTCCATGGTGATGCTCTGGTGAGTTGGTAAGTATCTTTTTTACAATGCCTTCTGTCAACTTGCCAGTGTGTTGGTCCTGTTTTTGCACAACTAGAACAGCTGCTCCTATTTTAATGTTGCTTCTCTTTGTTCCGTTTATTTTGCTCTCCTCGATGCTATTAATCACTTTCAATGCAGCGTACTACTTGCCCACCGCATTTTTTACATTTTCCTCTTAAAATAATACCATATGGCGCATCATCATGAATGGTAAACCCTTCTTCTAAAGCAGTTACACCACACTTAGCACAGAATACGTTTGAACTTAGTATATTTCTTCCATGTTCAGGAATAGCCTTCCATTTTTTATTGCAGAGATATCATAAATATTATCTTTTCTGATATCTCTGTGCATTTGTATAACTTCTTTTATAATATGCATCATTAGATTAAGTGCATCTTGCTCTTTATATTTAATCCTTGCACAGCTCTTGCCCAGTGATGTAGATGGCATCTCTGCTTTAAACAATTCTAAAACACTTGTTTTATCTGTATAAAAGGAAAAATAATTTTTTTGTGCTCCAAAAGCAATATAGAAGTCATGCCCTTTATATGTCTTCCTTTACATCAGTATGATCTATAATGCATCCCCTCTGATATCTGTTTTTCTTTGGGTATTCAAATAAATCTACTCTTATGATTTTTTTGGTAACTTAATGTTAAAATTGCCTCCTAAGGCAGCCGTACCGATTCCGATAGCCGTAAGCACAGCAAAACTTGCTGCGCCAATCACTTTCCAATTAAATGCTTTCTTTTCTGAATCTTTTTTATCCGCCATACGAGCAGTTTCTGTTTCCTGCCCCCGGATTTCTGCGTCCTTTTTGTCTACCATACGCAGAACTTCCATCTCTTGATCACGGATTTCCTTTTGCTGCTGTGGTGTCAGATTGGGGGTATCAAGGCACTTACTTAAATCTGAACGTACTTTATCAGCAAACTTAATATATTCCACTCTGCTTTTGTCTGCACTATCCAGTTCTTTATTGAGTATTCCATAGACTTGATTCGTGCTTTCATCATCGCTTGCCACAATCTTTTCGAGAATATTTTTATACTCAACCAGTGAAGATTGAATTAGTTTTGCAAGTTCAGGAAACTGCGCAAGTACCAGTGCTGCAACTTCAGGGCGTAGGTCATTTAGTTTTGATGCGTAGCTTATCACATCATTTTTTGATATGCTCTTAAAATCAGTTCTTTCCATAAGCGAAAGAACTTGTCTCTCTACATCTGTATACTCCATCTACTGATACCTCCCTATATCTTTTCCAACACCCATATAAAGAATTACTCCGTTTCCGGATAGCATGATATTTTGAGTAAACTAATCATTTTATCTTCATGGGTTTTGTATAACGTTTCTTTCCAGTACAGACTGGCAACCTTGTCTCCGCTTTTTTCTGTGAGTTCACTCATAATGCGAAGTTTAATGCTCCCCTTGGCTATCATGTCTTTGAAGGTACTCTTTTTTGCTTCCGGAGACATATTCGAAAACTTCGAATTCACATTACGTTGGATAATACAAAGATTGCCAAACTGATTCACACCATCTTTCCACTGTTCGAAAGTGCCTTCGGATGGATTCTGTGGATACCAGTGTTCAACTGAATTTCTAAATTCGAAGGTAAAGTCATCGTATTTTTTTCTGTCATTATTCCAAAGCAAGAAATCGAGATAGTTGAATACAATATGTGGTGTACTAACGCCCATATCGTAAACGCTATTTTTACACTCGTCAAAGAACTGCTTTATAACTCCATCTTTGGCAATTTCTTCGATAACGTCACTGTATACGAACATATCATCGCCCAGTGCATTCGCATAATTATCCTCAGACAACCAAATCAATAGCTGCGTAATCCAGTGCATAACCTTTGGCGATGTATAAGATACACGAAGAGCGGACTGAAGCATTATATTCTTTTTTGAACGTTCATTGCTGCGTTTCTCCTGATTATGCTCGCCTTTGCGCACAAACCATGTATTCCTATAATACGGCTTCTTTTGGGATTGCTGACCAGATACATGGAGGTTTTTCAAACTCCACTCTCCATCAGCATTCTCGTTCGCATATTCTCTCTTTACAATATACTTATCAAAAAGGAATCTTGTTCTGAGAAGGCAAATAATAAAATCTTTTGAGAATGTCTCTTTATTGTCTGCAATCTTGCCTTTACTGCTAACACCGTACGTAATAACACGATTAAAGTTATCGATTAGCTTCTTGTCGTCCAAGAGATCATCTATTATCTTTGCATTTTCTTGTTCATGCTCAATGCACTTAATGTTGATCAAAACCTTAAGCGTATGGAGCAAAAAATAAGGGAACTCGATTACGCTTTCAAAGCGCACCCTTACATCGTCTTCAAGAAATCCATCATCATTGTCAACTTTGAAATCAGTTGCTATAATCTCAGACATTTTATGGCCGTAGCCTACAAGACTGCCTAACTTAACCTTTTTCTTGTAAGCACTCCAACTCTTTGGAGGCATATCATTCCAGTATGTACCAAAGATAGCTTCTCTCACCTCATTATTTTTGCTGGTAAAATGCATCTGAACATATCCGGTCATATCACTACAGGCATCCCAAATTTTTGCAAAGAGCGCTTTCTCTTTATTGTTTTCTATATAGCTCATAAGAGTAGCTTTTAAAATATCATGCTGCTCCAGCTGTTCTCCTCGCGTATTCATAATCTCGAAATATCTATTTAGGTCGGTATTCTCTGGAACCTCTATTCTATACACAACCACTTTTGAGAGCTTTTCCAGAAAGCTTTCCTTATCAAATCTCTCTTTATTAAGTTCTTGACTAAGAATTTTAACGCCATTTTGAATTCCGGACTCGATGCGATCCATATCTAGCTTGCTGCGATTCATCAGTAATAGCTCTTGGATATTTTTTAAGGTATAGTTGGATTTTTCTCTGCAGGCAAACGTCAGCGTATTCTGTACAGAAACCCCCAGACAATTTAGCAACAAAAATAATGAGGTCAACCGCTGCTGTCCATCTACCACCTCGTACTTATTTTCTTGCTTTGATACAATAAGCGCTCCAATATAATAATTAGCACCCTCTGCAACATCACTGATATCTTCTACCAATTGTACAAGTTGTTTATCCTCCCAAGCATACGCTCGTTGATACAGGGGAATGATGTATTCCAAGTCGGTATCAAATATGTTTTTGTCCTCGTCGATAATATGAAGTTCAGTAACTAACTCACTCATCTGATACCTCCACTAATCCGTTTATTTCCTTCAGCTTTGTATACAAATCATTCCACTTCTCATGTGCTGCCTCATCAGGTGAACGTTTCACCTTTATCTGAATGCTTGAAATCTCATTGTGTAGTCTTGCGAAGCTAATCTTTGTAAACATTGCTACCGCATTTGAGTATCGAGAATTGCTGCCATCACCAATCGCGTATTTGTTAATACTGTCAAAGCCAAGGGTCTCCATGTCTACACGAATCATAAAAGCCCATGTAAACAGCTTTTTTACAGCCATCTCATCAAAGTTGTGGAACTTATCGTAGTAACAAAGAAGCGCGCAATAAAACAGATTTTTTGCATAACCAAATCCGGCAGAGCCATACTTTACTGTATCCATTTCTTTAATATTTGATATTTTCTTTCCGCTGCAAATAATGGATTTTATATCAGAAAGACTATGATTATTATAAATCTCAGCTTTGATGTCTCTTAATAAATACAGGTAATGGTCCACCATCTCAAAAAAGTCATTTCCTGAGATGAACGTTTCTGTAATCTGAAAACATGGCATTGCCTTGCTTGCCCGTCGTGCGTATGAATATGTAGATGTCTCTGAAACGCCTTTGTACGTATCAATTTCTTTTGCGGTAAAGGGTCTGCTTTTAAGCCCCCTTGACCAATTCCAAACCGGAAACAAATACAAATCAAACAGCTCACGAATCTGGGAAGTATCTTTTGCCTCCCATTTTGTAACAGAATGCTCCATTTCGTATGGATATTTCTTCATCTCACGAAGGTGGTACGCCTTTAAAAGATCGTGCGGATCAAGAGCTTTTCCTCTCGTATTTTGTGAATCAAACAACTGGAACGCTTCTGATACCTTGTCTACACTGATGACAACGACTTCGAGAATTTCCTCAAAAGCTTGGATGAAATTTTTTTTATCCGCCTCATTCTTAAGAGAGAAGCACTCTCTAATGAACATATAGTTGTTGTGAATATTAGTCTGTGTAACCTTGTTGGTAAATTCCTTCTCAAAAATTGTGCACTGGAATCCAGGGGTAATACAATACTTGATTAGCAGCAGAGAAATAATCCGTTGCTGACCGTCTACGACATTGAATATACCGTCATCATTCTCGTGAAGAATAATTGTACCGATTCTATACTTGAATGCTGATCTGTAAATATCGGCATCGTTGATTGCAGTGCTAATATCTCCAAGAAGTTCTTCAACATTCTGAATTGTCCATTTGTATGGCCGCTGATAATCAGGGATGTCAATATCCATATTCAATAATTCATTTATGCTCTTTATCTCAGCCATCTTTTACGCCCTGCCCATCTTTTTATAATTCAATCTTACAAAAAATGGTGTCCTACTTTTCGGACACGTTACTAATCGATATTTTTTCTCCTGTTTCCAATGTGTAAGACTGCTCAAATTTCACTGCAAGCTCATTTCCAATTGCCATTAATTCCTCTGTCGTTACTGTTTCTCTCTTTAGCTTCTTATTAAAATTCTGCGGCGATTGACCGAGACGTCTTGCGAGTTCTGAAACACTAATTCCTTTTTCTTTGCACAGCTTTTTTATTAAGCTTGAAGTACTCATAATGTCACCCTTCTGAAAATAACACAAAGTCAATAATGACCCACAATCGTTAAATATCATTATAAACCAAATGGTTGCTATTTTCAATATGCGTACAATTCTACGGTTAGAAAAAACACTAGAAATATGAAAATTCGAGTACCTAACTTTTCATTTTCTTACTCTGTAGCCTCAACAGCCATTTCTTCCTTGAACACCATCTGAGATTGACAGCTGAAATAACTCATTTTCACAAGATTTCTTCACGGTGTACTTCGGAAAACTTTTGCTGTAACCAGCTTTTCTATAATCCTCATATACATCTCATAGGCATAGAATAATTGAGGATGTTCAACTTAAATGTAGCAATTTTCGATAATCGTTTCTCTATAACCTTTAAGATTTTTGACTAAAATTATCAATTGCTACATTTATTGCTAATTCCAGGTTTCCCAAATTAGGGTAACAATTATACTTTTTGGCAATACCAACCGATTAACGCCAAATAGTGTACCCCCCTGCTCGTTTGGGAACATATAAATATGTTTCCTCAAACACATAAACACACTAAAAGGCTTAAAGCATAATCGCTCTAAGCCTTTGTTATCAAGGGTTTTACTTATAGAGTAGAACAGTGGTTTTATCCACCGTCCCCTCATCAAACCGTACGTGCCGTTTTCCGGCATACGGCTTTCCGATATTCTTCAATCTTCAGCATTCGCGATACTGCTAATGTGAGTAACCCTTCATTATAGTATACTTTCCTCCAGTCATTAATTCTATTAATCTTCCGACCTATTTGTCTTTTACGGTTATACCATATATTAAGTTTTCTAATAATATAGTAGTCTATTTTGCGTAATTGTTCATAGGAGTATAATCTACCATAATAATTCTTCATTCCTCTTATTCTAGGGTTTAGTATTTTAACCATATCCTTTATGGACAGTAACAATCTGCTTGGATATTTAAAGACTAGCTTAATATTATCTCTCATCTTTTGCATGGCTTTTGGGCTAGGTTCTTGATATAAGTCCCAATACCATTTCCATTCTTTAGTTCTTCCTCTTTTAAATCTATTATGAAAGCCTAGGAAATCAAAGCCTTCTTTTCCAAAATACATGTCTACAAGTTTGGCCTTTTCTTCATGCAGTGTTAATTCTAGCTTATTCATTATTTGATGCACAATATTTAATGCTACTCTTGCATGGTTATTCCTTTTACATAGTATTACAAAATCATCAGCATATCTTACTAGCGTACCGATATGTCTATAATTTTTCTCCCATATGTAATCAAAATAATGGAGATAAATATTTGATAGTAAGGGCGATATTACCCCACCTTGCGGTGCACCTTTATCTGTCTTTTGATATTCGCCTTCCTCCATAATGCCTGCTCTCAACCAACACTTTATAAGTTTTAAGACTCTTCTGTCACATATCCTTTGTTCGACTAATAACATGAGTTTTTCATGATTAATATTTCCAAAATAATCTTTTATATCAGCATCAATTACCCATAGGGCATTTCCTTTTGTTCCCTCTTCATAAATCTTATCTAATGCCATGTGGGCATTTCTTTTGGGTCTAAATCCATAGGAACAGTCTTTAAAATCAGCTTCGAATACTGGTTCAATGACTATTTTAGTAGCCATTTGAACTATTCTATCCTTTATAACAGGAGTGCCTAATGGACGTTTGCTACCTTTTCCATCATTTTTAGGAATGTAGGTTCTGCGTACTGGTAATGGTCTATATCCACCCATTTTTAATGTTTCAGCTATTTCATTTAAAAGTCTTTGCTCTCCATAGCATGTAACATTCTCAATGGTTATACCATCTATTCCTCCACTTCCCCTATTTGCTTTTACTCTCTTCCATGCCTCTTGCAATATATCGTCTCGGTATATTTTATCATACATGGCATGAAATCTTCTTTTAACATTTGACTTGGCTGTAAGATATAGTTTTCTTTGAAGTTGTCGAACTTTTTCTTTGGTGTTGTTAGTCTTTTGGACATTCACTCGTTCTTACCTCCTCTAAAAAACATGAATAAAGTAGCGCCCCTTCCCTATATACAGTTTTGTTGTCTGTATAATTACTGGTACTATGGGCGCCTCTGACTCCCTCTTTACAGATTGACAACTTTGCTCTTAGAGTTTATATGCAATCTCTTTACATCTATAATGTGTGAAGTAGGGTCTCTCCAGTTCCTCTATATACTATGTTGACGTGTCACTACCCATACACCGTAGGGTTCCTCAGCACTGCATTTCAAGTTCTTCATGCCTTCTATTGCCTTCGCCAAAGCAGCCGTGGCTCGCCTCCCTATTGTTCCCTTTCGGGAAGTAGTTGTCGATGCGGCAGCATCCACTTTATGTTGCAACCCGCCAACTTGCAATACATTATCCTAGGATAATGCTTTCTTCATAGCGCTTCAAAGCAAAGATTACTCCGTACTTTGGCTACTAGCTACTGGGCGACTTGACTCTTACCCAGACTGGACTTTCAACAGCAAGCATCTAGAGACTTATCTGGACGCGCGCTAAGCTTAACTACAGTCTCAACGTGAGGTGTCACAGGGAATATAAATCCTACAATGCCATTATACCAACGTGCGTGGTATGTGAAAACATATAAGATTTTAATAAAATATACCATTATTTAGCTTTTAAATTATTAAAACTACTTAGAAAAGGATTTTCTAGTAGACTTAACTCATAAGAGTCTATTATTAGGGGATGCATTTTTAATTCTTTCAGTTGTTTTAAGTACCTAAAATATGTTTTTTTTCTTTCATTCGACGCTTTAAGATTTGCCTCGTCTTTTGCTACTAGTATTAAAAAATCCTTTAGCATCTTTTTATAGTACAAAGATATATTGCTAGAACTAATTCTTTCTTCAGCAAGACTAATACAATAAAAGTCTCCCATATATATTAATTCCGGAACAAAAGATAACATATATCTTTTGTACATTTCATCTGTTAAATAATTTGCTATAGTCTTTTTAATTCCATGAATTTTAAACATATAATTTAAATTTCTATTATGTACTGATACTTCTAATCTGAGAACCCACTTTTCATATATTTTTATTTCTTCATCTTTTTCTTCCCTTTCCGCTTCTTTATCATACATTCTAACTAATGTACTATCATTTTTATACTCTATACCTGTCTCATGTTCGAGAACTATTACTGCTTTTTTTCTATAACTGTTCTCAAAACATTTTTTATATAGCAGCAATAGAATTTTAATATGTTGCTTATTAGGTACTACCACATCCATACGATAGTCGATAACATGTAGCTTCATAACATGTTTTTTATGATTAGGGATTTTCCCATCAATAAAGCATATTAGGCTCTGAAGTTTTTCAGAATGATATTCTTGTATATCTGGTGTACCTAAAACTTGTATTGCATCTATTCTTACGTATAAGTACCCCCTAAATTTGCTTTTGCTAAAGTTATAGTTAACCTTACCAGATATTTGAAATTCTTCAACTGTATGTATTTCATTAATATTCTTACCATAGATATCGAAAAAATCTTCTTGATCAATATTTTCTATAATTCTAATCATTTGGATAGTATGTATCATTTTATCACTCTTCTTTTGGTAAAATACATTTCGAACTTACTCTTTAAGTTAATATTATTATACTATATTTCTTTTCTGTTTATCAGTCTCCAAATATAAAAAAATACTTTATGAATAAATATTGTCTACTAGTCTAAGATATATATTATCCGATAAATCTGTATAAATACAAAAAAAGAGCGAATGTATTTTTGTTTTATACATTCACTCTTTTTATTTTTGGGACTCAATAACTTTTTATAATATCAGTATACAAATCCCAACAAGATATATGCCAAAATGATAAAATCTAATATAATAAAAAATGACATAGCTCATTTTTATTATGGCTATGTCATTTTTTATTATATTAGATTTATCTCTTCTTTAAATGAAAATTCTATATTTTTTCTTTTCGTGTGCATCCCAATAACCACTTATTTACTAATTTAATCACTTCTCAACATTATGTAATATCTTACTTCTAATTTGTTCATATAACTTGATCTTATCATCATAACTAATATCTAATTCATTTATCTTAGTTATAATAATGTGAGAATGAATCATATTAATGCAATCTTGTAATTCGTCTAAATCAGCTTTAGTACGAGGTAAAATAAAATTAACTATCATGGGAACACCACTCCTGCACATGTTACTTAATATTATGTTGACAGCAATTTGTCCTATGCAGCAGTTATTTATGAAAGGATAGTATAAAAGAAGACAAACAAAATAGTCACGATGATCCGCGTGATTAAAATTTTGTTTGTCTTCTTCCTGGAAAATTTCTTTTTAATTATTTTTCTCTGCCTGTTACTTTTTCTCTACTTAATTCTCTACTTGTTACTATTTCTCTATTGAAGGCTAAATCCTATTTGACTTAGCAGTTTCCTTATCTGACATACATTTTAGATAATCTAATAATACATGTCTATTACCAGATTATCATAACTTTATAAGTAGTTCAACCATATTTTGAGTCTTATAAGTCTATTTATTTGATTTTACATGAGTTGCAAATTAACGCTTCTATTGTATAATGAAATTATCCTACCACAAAGGAGGCATAGAATGAGAATTGCTATTTATTCAAGAAAGAGTAAGTTTACTGGTCGTGGTGACTCAGTTGAAAACCAAATTAATATATGCAAAAACTACATAAAAAATGTAATTAATAAAGATAGGTTTTGTTGCAATTCGGAAGAAGCACTTATCCTTGAAGATGAAGGATTTTCAGGTGGTAACACAAATAGGCCTCAATTCAAAAAGCTTATAAAAATGATTGAAGCAAAAGAGATTGATTTAGTTTTATGCTATCGTTTGGATAGAATAAGTAGAAGCATCTCTGACTTTTCTCAGCTACTTGATAAATTGAATAAGTATAGTGTAAAGTTTGTATCTGTTTCTGAAGACTTTGGGGATTATTCACCCATGGCTAAAGCAATGATGTTTATGACGTCTATCTTCAGTCAATTTGAGAGAGAAATCATTGCAGAACGTATAAGAGACAATATGTTGGAGCTTGCAAAAACTGGCAGGTGGCTTGGAGGCAATGTTCCTTTGGGCTTCGAATCACAAGAAACATCCTCTATTGACAATAGCGGCAAATCTAGAAAGGCTTTTAAGCTTACGCCAGTTGAAAGTGAACTTCATACAATTAAATTAATCTATAATAAGTTTTTAGAGTTAAATAGTTTAACTCAGTTAGAAAGTTATCTTCTAAATAAACAAATTCAAACTAAAAATGGTGTTTCATATTCTCGCCATACCTTAAAAAATCTACTAACAAATCCTGTTTATGTTGTTGCCGATGAGTTAAGTTATAACTACTTTATAGAATGTGGCTGTCAGGTCTATAATGATACTAAATATTATAATGGCGAGAGTGGGATTATAGCTTATAATCGTACAGAACAAATTAAAGGACGTACAAATAAGCTAAGAGATAAAAAAGAATGGATTATTTCAGTAGGTATGCATGATGGAGTTATTCCAAGCAGTGATTGGATTAAGGTTCAACATATGGTTGAGGATAATAAGTCCAAAACATTTAGAAAAGTAAAAAATACAAATTCTCTCCTATCTGGTTTAATACGCTGTCAAAAGTGCGGCAGTTATATGCGGCCAAAACTTGGGAGACTTAATAAAGAAGGTGTGCAAAAATATTACTATATCTGCGAGCTTAAAGAAAAATCGTATGGTCAGCAATGTAATGTAAAAAATGTTAATGGTCTTGAGATGGATAAAATGGTTCTGGATCAAATTAAGAATATGTGCGTATCGAATACTGGCATTAATTCCAAGCTTCAAATGGATACTAAAAAAATTAATCATATTGAAAATGATTTAAGGCTAGAAGAAAAAAGCTTAAATCAAAACATAGAAAACAATAAAAAAGCCATATCTAATTTAATAGACACTTTATCCCTGACCAAAGATCCCAATATTACATCTCCTATTCTTGAAAAAATTACTCATCTCAATGAAGAGAATACATTATTAGAAAAAAGACTTAATGAACTTAAGTCGACTAAGCATATTAATGAACTAGCAGAAAATGATTTAGGAAACTTAGTAGAAACACTTTCTTCTTTTAGCTCTTCTATTGACTCATTAGACCCTGTGTCTCAAAGAACACATTTAGGTACTTTAATTGATAAAATCGAATGGGATGGTGAGGAAGCATCAGTTTATCTCTTTGGTCCTGACGCCAGAAAACGTATGGAAAGATTATTTCCAGAGCGTGATTATAGCAAATGAAATATTAATGAGTATCCGATCTTCACGCAAACAAAAATATGAAACATCTTTACATGCCCCTATTGGTGTAGATAAAGAGGGTAATGAAATTAGCCTGCTTGATATTTTATGTAATGAAAGTGATACTATATTTGATCAAGTTGATTTTGGCATTGAAATGAAGAAACTTTATCATCAAATTAAATATGTACTTAAACCTAGAGAAAAGGAAATTCTTCAATTGCGCTATGGTCTTAATAATGAAGAAGAAAAAACACAACGTGAAATAGCAGAGCAAATGGGTATTTCGCGTTCATATGTATCAAGAATTGAAAAAAAAGCACTAAAAAAACTTTTCAAAGAGCTTCATAAAAACTAAAATCACCAGCCAGTGAATTTCCCCTTGTCTGCTTATAGGGAGTAGTTCTCCGGCTGGTGGTTTCTCTATACTTCATAAACCTACTCTTTATGATAAAAATGTTTTTTAAATTTTAACACCCTAGCTACTATAAGTAGAATACTTAAGCAACTAGGGTGTTTTATTAAATTTCCATTATAATTGGAAGAATCATAGGACTACGTTTAGTTTTTTGCCATACAAATTCTCTAAGATCGTCTTTAACAATTGTTTTAATTTGAGACCACTCCATAATTCTTTTTTGCTCACAACGGTCTACAGCTTTTCTTACAACCATTTTAGCCTCATCCATTAGATTCTCAGCTTCTCTTACATAAACAAAACCTCTAGATATGATGTCTGGACCTGATACAACGGTGCCTGATGCCTTTTCAAGTGTCATAACAACAATTAATAAACCGTCTTGTGAAAGATGTTTTCTATCTCTAAGTACAATATTTCCAACATCTCCAACACCAAGACCATCTACAAGGACTTGCCCCGAAGTTACACTACCTGCAACCTTGCATGTATCATGCGTAAACTCTACTACTTCTCCTATAGAAATAATTTGTATGTTTTTTTGACTCATACCTAATTCAACAGCTAGTTCAGCATGTTTTTGCAAATGTCTGTATTCTCCATGAACAGGAATGAAAAACTTAGGGCGTACTAAAGTATGCACTAATTTTAGTTCTTCCTGAGCAGCATGGCCTGATACGTGAGTATCTTCTCGTATAACCTGCGCACCTTTCTTAAATAATTCATTAACTACCTTAAATACAGTTTTTTCATTACCCGGAATAGGTGTTGAACTTAATATAATAACATCTCCATGTTTAATCTCAATTTGTTTATGATCAGATGATGCCATTCTAGAAAGTGCTGCCATGGGCTCGCCTTGGCTTCCAGTCATAATAATAACTACTTGATCATCTCGATATCTTTTTATCTCATTTATTTCAATAAGCATATTATCAGGAATATTCAAATAGCCTAGTTCACTTGCTGTCTTAACAACGTTGACCATACTTCTTCCTACAACGGCCACTTTTCTGTTAAACTTAGTTGCTGAATTAATAACTTGCTGCACTCTATCAACATTGGAAGCAAAAGTAGCTACCATGATCCGTTTATCAGTATTGTTACTGAATATATCATCAAATTTTTTCCCTACCATTTTTTCAGATGGATTATACCCGCTTCTTTCAACACTTGTGCTATCTGCTAACATAAGAAGCACTTTCTTTTTACCAATTTCTGCAAGTCGATGTAAATCAAGAGTTGCCCCGCTTATAGGCGTATAATCTATTTTAAAGTCTCCAGTATGAAGCACAGTTCCTACCGGTGTAGTTATAGCCAGCATGACAGCATCGGCTATACTATGATTCGACCTTATAAACTCAACCTTGAAATGCTCACCGAGTTTTATAGTATCTCCCTGAGCAACAACATTTCTTTCAGTAGTTTTTAAAAGATTATGTTCTTTTAATTTATTTTCTACTAAGCCAATTGTTAGTTTAGTTCCATATATTGGCACATTTAATTCTTGAAGAACATAAGGTAATGACCCAATATGATCTTCATGTCCATGAGTAAGAACTATACCTCGCACTTTATGAATATTCTTAAGTAGATAAGTAATATCAGGAATAACTAAATCAATCCCTAACATTTCATCCGCGGGGAAAGCTAAACCGCAATCTACTATAACTATATCATCTTCGTATTCAAATACATTCAAGTTTTTTCCAATTTCACCAAGTCCTCCCAGTGAAATAAAACGTAATTTACTTCTTGTTTTTCTGTGTACCAAAATTACACCTCCATATATATTTAACGACTTACGTGTCGCTCATCTTTTTTACGCATTCCTTACAATGGCCATAGAACATCAAATTATGGTCATGTATTTTAAAGTTATATTTATTTTCAATCTCAGATTCTATTTCTTCTAATAAATCATTCTCGACTTCAAAAACTTTATTACAGCCTTCACAGATTAAATGATGATGATGATGTACTTCCTCATTGGAAGTAAGTTCAAACCGGCTGCATCCATCATCAAAATTAAGACGATCGATAATTCCCATATCTTCAAATAATTGAACCGTACGATAAACTGTTGCTAAACCTATTTCTGGATAATTTTTCTTAACTTTAGCATATATTTCTTCAGTAGATAGGTGTTCGTCACAATGCTCAATTAATACATCTAATACACTTCTGCGTTGTGTAGTTAATTTACACCCTTGTGCTTTTAAACGTTCTTTAAATACTGCAGTATTCAATTTATCTCATCCCCTTGCAAAGCTTTTTGTATTTATTAGTATTAATTAATTCTATATTTCAATATCGTAATCATCATTTGTCATAAACTCAACTGCAGCTTTTTTAAACTCATTCTCATCTTCAAGCAGTTGATAAGTAATATCTTCATCTAATTCACTTACTTCTTTTAAAATAGTTGCTACATCTTCCTGATCGACAACTAAAATATATTTTTTATTTTCTAACACAATTTCATCTAATACCTCGAAAAGTGTTTCTTCTCCTGTCGTTTCATCAAAAAACTTAATTTGTTCCATGAGCCTTTTCCCTTCTTATCATCTGCTAAAATAAGTTAAGCACACCTTTAATGCGTAGCGTCTAAGTAGTTTTGCAAAATAATAGTTGCCGCTAGCTTATCAATAACTTGTTTTCTCTTTTTACGGCTGACATCCGCTTCTAAAAGAAATCCTTCAGCAGCTACTGTACTTAATCTTTCATCCCAAACTACTACGGGAATTTTGAGCTTTGCTTCTAACTTTTCTTTAAATAATAGTGTTTTTTCACCTCTTTCACCTATAGAATTATTCATATTTTTAGGAAGCCCAAGAACGATTTTTTCAACTTTATACTCTGAACATAGCTCATTAAGCCTAGCTAAAGTAGGCTTTAAGTTATTTTCGTCTTGTCTTCTTATGATTTCTAGTCCTTGTGCAGTCCATCCAAATGGATCGCTCACTGCAACACCTGTTGTTTTAGTACCAAAATCTAAGCCTAGTATACGCAATATAATCCTCCTATAAAAAAGCTGTAGAGTATGCCCCTACAGCCCACTTTCTATTGCTTTAAATAACAAGTCACTAATTCTTCTAGTATTTCATCGCGTTCTAATTTTCGAATTTTGTTTCTTGCGCCATTATGGCTTGTAATATAAGTTGGGTCGCCGGACATAATATAACCTACTATTTGATTAATGGGATTGTACCCTTTTTCTTGGAGCGCTATATAAACCTCCATTAATATTTCTCTAGTTGAGGCTTTTTCTAGATTCTCTAAATGAAATTGCATTGTTTCATTAATATTCGCCATTTGTTTCACCTTCCAATATCTGCACCTGTGTCTTTAAGTATATCATAATACAAAATAAAACTATATACAATTACAAAAATATTAAAATATTATTATTATTGCATATGTCCTATTAATTCGTCATTATTTAATTTATCGATAACTACACGCGCTATAGTATTTTCAAGATTAACTTCACTTGGAACACGTACCTTAAGGTAATTACTTGTATAACCTGTTAAGATGTGGTCTTGATAGTCTTCAAAAAGAACTTCAGCCTGCTTATTTAAGCAGTTTATCATAAATGCTTTTCTTAAATCTTTTTCTACCGCACTTAGCACTTTAACTCTATAGTCTTTTATGTGTGATTCAACTTGATTCCCCATACTTGCAGCCGGTGTTCCTATACGTGGGGAAAATGGGAAAATATGAATCTGCGCAAGCTGCAGTTCCTTAACAAAGTCTAGTGTTTCACTAAACTCATCATCAGTCTCTCCTGGAAAACCAACTATAATATCTGTCGTAATAGCAACTTCCGGCCAAATACTTCTTAATTTAGCTACGCTCTCTTTGTATTCAGCTTTAGTATACTTCCTATTCATTCTTTCAAGAACACTTTCACTGCCACTTTGCAAGGACAGGTGGAAGTGTTTACACAACTTTGGCATATTGTTTATTTCCCTGATAAATGTATCGGTAATGACTAAAGGTTCAATCGAGCTCATTCTAATGCGCTTAATATCAGGTATCTCATGTACTTTTTTTAGGAGCTCTATCAAACTTGTATTACCTAAATCTTTCCCATATGAAGCCACATGTATTCCAGTTAAAACAATTTCTTTAAAACCAATTTGTGAAAGTCTTAGAGCTTCTTCTAAAACTTGATCTTCTTTTCTACTTCTAATTTTGCCCCTTACATACGGAATAATACAATAACTGCAATAATTATTGCAACCTTCTTGTATTTTTAAGTAAACCCTTGTACGCTCACCCATATCAGAGATCTTAAGCTCTTCAAACTCATCAACAGTCATAATGTCAGAAACAAGATTAATCTCTTTATTAATACCTGCATAGTATTCTCTAACCAACTGTGCAATTTGACTGCGTTTATTTGTGCCTACTATAATATCTATTTCATCAACTTGTTCCTTGATACCATCTCCTGCTATCTGAGCATAACATCCCATAGCAACAAGTATACTTTCTGGGTTTATTTTTTTTGTCTTTCTAAGCATTTGTCTACATTTCCTATCACTTAAGTGAGTAACTGTACATGTATTCACTACATATACATCCGCAAAATCATTAAAATCAACAATCTGATAGCCTTCCGCCTTAAAATCTTCTAAGACTGATTCTGTATCATATTGATTAACTTTACACCCTAAGGTATAGAATGCTGCTTTTCTCAATATTTCACCTCTTTCATATTGACAATCTTCATATCAAAATATATTATACAAGTAGCTTAAAAATATTTTCATGTATTTTTATCTAAATTTATCATATCATAATTAAATATAATGTTATTAGGAGGGCCGTACATGAAATCCATTACTATTTCACTTAATTCAATTGAAAAGGTAAAGCAATTTGTTAATCTTATAAATATTTATGATGGCGACTTTGATTTATCGTCTGGACGCTACATTATTGATGCCAAGTCTATTATGGGTATTTTCAGCTTGGATCTTAGCAAACCATTGCGTTTAGATATTTATAACGATAACTATGCAGATGAAATAATTTCAAAACTAAACGCATTTATTCACCAATAAACACCTATTTAAAAGCCCATCTCTATGGGCTTTTAAATAATTTGAATGATTTCCATCTGGCTTATGGCGCTTTCTATCATTTGTTCAAGCGTATCCTTTAGAATTTCTTCAGAGTTTTCAATAATATCTAAGCGCGGTTTTGTTTCTGGATGTTTAGGCACAAATATGGTACAGCAGTCTTCATAAGGTAAAATAGACGTCTCATACGTGTCTATTTTTTTAGAAATTTGAACAATCTCCTCTTTATCAAATCCGATCAAAGGACGAAATACCGGCATATTCACCACATGATCTGTCACAACTAAACTTTGTAAAGTTTGACTTGCAACCTGCCCAATGCTTTCTCCTGTTATAAGTGCCTTACTGTTATTCATCCTAGCGATCTTTTCAGCAATTCTCATCATAATTCTGCGCATAATGAGTGTCAACTGTATATGAGGGCATTTTTCATAAATGGTCATCTGTATTTCTGTAAAAGGCACTACATGTACTTTCATACTGCCTGTATACTGAGCGACTTTTTTAGCTAAATCAACAACCTTATCTTTTGCTCTTTCACTAGTATAGGGTGGACTGTGAAAATAAACTGCATCAATTTCGACACCACGTTTTGCAACCATCCATCCCGCTACTGGGCTATCTATGCCACCAGATAAAAGAAGTGTCGCTTGTCCATTGGTGCCATAAGGCATGCCACCTGCCCCCTTATAAGTTGTAGCATAGACATATGCACTGCTACGTAGTTCTACCATGAGTAGTACATCTGGATGATGCACATCTACTTTTACCTTTCCTTGTAATTCAGTTAAAAGATATTCTCCTATTTGTGCACTAACTTCCATAGAATTAAGAGGAAAGCGCTTATCTGCTCTTCTTGTTTCTACTTTAAAAGTTATCGCTTGATTTGAACACTCTTTATTCATTTGGGCATAGGCAAGTCTTTTAATAGCCTCCATAGATACTTCTTCTTCTTTTAACCCATACGCTATTCCAACTATACCAAAAATACGGCTAAGTTTATCAATTACTGCGCGTTCATCAATCAAAGTATCTTCTATAGGTTCTACCATAATTCTGCCCTGCTCTTTTTTTGTAACAAAGTGACCTAGTTCTTTAAGATTCTTTTTTATATTATCCACTAATCTATTTTCAAATAAGTATCTATTCTTCCCTTTAATAGCTATCTCACCATATTTAACTAAAAAGACTTTTTTCATCGTTGTTTTCCTCCTAAGGTATATCTTCTAAGCAATGCAACTTGTTCTTTTAATACTTGAAGTGTATTGTCAAGATCTTCTTTAGTAATATCTAACCCAAAGGAAAACCTTATTGCATTATCAAAGTCATCTTTGTGATTACCAATCGCCATAAGGGCGTGGCTATGACTCTTTTTATTAGAAGCACAGGCAGAGCCTGATGAGACATAAATTCCATTGTGTTCTAAAGCATGCAGTAAAACCTCAGCACGTACATTTCTAAATCCAATATTTAAAATATGTGGAGCTCCCTGAGAAACAGATGGTCCATTAATAAATGTATCTGGTATATGTGCTAAAATTTCATTTGCTAAATAGGTTTTAGCATCAAGATATTCTGCGTTAATTTGTTTCTTATTCTCAGTAACATACTTGCAAGCCTCTAACATCCCTGCAATACCAGGTGTGTTTTCTGTGCCGGAACGCAAGTCCTTTTGCTGTCCGCCTCCATAAATAAGAGGATTTAGTCGAACTTGTTTGCTTTTATAGAGAAAACCAATACCTCTTGGACCATAAAATTTATGTGCACTTACTGATAATAAGTCAATCTTATCCTTTTTTACATGAATCGGTATTTTACTAAAAGACTGCACGGCATCCACATGAAAAAGTGTTTCTTTATGCTTTTGTTTAATCAGTGTACCAATCTGTTCCAGCGGCTGAACGGTTCCAATTTCATTATTAACATGCATAATGCTGACTAAAATAGTTTGCTCATCTATAGCTTCCTCTAAAGCTTCAAGGTCAATATAGCCTTCTTTACTAACTGGAATCATGCAGATTTCAAATCCTTGAGATTTTAAATACTTAAAAGGTTCAAGGACTGATGGATGCTCAATGGCTGTAGTAATAATTTTATTACCTCTTCTTCTATAAGCCAAACTTGTACCTATGATAGCCATATTATTACTTTCGGTACCTCCAGATGTATAGATCATTTCATCTTGTGCACAGCCTAGTACTTTAGCTAGAAATACACTCGCATTTTTAATAATAGTTTCCGCTTCAATCCCTTTTTTATGCAAAGAAGAAGGATTCCCATAGATATTTATCATAATATCTGCAACCGCATCTGCTACCTGCTTAAGCGGCTTTGTTGTTGATGCATTATCTAAATAGATTTCTTTCATAACCTTTTCCTCTTTCATTTATCACTTACATAAAAAATGAGGGTATCTTCCCCTCATTTTTTTATCTATTCATGACATTATAAATAGCTTGCAAAACACGAGTTTTTTCAAAGGGTTTAACTACAAAGTCTCTGGCACCTCTTTTAATAGCTTCTACAACTTTAGAATGCTGCCCCATAGCCGAACACATAATTATTTTTGTATCTGGGCTTACCTGCAATATTTTCTCTATGGCTTCAATACCATCCATCTCTGGCATTGTAATATCTAATGTAACAATATCAGGCTTTAGTTCTTCTGCCATTTCAATAGCTTGAACACCATTTCCTGCCTCGCCGATTACTTTAAAACCTGCTTCTGTAAGCATCTTTTTAAGTACGGTTCTCATAAATATTGCATCGTCTACTACTAGAAAAGTTACATCATTCATCGTCAACTACCACCCATTTCATACATAATATTAGCAAGAACAACAAGTCCTGCTGTTTCGCTGCGCAGTATACGTTTGCCTAGTGTAACGGGCAAAATATTTTTGCATTTAGCAAATTCAATTTCTTCTTCTGTAAATCCACCTTCCGGACCAATAAACACACCTATAGATTGATAATTAGAGGCTCTTAAAAAAGCCTTAATATGATGAGCATGCTCATTCTCAAAAGGTATACATGAAACTTCATACTGATCTCTGGCATAGAGTATAGCTTCTTTAAACAAAATAGGTTTTAAAACTTCTGGGACAATACCTCTTTTACTTTGTTTCGCCGCACTTTCAGCTATCTTATTCCATCTATCTAATTTATTCTTAATCTTAGTATCAGATTCCATTTTCACAATACATCGTTCTGTACATATAGGAATAATTTTAGTAACACCAATTTCTACACTTTTTTGAATCACAAACTCCATTTTTTCACCTTTTACAAGGGATTGAAATAAAATCGTTTCTACTGCTGGTTCTGTTTCACATAATAAAACATGCTTAATTTTAGCATATATGACATCCGTATCCATTTTTTTTATTATACACTGATAATCCTTACCTTGTCTATCATTAATTAAAATTTCTTTGCCTTCAGTTAATCTGAGTACATTTTTAATATGTTTTACATCTGTTCCTGTAATTAAAATATAATCTTGATCAATTGCTCCATGATCCACAAAAAATTTTGCCATAATAAATACCTTTTCTTAAGTGATATTTTATTTTAAGTGTGCTGTAATCGCAACCCAATCATTTTTTTCCGTTATTTCATCAATCTCAAAGCCACTCTCTTGTAAGGCTTCCTCAACTTCTTTTGATCTTTCACCTATAACACCAGAAGCTATCAGAATGCCCTGTGGTTTTAAAAATTTTCCAAATATATCTTTCATAAACAAAATAACATCAGCGACAATATTAGCAACAACAATATCATACCCTTCTGAACTAATCGCCTCAGCTAAGTCGTTATTTTCTATGACATTACCGCAATATGTTTTAAAAGTATTAGAAGAAATATTATTTTTCTTAAAATTATCCTCTGCTATATTCACAGAATTTTGATCAATATCAACTGCCGTCACTTCTTTTGCCCCGAGTAAAACTGCAGCTACAGAAAGAATCCCGCTACCGCATCCCATATCTAATACCCTACAATCTTGTGTAATAGATTTCTCAAGTTGACAAATACAGAGCTGAGTAGTATAGTGCTGTCCTGTTCCAAAGCTAGAATTAGGATCAATCTCTAAAATCATGCGATTAGTTTGTCCTTTATATTCTTCCCAAGAAGGTTTAATTACAAATTTTTCACCTACTTCGAAAGGTTTAAAATACTGTTTCCAATTATTAGCCCAATCTTCCTCATTTACATTGCCGAGTTCTAAAGTTAATTCCCCATAATTCTGTTCGGTATCTGAAGCTTTTAGTCTGGCTAGTATGTTCTTAAGCTCAACAAATGTCTCATTACCCTGCATATTATCTGCAAAATAGACCGTAATACTTGTTTCGCTATCCTTTAATTTTTCAACTTCCTCGTCCATATAATCCCACTCAGTTCCCCAACCTTTTAAAAATTCATCAAAATCATCAGGGTCTTGCACAACAAATCCTGTTACGCCTAATTGTAATAATACGCCTGTTATAATCTCAAGTCCTTGCTTTGAAGTATATATTGTAACCTCTAACCAGTTCATTGCTTCATCTCCATATTCAAATTTATTTAAATTATATGACACCCCGTACATTTATTCAAGCACTTAGTAGATTTATCTAAACAACTTATAATTAATAAACTATTATATCTTTTTTTAAAATAATATTTTAATTTCTTACTAAATAGTATATGATAAATAGGGATATTTAGAAAATTTAATTAAGGAGGTGTTTTAAGATGAATCCAATGTACTCAGCATTATACTCTGCTATACAATTTATTCCTCTTCTTGAAATTGTGCTTAGGGTTATCCTTTATATAGCCGTTATTTATATTCTTTTTGGTCCGCTGCGTAAACTAGTTAAGGCTGCCACTGTTCATTTAGAATCCCAAAAATCAACTTTTGATGAGGCTATTATCACTACTGAAGTTGTATCTGACCCAATCGAAGAACGTACTACTGAAGAATAATGTTTTCATTCACTAAAAAACTTCCCTTTAAACATACAGTATTAAAAAGGAAGTTTTTTTATTTGAAACTTTTTATTTTTTCTTAAATATATTTTGCCAACCTTTTTTAGATTCTTCTGTTTGGTCACCTGTCTCGTTTTCAAAATCTCTAATGATATTCTTTTGCTTATCGGTTAAATTCTTTGGCACAACGATGTAAACTTCTACGTACTGATCACCACGGTATTTCTTATTACGTATATTAGGAATACCTTTGCTTTGAAGTCTGAAGGTTGTAGATGTCTGTGTGCCGGCTTGTATTGAAAATTTGACATTACCATCCAAAGTAGGAATAGATAATTCTGCCCCAAGTGCTGCTTGTGCAAAACTAATTGGCATACGCATGTATACATCATTTCCTTTTCTTTCCAGAACCTCATGCGGTTTGATGGAGATTGTAACAAGCAAGTCACCTGCTGGAGCCCCTACTTCCCCTATTTCTCCTTTACCAGACACCCTTAAGGTTTGACCATGGTCAATACCTGCTGGTATACTTATGGTTACTTTTTTCTGAACTCTTACTTTTCCTTGTCCATGACAAGTTGTACAAGGTTCTTTAATAATTTTGCCCTGACCATGACACGCATCACAAGTCTGAACGCTTTGCATAGCTCCTAAAATTGTTCGTTGCGTTACACGTATCTGCCCTGTTCCACCACACTTACTGCAATGAACAGCACTTGTACCCGGTTTAGCTTTGCTTCCATGGCAAGTCGCACATGTTTCAGAGGTATTAACAGTAATTTCTTTCTCACATCCAAAAGCAGCTTCTTCAAATGCAATTTGAATAGTCTGTCTGATATCAGCCCCAGGCATAGGTCCGCTTGGTCTTCTGCGTCCTCCCCCACCAAATATGTCTCCAAATACACTTCCAAATATATCATTCATATCAAAATCTGTATCAAACCCACCTGAGAAACCGCCACCACCAGCTGTTTGATCAAAAGCGCTATGTCCATATCTATCATAAGCAGCTCTTTTTTGCTCATCACTTAATACTTCATAAGCCTCTGTTGCCTCTTTAAATTTTGATTCAGCCTCTTTGTTATCAGGATTTGCATCCGGATGATATTTTTTAGCAACTTTTCTATAAGCTTTTTTTATATCAGTATCCTGAGCTCCTTTTGATACTCCCAGAATATCATAATAATCTCTTTTTTCCACACATTTCACCACCCAAATCAGATATTTTCAAAATCTCATCTCTATATATTACTACATATCAGTTTATTTTACAAAACATTAACACAGAAACAGTCAAAGAGCATTACTCTTTGACCGTTTTCTGCATTATTATTCTTCTTTAAAATCAGCATCAATTACATCATCATTAGGGGCACTGCCTGCTCCAGTGTTCATATCAGCGCCCTCTGCACCTGGAGCTGCCTGACTATAAAGTTTTTCTGATATCGCATAGAAAACGTTTGTGAGTTCCTCTTTTGCAGCTTTAAGTTCTGAAATATCAGCATCTGTCATTGTTTCAACAGTAAACTTACTATTAAGTTCTTTTAACTTATTCAGACTATCCTCTACCTTTGACTTATCCGCAGCATCAAGTTTATCTTCCATATCTTTCATCATTTTTTCAGTTTGGAAAACCATGCTGTCTGCTTCATTTTTAAGATCTATTGTTTCTTTACGTTTTTTATCTTCTTCTGCAAACTTTTCAGCTTCTTGTACTGCTTTATTGATTTCATCATCACTTAAGTTAGTGCTTGCTGTAATGGTAATGTGTTGTTCTTTACCAGTTCCTAAGTCTTTTGCAGATACTTTAACAATACCATTAGCATCAATATCAAAAGTTACTTCAATTTGTGGTACACCGCGCATTGCAGGCATAATCCCATCTAATTTAAAATTACCAAGTGTTTTATTATCTCTAGCCATTGGTCTCTCACCTTGAACAACATGAATATCAACAGCTGGTTGATTATCTGCGGCGGTTGAGAATACTTGACTTTTCTTTGTAGGAATTGTTGTGTTTCTTGGGATAAGAACTGTCGCTACCCCACCTAATGTTTCAATTCCAAGTGAAAGAGGTGTAACGTCAAGAAGTAAAATATCTCCAGCTCCTGCATCTCCTGCAAGTTTACCTCCTTGAATGGCTGCACCAATAGCAACACACTCATCTGGATTAATACCTTTAAAAGGTTCTTTTCCTGTCAAACGTTTTACAGCATCTTGAACAGCTGGTATACGTGTTGAGCCACCTACTAATAGGATTTTATCAAGTTCTGATGCGTTAAGTCCCGCATCATCTAATGCACGTCTTACTGGTCCCATTGTACGTTCTACGAGATCTGAAGTAAGCTCATCAAATTTAGCACGTGTAAGTGTAATATCTAAACTTTTTCCTTCACAAATAAAAGGAATTAAGATAGATGTACTTGTTTTTGAAGAAAGTTCTTTTTTAGCTGTTTCAGAAGCTTCTTTTAATCTTTGCATTGCAATTTTATCTGATGATAAATCATTGCCTTCCATTTTTTTGAATTCTTGCACTAAATAATCAATAACTTTTTGATCAAAATCGTCTCCACCTAAGCGATTGTCTCCGCTTGTTGCTAGAACTTCTATAACGCCATCACCTATATCAATAATGGAAACATCAAATGTTCCACCTCCAAGGTCGTATACCATAATTTTTTGCTCATGTTCATTATCAAGACCATATGCGAGTGCTGCTGCTGTAGGTTCATTAATAATACGTTTTACATCGAGACCTGCAATACGACCAGCATCTTTTGTAGCCTGACGCTGACTATCAGTAAAATAGGCAGGTACAGTGATAACTGCTTCTGTTACTGATTCTCCTAAATGACTTTCGGCATCTGCCTTTAATTTCTGAAGAATAATAGCAGATATTTCTTGTGGTGAAAGATCCTTACCATCAATACTTACTCTATAATTAGTTCCCATATGTCTTTTAATAGACATTACTGTTCTGTCATGATTAGTAATAGCTTGACGTTTAGCCACATCACCTACTAGACGTTCTCCACTTTTAGTAAAACCAACTACTGAAGGCGTTGTTCTGCCACCATCAGCATTTACAATAACAACAGGCTTACCACCCTCCATAACTGAAACACATGAATTTGTTGTACCTAAATCGATTCCTATAATTTTTCCCATGATTTTCATCCTCCTAACTATTAATTGGCAACTTTAACCATACTATGTCTAATTACTTTTTCTTTATATAAATACCCTTTCTGAAGCTCTTCTACTACTATATTTTCTCCATAATTTTCATCTTCGATATGCAAGATAGCATTGTGAAGATTAGGATCAAATACTTGATCTTTCGCTTCAATAGGTGTTACATTGATATTTTCAAGAAAACCAATGAATTGTTTATATATCATTGTAACGCCTTCATAAAAGGCTTTATCTTCTGATTCTACTTTGAGTGCTCTTTCGAAATTATCTATAATTGGAAGCAGTTCAACTACTGTTCCCCCTACTGCAAAGTCATAGGCATCTGCTTTTTCTTTTTGGCTGCGTTTTCTATAGTTATCAAATTCAGCCATTAATCTTTGAAGACGTTCTAAATACTCAGCTGCTTTATCATTTTCTTCTTGTGCCTGAGTTTTTGCTGCTTCCTCATTTTTAGCTGGTTCTTCTTGAGATACTTCATCCTCAATAATAGATTTATCGTTCTGATCTTGATTTACTGTTTCTTCATCAATAATCTCATTTTCATGATCTATTATATTTTTGTTATCCTCCATTTTTTCACCCTTTCTGCATAATGAATCACGTAACTTTTTTAAGAATCATCAAATTCATTAAGCATGTTTGTAATATGATTTGTAACATACTCTAAAACGGATACAACTTGACCATAGTCCATACGGGTAGGGCCAATAATCCCTATATTACCTAATGTATAGCCTCCAATAGTATAGCTTGTCGTGATAATACTACAATCTTTCATTGGTGTATATATATTTTCCTGGCCTATCCGAATAGTAGTTTTATTTTTCGGATTATGATCTAAAAGTTTTACAAGATGTAATTTTTCCTCAAAAAGTTTAAATATATCTCTAATTTTTTCTCTATCACTAAACTCTTGAAGATCTAGTATATTATTAACACCTCTTATGGAAATATTAGGTATATCTTCTTGTCTTAAAGTATCATAAATAACTTCTAATACACTGGCAGCTATATCACTATAATCTTTCAGCTTTTCTTCTATAGATATTCTAATTTTATGCAAGCTGATTTCTGTAAGCGTTGTACCCTTTAAACATTCATTTAAAATATTAGTTAACTGCATACAAAGATGAAAGTTTAATTCTTTAGGCGTTCTTATGATGTGATTCTTAACAATATTAGTATCTGTTACAATAACACATGCAACACTTTTATCGTCAATAGGAACAAGCTGTAAATGTTTAATCGTTGTTTGAGCAATAGGTGCTGCCGATGCAATAGTTGCATAATTTGTAAGCATAGCAATAAGTTTTGCTGTTTCTTCAACGAGCATATCAATTCGATTGATCTTTTGCTTAATCATTTCAGTAATAATACGCTCCACATCAGGATTAACATGTTTTCTTTCCATAAGCGTATCTACATATAATCTGTATCCTTTATCAGAAGGTATTCTGCCTGCGGAAGTGTGAGGCTGCATAATAAACCCTAAGTCTTCGAGGTCTGCCATCTCGTTTCTTATCGTAGCAGAACTAATCCCTAAATCATATTTTTTAGAAATTGTTCTGGAACCTACTGGATCACCCGTTTGTATATAATCACGAATGATTGCTTCAAGTATTCTTACTTTTCTTTCATTCATGTCCATAACATCACTTCCTTTTGCTTTGTTAGCACTCACTAAGCTTGAGTGCTAACTATAAAATAAAGATATCACTATTTTTAAAATCTGTCAATAACCTAATAAATAATTTTTATAATTATAAAAAAGAACTAAAAACCTCATTGCAGATGTCCATACCATAGTCCGATAAAAAGAGGTTATCCTTATTTTTTACAAGTATTTTAAGTTTTATCCACTTATTTATTTGGCTTTTATAAACATTAAATAGATCTGTTTTAAATGTTTTATTAAAATCAGTAATACTTATTCCTTCAGTCATTCGAAGTCCTAAAAACATAAACTCTTGCATGGCCACCTCTTGACTTATTACCTCTTGTTCTCGTTTAAGATACTGGATTTGTCCACTTGATTGAAGGTATTTTTCCATTTTGGTTTCATTATGATATCTAATGCCTTCAAAAAAAGAATGGGCTCCAAGTCCAATACCTATATAAGGCTCTCTTTTCCAATAAAGGATATTATGTTTACAAGCTTTTCTCGGCTTTGACCAGTTAGAGATTTCATACTGCATATAGCCGAGGCTCTTGAGATACGCTTTTGCATAATGGTACATTTTTCTATCAGTCTCTTCATCAATAAGCTCAAACTCTCCTTGTTGATACATTTCCCAAAATCTTGTTCCTTCTTCGATAATAAGTGCATAGAGAGATATATGGTCTAAATCATAAGAGGCTACTACTTCTAAGGTTTCTTGAAACTCTGCTAGCGTTTGCGTAGGCAGTGCAAACATAATATCTGAGTTTAGACTGCATGTTGTATTTTCTTTTAATAGCGAAATACTTTTGGCCCACTCTTCAAAGGTATGTCTGCGTCCAATGAGCTTAAGTAATCTATTATGCGTAGATTGTAGGCCTAAACTTATGCGATTAATAGGATATGCATTGATAATATGCATACAATCTGCTGTAATTGTGCCCGGATTAGCTTCTATTGTCCATTCTACATCAGTCTCTAGTATAAAGTGCTCAGTGATCGTAAGGCATATTTCATCCAATAAAAGGGGTGGAAGCATCATAGGTGTGCCGCCACCAATAAATATAGTCTTAATTGTATGCTTTTTATAAATAAGCTTAGCTTGATTTTTTATTTCTTCAATCAGTACCCTACAATAATCAGATTGTATTTCCGGTTTTGGAAAAGATAAAAAATCACAGTAATAACATTTCGAAATACAAAATGGTATATGAATATAAATGCCTATTTTCATAAACGCCCTCTATTCATCTAGCTTGAGTACACTCATAAATGCTTGTTGCGGTACTTCTACATTACCTACTTGACGCATACGCTTTTTACCTTCTTTTTGTTTCTCTAATAATTTTCTTTTACGTGAAATATCCCCACCATAACATTTGGCAAGTACATCTTTTCGCATTGCACTTATTGTTTCTCTTGCAACAACTTTATTGCCTATAGTGGCTTGAATAGGAATCTCAAACAGATGCCTTGGTATCTCTTTTTTTAGTTTTTCAGTAATCTTACGTCCTTTTTCTACTGACTTCTCTTCATGAACGATAAGCGAAAGCGCATCAACCATTTCTTTGTTTACCAAAATATCCAATTTAACAAGTTTTGACTGCGCATAACCTTTTAATTCATAGTCAAATGAAGCATAGCCTCTTGTCCTTGACTTAAGGGCATCAAAAAAGTCATAGATAATCTCATTGAGAGGGAGCTCATAGCTTAAAACAGTTCGTGTTGCTTCTAAATATTCCATACCTAAATAAGTCCCTCTTCGGTCTTGGCATAAATCCATAACTGCCCCAACATATTCTGATGGCACAATAACTTGTGCTTTTACCATAGGCTCTTCCATATATTTAATATGGGAAGGATCTGGAAGATTTGCAGGATTAGACAAGTTAATGACATCTCCATTTGTCTGATGCACTTTATAGATAACATTTGGTGCTGTAGTAACTAAATCAAGATTATATTCTCTCTCAAGTCTTTCCTGTATAATTTCCATATGCAGCAATCCTAAGAAACCACAACGAAACCCAAATCCAAGAGCAATTGAAGTTTCAGGTTCAAAAACAAGCGCTGCGTCATTAAGCTGTAATTTTTCAAGACTATCTCTAAGGTCACCATATTTCGCCCCATCTGCCGGGTATAAGCCGCAGTACACCATAGGATTAACTTTTTTATAACCTGGGAGCTGCTCACTTGCAGGGTTGTTTGCATCAGTTACTGTATCGCCTACACTTGTATCTTTTACATTTTTAATACTCGCAGTAATATAGCCTACTTCACCTGGAACTAAAATATCAGTAGGTCTAAATTGACCTGCGCCAAAGGTTCCTACTTCCACTACTTCGAATTCTGCTTTAGTTGCCATCATACGGATCTTCATACCCTTTTTAACGACCCCTTCTTTAACACGGCAAAAAACAATAACGCCCTTATATGGGTCATACAAGGAATCAAAGATAAGTGCTCTTAAAGGTGCTTCTTTATCACCTACAGGACATGGCACAAATTTAACAACCTGTTCAAGGACTTCTTCGATATTAAGCCCTGTTTTAGCCGATATAAGCGGTGCGTGGCTTGCATCAAGTCCAATAATATCCTCTATCTGTTGTTTAACAACTTCTGGATTAGCACTAGGTAAATCAATTTTATTAATAACAGGTATAACTTCAAGATCATGTTCAAGAGCAAGGTACACATTGGCAAGCGTCTGAGCTTCTATGCCTTGTGCAGCATCTACGACAAGTATAGCGCCTTCACAGGCTGCCAAACTCCTTGATACTTCATAATTAAAATCCACATGTCCTGGTGTATCTATTAAATTAAAAATGTACTCTTCTCCATCTTGAGCACGATAAACAAGCCTAACTGCTTGGGATTTAATCGTAATCCCTCTTTCTCTTTCTAAATCCATGTTATCAAGCACTTGTGCCTGCATTTCTCTTGAAGTAAGAGTTCCTGTCATCTGGATAATACGGTCAGCGAGGGTACTTTTACCATGATCAATGTGTGCAATAATGCAAAAATTCCTTATTTTTTGTTGTATTGAAAGAGACATATTGCCCCTCCTATTTCTTTTGTAATTTTAGTTTATTATATCATAGCAAACTTCATTATAGCATAGGCTTTATTTTTGTATCAATCTTTTTCAATGACTTTTGCAATAATATTAGCAAGTGGGATAGCTGCATTAAGTGCCTCTTGTCCTGTGTTAGTCTGAGCACCTATTTCAACAAGTAGTGAGAAAGGTCTCATATGTAAACTATACCGATATTCTTTAAAATAAACTTTCTTCATAAGATCTGGATAATATTTATAAGCCGTCTCTTGTGCTTGTAAGGAAAAAGCCAAATTTTCATCGAGATATGGGTTTTTGAGTTCTTTTTTCTTTACAATCTCTCCATCTATATTTCTATTCATACACAGTCCATTTACAAACATAATCTTAGCTGTATCTCTATTATCAACAGAAGTTAATAAATGAACATTTTCCGGAACCCCGTCTCTATGTATATCAATAGATATTTCGATGGAAGGATTATTTTCTAATATTTTTGATATGGTTTTTTCCATGATTTCATAAGCCCCTGTTGTGTTACCTGTCTGATCAGCATAAAATTCATTAGTAATATGCAGTGTCTCTATACCATAGTCTTTTTCGAATATTTGTTTTAATTTATTCCCTACATCAACAACAGAAATGCCATCTTTGTACATTTCCCTCGCATGGGTATGAAAAATAAGAACTTTAGGACCCTCACCCTTATCAGTAATCCGTAATTTTCGAGTCATTAAATCATAAAAATCCCATTGTTTTAGAAACTCCGTATTAAGTTCTAACTGTGCATCCCCTGTAATAAAATACTTTAAGAGATAATAAGGATCTTTATAATTTTCTTTAGATAACTCCATCTTTTTAATAGTTGGCAACTTGGGAGAATAGTTATTTTCATCTGAATAAATAAAGGATTCGTCTGTATTTTGAGCATCAAAGTAACCATTGATGTCGTGATTATCTACGCCTGTCAAGTATGTGTAATTCTTTAAATAAGGTATAGCATGTGTAATAAGTGTAAGCGGTTCGCCCCACATAATATTTATATAATCATATACATAGTTTTTTAGGAAGAAATGATTGTTAAAATTTCCTTTGAAATGAGGCAATGCCTTATTAACAATAAGTTGTGAGGTACTATGACTATATCTTACATCTATATTTTTAAAAGTATTTAACAAAGAAATCATGATAAATACATACAAGACAATCTTCTTAAAAAGACTGCCTTCTAAAGCATCTTTTAAGTTCCAATAAAGATTCTGTACATGCTTCAATGAGATCCCCCCATAAAATGTGTTTTTACTAGTCTATACCCTTGTCTTACTTTTTATGACTAACAACCTAATGAGTATACTTATTAATATCATCTATCGTTATACCTGGATGTACCGCTATATTAATACCATTTGCAATAATGTTAGTTAAATATTCTATCACCTCATCAATTTCCTTAGGCGTTACAAACAAATCTGCTATTTCTGGGAAAAGCGTCTCCTTAATAAGCTGGTATTTTTCTTGTTCACTTAATTCTTTGAGCATATCATATAATTCTGACCGCTCTGCTTGTTTTAACATATTATCAATAAGCTGGTTAAATGCATCTGTTACCAAAGTAGCGGTGTCTACAACTGTAGGTACCCCTATAGCTATTACCGGACAACCTACTGTTTCTTCATTAAGTTGTTTTCTAGGATTGCCTACACCCGCACCTGGTGAAATGCCTGTATTTGTAATCTGAATGGTAGAGTTAATCCTCGAAGTACTTCTTGCAGCTAGCGCGTCAATTGCAATAATACAATCAGGCTTAGTTTTTTCAGCTACACCACTAATAATTTCTGTTGTTTCGATACCGGTAAGTCCCATAACCCCTGGTGCAAAACTGCTTAGATGACAAACTGATTCATCTATCTTTTCTGGCATTTTCATACTTAAATGCCTTGTTACAAGCACCTTGTTCGTTACCTTCGGTCCAAGCGTATCGGGGGTTGCAAAACGATTTCCAAGACCAATTACAAGAATGTCCATATCTTTTTTTTCTTTATTTGGTAATAAAGATGTAATAGCTTGAGACAATAAATCAATCACTTCTTTATGTGTTTCAGGATCATTCTCCTTCATATTAGTGCACTCAATAGTAATATACTCACCTCGCGGCTTTCCCATGTTTTTTTCGCCAAGCGCATTTTTAATGCCTACACGAGTCACTCTAATATCATGGGCTTCAATATATTCTTCATCAATCGCTACACCCGGAATTTCATAATCCTCACTCTTGCTTAATTTTAATGTATTACTTATCTCAACTGCCAGATCTGTTCTTGGAGACCAATTGTCAAAACTTGTATTACCTGCCATACGCTCACTCCTTAAAATAATAGATAAACCATTGCCAATCAATGCATAAAGTTAAGTGAAACCTGTAACTAACTTACTCATATACTATGTATCTTTACCATTATTTTTATGCATATACATTGACTTAATTCTAGGATTAGGGTATAATGAGCTTGTTTAAAACCGTTCATAATTCCCCTAAACCGTGTCCATAGAATATGAATGGAGGTGCCATACCATGGCAAATATTAAATCAGCAAAAAAACGTATTAAAGTTATTGCAACAAAAACAGCTCGTAATCGTTCAATTCGTTCAACGGTTAAAACTCAAATTAAAAAGGTGGTTGCTGCTGTAGATGCTAAAGATTTAGCTTCAGCACAAACTTCTTTAGTTGTTGCGGTAAAAGCTATTGATAAAGCTGCTGCAAAAGGTGTATACCATAAAAAAACGGCTGCAAGAAAAAAATCTACACTTGCTACATTAGTTAATTCAATCGCTTAAATATTAAATATTGCAAAACAAAAAGACCTTGAGGGGTCTTTTTGTTTTATAGATACTCATTATGCATTTAAACACTCTATCATCAATACTTCTACTCTTCCTACACTATTCATTCTGCCATTTTTTATATCTTTATCTGTTTCTAAACACCGCCCTAATATTTCTTCAAGCTGCTTAAAACTATATAAATTAACTTGTTCTATTATCTCTTTAAGCGCAAAGTATGGGAGCTTCATACGCGAAGCAATTTCCTTTGGTGCCATATTATTTTTTAACAAATATTTAATTTGAAGCATAATGCGATATTGTCTAGCAATTAATACTAATATGCCTATTGGAGATTCTTTGCTTTGAATAAGTGTATGATAGATTTTAAATGCATCTTGTGCGTTACGATGAGCAATTCTTTTAACAAGCTCAAAGATTCTTTTTTCTAAAGAAAATACACAGACCTCCTCTATCATTTGCTTATTAATAGGCTTATCATCTGCATAAGCTATAAGTTTGTCAAATTCACCTATAATATAAGCTATATCTTCCGGCATATTGCGTAAAAAAAACAATAATGTCTGCTTATCAATACGCACTTTGTAGTGTTTTATTTTTTCTTCCAGTATTTTCAATACATACTCTTCTCCAGGATAATCAAACACGCATACCGTATATTTGGCTTTTATAGTCTTATAAAGCTTACTACGTTTATCTATTTCTTTTTCATCAATTATAAGTGTAAGATAGTCAGGCATTGATTGCATAAAGCTTTCAAACTTTTCTGTTTCTTCTTTTTTTCCAGTTTTAAAAAAACCGGATTCTTTTATATAAATCATTTTACGCTCTGCAAAAAAAGGTAATGTTTCTGCAATTTCTATCAGCTTCGAAACCACAATTTCTTTATCCTTTGCCTCGTAATAATTCATCATTTCATAGCCAGAGGTTAAAACCTTATTTTTCAATTCTATTATAAATTGGTTTTTAGACCAGGCATCTTCGCCTATAAGCAGGTAACACTGATCTAATTGTTTAGTTTGCATCTTACTCGCCCCCCCTTATCTGCGTACGTAATAAAAGTCTATCGCCATCTGTTTTAAGCTCAACAGCGCCACGTTGATCTGTTCTTAAAACTTCTGCTTGATACTTGCTAAGTGTATCTAAAGTGCTTTGATGAGGATGATTATATCTATTATTAATACCACAACTAATAATAGCATACCTAGGCTTTATTTTCAAAAGCGCATGCTCTGATGTTGAAGTTTTCGAACCATGATGCCCCACTTTTAAAACCGTAATTGCATTTAATACGCTGCACATTTCTTGTTCTTTAACTTGATCCATATCTCCTGTAAATAAGCCTGTAAACTGCTTATACTGTATAAGACAGCCTAAAGAATTATTATTATTATCTGCTGCTATCTGTTCTCCCTTTGGCGCTAAGCAAACTATGTCCACATTGTCGATAGTAAAAGCATCTAAATATCCCATTGGATAAACATTAATTTTTTTCTCTAAACAAATTTTTAATAGTTTACTCATTAAATACGATTCATCCAATTTAGAAACAAAGATATTGTTAATCTTTATATCTGTATCCAATAAATCAATAAGTCCACCTACATGATCCGCATCTGAATGAGATAAAATAAAAGCTGTAATTGTTTTTTTACCCTTATATTTTATATAGCGCTCTACCACTTTTCCTTTACCAAAATTCCCTGCATCTACTGCAATAACTTTACCATGTGGTGTAGTCATGACAATTGCATCTCCTTGCCCTACATATAAGTAGGCTATATCTAGTGTTTTCGGACGCACAAATTCATAAAGTGTGCTTGTTCCAATAAAGACTATAATAATATACAGGCATACTCTTTTTTTTATATATCCCATTATACAACCAAAAAGTACACACAGTAAACCATAGTAGATTAAGATACCAAGTAAACTTGGCTTGCCAATACATAGCGTCCCCAGTGGCATTTGGAGTGTCTTTTCACCTATAAATGCAATAGTGTCAAGTAAGACTATAATTATTTTAGCAATAAAAGCTGCACCAGTTAAAGTAATGATACTCATGCCTAAACTTATCCAAGAAAATATAATAATAACTGAGAATATAGGAACGAATATCAAGTTTAATAATCCACAAAAAAGTGGTATTTCATAAAAATGAACAGCTAAAATAGGTGCTATACTTAATGTGACACACAGCCACGGGACACATACATATAAAAATTTCAAATAACCTTGAGAAACATCTAACTCTAACTTTTTTATAATAATCTGGCTTATCAACAAACTCCCTACAGCTGCAAATGATAATTGAAAGCCAACTTGAGTAAGTTGAAATGGATTTATTAACAGAATAATGAGTGCAGCTAAAGCTAAATTAGTTATTTGATCAGCTTCTTCCCAAATACACTTTGAGATAATAATAAGTGTAGCCATAATACATGCTCTAATCGTCGAGGTGCTTGCACCTGTCAAATAGGCATATAGCCATATAATGCTGCCCATACTTATAAATTTAGATATATAGGGAATACCTAAATAACTTAATAATATATAGACAATACTCATTAGTAATGCAATATGAAATCCAGATATAGCAAGAACATGACCTATACCTGCCTTAGAATAAATCTGACGAATATCTTCAGAGATGTTTTCGTTATTTCCAGTGAGTAATGTTTGTATAATGCCTTGATCATTATTTTGAAATAGTTTTTCAATTTGCCTGTCTATCTGTGTCATGATAAACCGCATATTAAACCCGTTTGTATTAACTTTTTTAATTTCAACAGTTTTTAATGTTGCAGCAATACCTTGACTTATTAAGTATTTTTCATAATTCATGTCACTAGGATTCATCTTTAGCGTACGCGGCAAAACTTCGCCGTGTGCTCTCATCTTATCATTTGGGTTTATTTGAGAGTTCATAGGCACTATTAAATTGACTTTAGATTTAATAGCTTCATATTCATTTTGATACTTAACAGATACTTCTTCTAAAGTTAAGGTATCATTAAACTTCCCTTTTATTACTCTAGCAACTTTTCCTTCTAGTGTAACACTCTGGCCAACTTTTAAAATTTTTTGTTCTCTAATTACCGTATGCCCTATTGTCCATAAAAAGCCTGCAAATAATAATATAAAAAAAATTAAAATAATTTTATAATTATAACGAAGATAATGCATAAAAATCACAGCTATAATTACAATCAAAAAAAAGGGGAATAAATGTATCTGCTCTAAATACATTTGTCCCCCAAGCATCCCAGCTATAGACCAACTGATTGCTTCAACCATTGGTCTTTTAATCGTTTTCAATAAGCGCTTCCTTTCTCTCGAAAAACTCACTTAAATCTATATCTTTACTAAACTCTATTTCTTTTTTTCCATCAATCAAAAAGGCTACTTTTTGTATTTTAGGTAATTCAGTCAAAGCATTTACAATTGAATAAATCATAAGCGCCTTACTTTCAGGTGATGTAAAATGCTTGGATTTTACATCAAATGATAGGTCAACCTGACACACCCCTTCTTTTGTATTGACATCATTTACAATCGTTTCTTTAGGGATAGTGGGTAATAGCCCTTCTTGCTGAGGGCCTTTTATTAATTCATCAATAATATACCGTTCAAGAGGTACGTTGTTATTCACCTGTATATCTCTTTGTTCTTTAATGAGCCTTGGGTTTTCTAGGCTAGTAAAATATAATACGACAGGCTGAATCGTAGTAGGTGGATTAGGATTTAATACACTTAAAATAATGTCACTCCGTGTAATAGGACCTATAGGTTTGCTATTAATATTTAAAATAGGCCTGTCCTCTATAAAAAATTCAACACCATCTATAAAATTGAGCTCTGTCAGCGAATAAACTAAAGAGGCTCTTATTCCCATCTGCTCATTGGCACTTAGCGAGTCATACTTACCATCAAATAATACATAAGCTAAGCGATCATCTAAATTAACTTCTTTAATATGCATATCATTATTGTTTTGAAGTGTTGTTGATTGCGGCCCTCGGCTTAAAGCACTAATTACAAACTGAGTTTTATCCCGATTAGTTACTATTCCTTTTAAATCCACAGGTATATTCTCTGAAAACAAACTACCTTTAGTATAATCAGCAAAGTATATTGTTATCGTATCTTTCCCCTTGCCACTAGGACTGCTTTTGTTACATGCAGCAATAATTATAGGAAGCAGCAAGATGACTATAAATAGTCTTGGTATTGGACTTATTCTCATTTCACCACTCCTTCCCATGTGTGTCGCAGCGGCACTTGGATAATAAAAGTAGAGCCTTCTCCTTCTTCACTTTCTACCTGAATAGAACCATTATGCATAACTATTGTCTTATAAGTTATAGAAAGTCCAAGTCCCGTGCCGCCTGTTTCACGATTTCTTGTCTTATCTGTTCTATAAAACCTTTCAAATATCTTAGATTGCTCTTTTTTTGCAATGCCTATCCCAGTATCCTGAATAGTTATAAAAGCATCTTGTACATCACTTTGAATAATAACTTTAACTTCACCCCCGTTAGGTGTGTATTTGATAGCATTTTCAATTAAATTTGATAAAGCTAAGGTAAATTTTACTTCATCAATTTCTGCAGTAATATCTTTGTGACTCTCATAAATTAGCTTGATTTCTTTTTTCTTTGCGAGTGGGATAAGTCTTTTTAAAATATTCTGAGTCATTTCGTTTAAATCTACATTTGCAATATTCATTGGTATTTCTCTTTGATCTAATCGGACAAGTGTTAATAAATCTGAGATAATATTATTGAGTCGATCTACCTCGGAGTTAATATCTTGAAAAAACTCCTGATACATCTCAACAGGTACGTTATCTTGGAAAATAAGAGATTCGGTCAAAACTTTAATCGAAGACAGAGGCGTCTTTAATTCATGTGACACGTTTGATACAAATTCCTGTCTCGATTGCTCTACTCTTTGTAGCTGTTCTGCCATATGATTAAATGCATTTCCAAGCTCTGCTATTTCATCCTTACCTACTACATCTACTTTTTGATCAAGCTGTCCCGTTGTTATTTTTTGTACAAACTTCATTAATGTTTTTAAAGGCTTAGTAATAAAAGAAGAAGTAACAAAACTAATAAGTCCAGTAAATAAACTTGTAACTAATGATAATAAGTAAACCTGACTTTTCATTTTATCAAGAGAGGTATAAATATCCTGAATACTTGCTGATAAGATAACAACACCCAATACTCTATTTTTATCTTCTTTGTCCACTACAGATACAGCTGCAGTCATGATGGGTTGATCTAAGGATTTTTCTGCTTTATCTTTTTTATTAAGTGCTGAAAATACCTGACTGTTCATAATCGTCTTATTTAAAATAGTAGAACTTGAGTCAGCAACAACAAACCCGTGTTTATCAACCACTACGATTCTACAATTTAGATCTTTCTCGTGACTTCTATTCTTAACAAGTGAGGTTAGTAAATTATAATTATTATCATTTTTTAAATAGTTGGCTTCTTTTATCTGCACAGCCACCCCATTAGCTTTACTAAGCCACTCAAGCTCACTTTTGCCAATATAGTGCGTTTCCATTCTTCCTAGCAGCACTGTAGAAAAAAGTGTTAATGGCAAGTAACTAATAATGAAAAATAAAATAAATAGTCGCCACCTCAAACTTTGAAACCATTTCATCTTAATCTTTAAAATAATAACCTACCCCCCACTTGGTATGGATATACTCTGGCTGGCCAGGATTCGGTTCTATCTTTTCCCTTAGTCTACGCACGTGTACATCCACTGTACGAACATCGCCTGGATATTCATGTCCCCATATGGTATCTAAAAGCTGATCTCGACTATACACTTTACCTGGATGTGTCGCAAATAACTCCAGCATATCAAATTCTTTTGCTGTAAGATTTATTTCTTGATTTTTAATAAATATTCTTCTGCTATTAACCTCTAAATGCAGTTCGCCTACCTCTATCATCTTTTTATTAGGTTCTTTTTCGCTGTGTGTGGATCTTCTTAAAATAGCTTTTATCCTAGCCTTAAGCTCCAATATATTAAATGGTTTTGTCACATAATCATCAGCACCATATTCAAGTCCCATTATCTTATCCATATCTTCACCTTTTGCTGTAAGCATAATAATAGGGATAGTAGAAAACTCTCTAACAAGCTGACATACCTCTAACCCATTATACTTAGGAAGCATAACATCTAGTATCATAACATCATATTTTCCATTTCTTACATAGTTAAGTGCTTCTTCACCATCATAAGCCGCATCAACTTCCCAACCTTCTTGCTCTAAACTAAATTTTATTCCTTTTACAATAAGTCGCTCGTCATCTACAACTAAAATTTTACTATTCATCGCTCATCCTCCTTTTTATACTGTTATAAATGCTCTTATCTTTTCTAATGTTTTATCACCAATTCCTGAAACATTAAGCAGTTCATCCACCTTTTTAAATCGCCCAATAGTCATACGGTACTCAATAATAGCTCTTGCTTTAACCGCTCCAATGCCCGAGAGGGTCTGAAGATCTTTTTCAGTCGCAGTATTGATATTAATTATATGAGAATATCCCTGCTCACTCATTTTAGAGCCACTTATACTTGTCTCTTGTGAAGCGACTATATCTTTATTGTCGTATGAATTTAATGATTTGTCAATTTCTTCTCCTATTTTAGGAACATATATTTTTTGGTTAGGCGCTACCCTGCTTGCCAAATTCAAATAATTTTTATCAGCATCTAAAGTAAGCCCGCCACCCATTTGAACCACATCATTAATAATAGCTGCGGGATCAACGTAGTAAACACCGGGACACACTATTTCTCCGCATATATAGACAGGTACTTGAGTAGTGGGTGTTGGCCAATAGGTATCATTTTGCTGCAAATCTAAAGGGGCCTGTGGTATATCTGCAGCCTTCTCCTCTTCTAAAGAAGTCATGGTGTTTATATCCTCTGATTCTAAAAGCTGCATGTTATAACTTTCACTACTGAGTTTAATAGATACTTCCTTAGATTTCATTTCTTTAACACTATACCAACTGACATTTAAAATCACCAAAACTAAGCATATGACTGCAATTTTATACTTTTTCAATAATTCTACCATAGAATCACCTCTTATACAAAGTGTTAACATATTTTTAATAAATTAGACTATTTAGCCTTACTAATTTTATATAAATCTGTTATACTAATGGAGTTGAAAGGAGTATATTAGACATATGAGACGTATAATTTCTTTATCACTTTGCTTGCTGATTATGTTCTTAGGTATTTTTCCAACAAGGACCATGGCTGATACTGCTACTGAAAACCTTCCAGTCATCCAAGCTGAATCTGCCATACTCATAGATGCTAAGTCTAAAACTGTTTTATTCGAAAAAAATGCTCATAAAAAACAATATCCAGCAAGTATTACTAAAATTATGACTGCTCTGCTCGCCATAGAAAATCTTTCACCTACAGATTTGATAACATTTTCTAAAGAAGCTATTTTTAGTATTGAAAGAGGAAGCAGTCATATTGGTATGGATGTTGGTGAACAAATCACAGTAGACCAAGCACTTCATGGTGTTCTTTTGATGTCTGCTAACGAAGTGGCTAACGGCCTCGCAGAGGCTGCCAGCGGTTCTATTGAAAACTTTGGCGTTAAAATGACTGAACGTGCCAAGGAACTTGGCGCTGTTAATACGCATTTTGTCAATCCCCATGGTTTACATAGTGCGGAGCAGTATACAACTGCATATGACATGGCATTAATCACAAGCTATATTTATAATAACTCTTATTTTTCCGAAATAATGAGTCATACAACCTACCAGATTCCAAGTACTAATAAAACCACAGAAACGAGATATTTATCTCAGCAGCATCGTCTGATGAATCAACAACGCGACAGTAAAATGTATAGAGCTGATGTTATTGCCGGTAAAACAGGTTACACAGATGTAGCAAGACATACTTTAGTTACTGTTGCAAAACATGGTGATATCGATCTTGTTGCGGTTATCTTAAAGTCTGAGAGAGATAGTTTGTATACAGATACCAATGCCTTATTAAACTATGGCATCAATTCCTACCGCACTCTGAACCTTCATAGTACAGGTACCAGCTTAAAAACATTGCCTATGTATTCAGTTAAAAGCGGACAAACCTATCAGGCAGGTAATTGTTCAATTTCTGTAGAAACACCCTTATCTATTCTTATTCAAAAAGATATTAAAGAGCGTGATATCACAACGCATATTGATCTTCCTGAATATATTGAAATTGGTACAAGTAAAGGAAGTACTATTGGAACGATTACTTATTTGCACGGTACTCAGATATTAGCGAAAAACAACTTACTCATAAAAGATATTGAGTTTTCTCCATCACCTTATCCAACAGTTTTACCCGTATCTAATACGTTGTTAATCGATAAAAAGATCTATTTTATAGTCATTCCAGCGGTACTTATTGTTTTCTTTATAAGCGTTTTGAGACGTATTTTTAAAAGACGCAGAAGAAAAAAAGTGGCCAAACTTAAATTTAATAGACGTATAAAATAATAAATAGAACCTAAAACATGATTTAATCTAATGTTTTAGGTTCTTTCTCATTAGAACGTAATTACTTTTGCATCTTTCCAAAGTCTGTTCAGCCCATAAAACGCAGCATCTTCTTGATGTAAAACGTGCACAATAATGTTACCATAATCTAACAAAATCCATTTGGCTGTTGTATAGCCTTCTTTTTGAAGAAGGGGCACCTGATAATCTGTAAGAAACTCTTCTATTTCATCTGTAATCGCCTGTGTTTGACGTATATTAGTCGCAACAGCAATAATAAAAATATCAGTTAAAGTTGTCAGTTGGTGTACATCCAGCACTTCTATACTTGTTGCTTTTTTATTATTAATTATGTCATATATTTGTTTAGCAAGTATTAATGTGTTTTTATCCAAGTTATTAAAATCTCCTTTCCTTATGCAACAAACACGTTAAGTTGTGTAAAAACTAAGTACCCATAGTAAATAGCAAACATTATTAAGAAAACTTTCCCTTCACTTTTAGATACGATTCTTTCTGATTTACTAAATATATAAAGAACAATCGTGCAAAAAACCATAACTAATAAATCAAGCCCAATAGGATCTTTAGGTATTATATTACCAAATAACGCAGCTGGAAGTCCAGCTACAAAACATATATTAAAGATATTGCTTCCAATAATATTACCAATTGCGATATCTTGCTTACCTTTTTTAGCTGCCATTACAGATGTTACTAGTTCGGGGAGTGATGTGCCAAGCGCAACAATGGTAAGTGCAATAAATCTCTGGCTGACACCAGCTGAAGTTGCTATTTTAGTTGCCGCATTTACAACGAAATTTCCGCCTATAATAATAGCGATAAGTCCAAAAAAACTATATGCAATAGCTAACTTTAGCGGGTACCTCGCTTCTATCTCTTCGCTTTGACCATTTTTAGCCAAATGCAGCAAATAATAAATAAAAATAGTAAAAACAATGAGTATGACGATACCATCACCTCTTGATATCATATTGATATTGCCATTTTGCAGTGGAATATCTAAAAAAAGAACACTGAGCAAAATAGAAACTAAAAGTAAAAATGGAATCTCTTTTTTTATCGTGTTATTCTGAACCCTAATTGGCGCTATAGATGCCGCAATACCTAAGATAAGTACAATATTTAATATATTACTGCCTATAATATTTCCAAGTACCATATCAGTATTATGGCTCAGCATAGCTTTTATACTTACAGCTGCTTCCGGGGCACTTGTCCCAAAAGCAACAATAGTAAGGCCAATAAAGATATCTGGTACATTTAAATTCTTGGCAATAGACGATGCCCCATCTACAAAGTAGTCTGCACCTTTAATTAAGACGACAAAGCCTAAAATAAGAATAACAGCTTGTATCACAATCGTATTCATAATGCCTCCTCATTATTTATCATAACCTTTTATAAATCATATTGTTTGTAGTGTTCAAGCAGCTTAAAAGTGATAGGATGTATTTCTTCGCCTAACAGATGTGTTACATAATTATAAGATGAATAAAGTGCTTTATACATTGCACGATTGAGATCATACAGTGCTAAACTTTTAATTTGCTCTTTGCCTTTATAGGGACTTCTTCCTTCTTCAGTCATATCAGCTAAATAGATAACTTTCTCTAAATCACACATTTCTTCTCTACCCACAGTATGATATCTAATACTATCTAATATAGATGGCTTAGTAATTTTCCATTCGTTTTCAAGCATTGCTGCACCAATCTTGCCATGTGCAAGATCAAGATGTCTTTTTTCAAAATCATCAAGTTCAATCTTATACTGTCTGCATAAGTTCTCTTTTTCTGCTAAAGGCAATTCTTTTGCAATATCATGAAATAATGCTGCAATAAATACTTCATCACAGTTTATTTTATAAACATTGGCAAATTCTATGGCCATTTCAATCACGCCTCTTGTATGTGCATATCTTTTAGGCGACATCTTTGAAGCTACATAACTGCACATACGTTCCCGTTCCTCTGTTGTAAGGTATATTTTATATTCATATAAATTATACTTTTTAATATAATTTTCTACTTCTTGTGGCACTAAATATTTGATAGGTTTCATATTGTGAATTCTGTCTCTAATATTTGAAGAAGATATCGCTAGTGCCGGAACTTCAAGAAAGTGTATACTGGTTTGATATGTTCTTTTAAGCTCTTCAATTTGATGCAGAAGTTCTTCTGTATTATGACCCGGTCTGGTTACAGCTACAAAGTCACAAATTTGAAGTAGTTCCTCTGATTCTTTCCATGTAAGGATTTTATGAATCGCATCTGCTCCCGTAATAAAATATAGCCTAACATCTCTTCCATACACCTTTTTAATTTCTTTTATCGTATCAATTGTGTATGTAACCCCTTCTCGCTCTATTTCAAGGCGCGATACTTTAAAATTTGCATTAGCCGCTGTAGCCAATACTGTCATCAAATATCTGTGCTCACTTGTTGTCATATTGATATTAGACTTATGAGGGGGATGTCCTGTAGGAACAAATAAAACTTCATCAATATTAAACTCATGTCTTACTTCTTCAGCTGTAACAAGATGTCCTATATGAATAGGATCAAAGGTCCCGCCCATTATGGCGAGTTTAGTAATTTGAGATTCCTCAATGCTCATAAAACACTTCTCCTTTGTTCAACTTACCTTCTCTATTATAACCTATTTTTTAAAAATTAAAATATAAAATATAAGAGTTGACTATAAAATAGCAACTCTTAATAAAAGTATATTAGGGTAAAATAATTTTAGGGTTTTTCTTTGAAGGTTTATAAAAAATAATTTTTTTGCCAATCACTTGAACTGGTATAGAATGTGTTCTTTCACTAATCACACTGCTTATATACTTCGGATCTAATAAACAGTTGCTTAAAACACTTACCTTTACAAGTTCTCTTGCCTCTAAGGCTAATAAAATAGCTTCTGTCAGTTCAGGCGTAATCCCATTTTTACCTATTTGAAATATAGGATCTGTAGTTTGTGCCAGAGACTTCAAATAAGCCCTTTGTTTACTTGAAATATTTTGCATTATATTGTCCTTTCTACTTAAAGTACTCAAATTCTAAATCATAAATTCTAACAACGTCACCTTCATGAATATCTGCTTCCTCGAGAGCATCAATAATTCCCCTATCACGTAGATATTTCTGGAAAAATGCAAAGCCTTTTTCAGTATCTAATGCAGTATAACCCATCATCTTCTCAACCCCGATACCTTCTACTGTAAAGTAGCCATCTTCCACTTTAGTAATAGTAAAAGGTGCATTGGAATAATCAGTAACTTCTTCAAATTCTGGCTCAAAAACAACTGTATGATCTGGTACAGTAGCAAGTAAATCCGACGTCTTTTGCATAAGCTCCTGCAAATTCTGATTACCTGCTGCAGATATAGGAATAACTTCTATCCCTTGAGGTTTAAATGCCTGCTCTAGTCTTTGGATGCTTTCCTCAAAATCTCCTATGTCTATTTTATTTGCAGCAATAATTTGAGGTTTATTTTTTAATATTTCGTCATTGTATATATTAATTTCTTTTTGTATTGTATAAACATCTTGTACTGGATCTCTTCCTTCCGTACTTGCCACATCAACTACATGTATAAGAACTTTTGTTCTTTCAACATGTCTTAAAAAATCGTGGCCTAATCCTACGCCCTCAGAAGCACCTTCTATAAGGCCTGGAATATCTGCCATAACAAACTGTTTACCATATTTATTAGTAATCACACCTAAGTTAGGCGCAAGAGTCGTAAAGTGATAATTTGCAATCTTAGGCTGTGCATTGCTTACCATAGATAAAAGTGTAGATTTTCCTACATTAGGATATCCTACAAGTCCTACATCAGCAATCATCTTTAACTCAAGAATGATCCAATATTCTTTTGCCGGTTTACCTTTTTCTGCATATCGTGGCGCTTGTCTGGTTGCTGTTGCAAAGTGTTGATTCCCTTTTCCACCTTTTCCTCCGCTAAAAATAATTTCCCTCTGACTAGGTGCATGAAGGTCTGCAATGACTTTTAACGATTCAGCTTCTCTTATAACTGTTCCCTGTGGTACTCTGATGACTAAATCATTGGCATCTTTACCATGACAGCGCTTTTTGCCGCCATCTTCTCCATTTTGTGCTTTATAATGTTTATTATGTCTAAATTGCATTAATGTATTTACACCGGGATCTACTTCAAAAATAATATGACCGCCTCTGCCACCATCTCCGCCATCAGGACCGCCATTGGGCACATACTTTTCTCTTCTAAATGAAACATGCCCGTCACCGCCTTTACCAGACTTTACAAATATTTTAACTTTGTCTACAAACATAATATCACTCCTTTCGTATATAGTTTGTACACTTTCTTTTATTTCATATAGATTTCACACCTTAAAGTTTAATTAATTCAGGATGTTATTTAATGTGAAATCATTCTGAGGAACAAAATTATAGTAATGAATAACTCAAATTTATATGTTGTTTCTCTATAATACATAAAAAGAAGGTTTCAATCAAACATTGAAACCTTCTACAATAGTTATGCTTCTTGTGCAACTGGATATACAGAAACTTGTTTTTTGTCTCTGCCTTTACGTTCGAATTTAACTTTTCCACTAACTAGTGCAAATAAAGTGTCATCTCCGCCACGTCCTACATTTTCACCTGGATGAATTTTTGTTCCTCTTTGACGATATAAAATGTTGCCAGCTTGTACAAATTGTCCATCTGCTCTTTTAGCACCTAAACGTTTTGATTCAGAGTCACGACCATTTTTAGTAGATCCAACTCCCTTTTTATGAGCAAAAAACTGAAGGTCTAAACGTAACATATCTCTCACCTCCTATTTGTTTTAACTTTGATATAGTTTTCTCCGTACGTTTGTTCAATAGTATTTAAACCTAATACCATTGCATTTAATAATAATTCTGCTTTCTCTGAAGAGTTTTGCAGTTTTCTTTTTGGAAACTCACAATCAAACAATCCTTTTTCTGGATCCATCTTGTGAATGTGTACTTCTTCATCTGTAAATTCATTAATCGAATTTACAGTATTAAATACTAACACACTTATAGCAGCACATATAATATCAGTGCCATGCTCAGCATAGCCTGAATGCCCTTCTATTTTAAAACCCCATAATACTTGATTATGATAATACAGATTTGCACATATCATAAAAATTATGCTTCAATAGCTGTGATTGTCACTTTTGTAAAAGGTTGACGATGACCACGTTTTTTATGGTAAGTCTTTTTAGATTTATATTTGTAAACGATGATTTTTTTACCTTTGCCATCGCCAACAACATCAGCTTTTACTGCTGCACCCGCTACAAATGGCGTGCCAACTGTTAAAGCATCCTCTTGACCTACAACTAAAACATTATCAAATACAATAGAATCACCAGCAGCTACATTTAATTTTTCAACATGAAGACTATCTCCAACTTGAACCTTATATTGTTTGCCACCTGTTTCAATAATTGCGTACATGTGTACACCTCCTCAATCCGAAAACTCGCCGAATATGGTACTGCGCCAGCAGTTTTAAAACCTCTTCGTGCGGCTTAAAACACTTAAACATCTTATCATAGTCCATACTTCCTGTCAACGCTTATTCCCCAAAATACTAACATAAAAACTTATCTTTAAGTCCTTTTTCCATCTTAATCAAGTCGATTTTTATCCCATATTTATCTTCTAAGCTCTGCTTCAAATGATTTTGTGAGAAAAAGTCTATAATATCTTGAGAACACTGTACTGTTATTTGTGTGTTTGTTGTTTGAAAGGCAGTATGCTTAATTCTTTTTTCAATAAGATATGCATTATATTCAAGACTATATTCACCTTGCGGATACTTGCACTGTTCACATGTCTTTAATAATTTCACAGGCACGCTGTTATATTTTTTGCTTCGTGAAATTTGCAACAAGCCAAGCTCTGTAATTGGAAAAACATTTGTTCTTTTATCTCCATACTGAGCGATCATATTTTTGGCATAAAGATAAGCTTGCTCCTTATCTTCTAAATCTGGCATTTCAATTAAATCTACAATAATAATACCCGAGAGATTTCTTCTTAAAATCTGCAAGAGGGCTTCTTTGATAGCCAACTGATTAAGTTCATTAACCGCTTTTTTATGGTTGTTAGATAAAATAGCTTTAGCACTATTTACATCAATAACAGTAAGCGCTTCAGTATAGTCAATAATAATATTCCCCCCATTTTTAAGCCATATTTTTCGGCTCAGGAGGTTATTTATTACTTTTTGAATATCATAAATTTGAAAGAGCTCTTCTTTTTGATCTATACAAATAATTTGAACTATATAGCCTCTTTCTCTATATTCTTTAAGCTCCTCTTCCAAAAGTCTGCCCGTTTCAAGGTCATTACAAATGATTTCTATTTCGTCATGGATGTTAAGGTTTTCAGCTACTACCTGACTATACATAGGCGGCTCTTTAAATAAAACAGCACCTTTTGAAAGATTATCTTTTACTTTCATCAAATGGTCTACTTGCTTAACAAGCCCTTTTGCATCTTCTTCGATATCTTCTATCGCCACATATTCTGCATGAGTTCTTACGATAAATCCGTACTTGGCAGATGCAATTTGAACTAAGCGCTCTTTGAGCTTTTTTCTGAGCGCCTGATTCTTTATTTTTTTTGAGATACTTATACCTTCTTCAAAAGGTAAACATACAAGATACTTCCCTTTTATATTTATTTTCGCAGTTAATTTATGGCCCTTTTCTCCCTCATTTTGTTTAACAATCTGTATGGGTAGCCTTACCCCTTGATTCATTTTACCTTTATACATTGCAGGAACCTGCAATAAATGAAGTAAGCCTTTTTTTTCATCCCCGTAATCTACAAATGCTGCATTTAAATTTTTAACAACTTTATCAATTTGTCCCACCACTACTTTGTTTTGATCATCAGGATTTAAATTAGAATCAATATAGGTTGTAATAAGCTGATTATCAAGGAGTATTGCCAGCCTTGTAAATACAACTGTTTTTTCAATAAGTATGATCTTTTTCATTCTCTTCTCCTATAGTTCTCCAGTGCTATATAGGCATCTTGATCATACGTATAAAGTTCCTTTCTAGTTATACTTACATTGGGTGCCTCTTTATCACCACTATTTAAAATGGCTTTTAAAAAAAGCTGAGGACTTAAATTCTCACCGCTTCCAGCTAATGCTTTAAGCATTATAATCAAATGTTCTGGCGTTTCATTAATACTGTATTCGAGTATCATAGGCTTGATATTAATTGTTTTCATTCCCTTTTTACCCTTTTTTTGAATCATAATTTCTTCACGGCTTAACCGCTCTTCAATCACGCTTTTTGATAATTCTTTAAACGTCTCCTTGATAAGAACTATCTCATAGCTTGCTGCATGCACTAAACTCATCAATGAAGCACTACCCTCTTCAGCTAAAAATGCCTGTGTAATATGAATACCTTCTACTAAAACATTGTTTAGCATTTGTTTAACTTTTTCAGGAACCATATCAGAGACTGTCACAATATCCATATATTCACCTACACTGCCTACACCTACTGATAATGGCATTGCAAAGTAAACTAAAGAGTGAGGATTAAAGCCTTGAGAATAAGCTATAGGTATGCCAGCTACTTTTATCGCTCTTTGAAACAATCTAATAGTATCTAAATGACCAACAAACTTAACGTGTCCTTGTTTTATAAATTTCAATCTAATTTTCATTACATACTCCTTTTCCGAGCCCATTTATACCGCAGCCTGAACATTTTTCCTTGCAATTAGGGGTAGTAACAATTTCTTTTGCTTTTTCATTTTCTTTCTTTAGAAACGCTTTTGTCACACCAATGTCAATATGATCCCATGGCAAAATTTCATCATACTGACGTTCTCTATTCGCATAAAAATCAAAATTTATTTGCGAACTTTCGGCTGCTTGTTCCCATTTCTGGTAATTAAAATGTTCACCCCAGCTGTCAAAGGTACAGCCGTTTTTATACGCATCATAAATAAGTCTTGATACCCTTCTATCACCGCGCGCAATAACAGCTTCTAGAATACTTGTCTTAGCATCATGATGATTATATTTTATTTGCTTTCTTGTAATTGTATTTCTTAATAAGTTATGTTTTTCCATAAAACTTTGGGTGCTATCTTGAGAAGCCCATTGAAAGGGTGTAAATGGCTTCGGTACAAAACACGACGTGCTGACAACAAGCTGTAGCCCCCCTTGTCTTTTTTCCTTATCTACTTGATAATAGGTGCTTACAATCCTTTCAGACAATCTAGCGATTTCTTGTACATCTTCAGCGGTCTCACCAGGAAGTCCTAACATAAAATAAAGTTTTACACGATTCCATCCACCTTCAAATGCTAATTTGCACCCCTCTAATATCTCTTCTTCTGTTATATTTTTATTAATAACGTCTCTTAATTTTTGGGAGCCAGCTTCCGGGGCAAAAGTTAAGCTGCTTTTTCTTACTTCTTGTACCCTCTGCATTAAATTAACAGAAAATGCATCTATACGTAATGAAGGCAAAGAAATATTAACAAACTCATTTTGACATAGATCCATTAATTCTTCGGAAAAATTCTGCAAATCATCGTAGTCACTTGTACTTAAGGATGCAAGTGATATTTCTTCATATCCGGTAGATTGCAGTAGATTCTTAGCGTGTTTAATAAGCTCTTCCTTGCTTTTTTGTCTTACGGGTCTATAAATCATACCCGCTTGACAAAATCTACAGCCTCGTATACATCCTCTAAACATTTCTAAAGCTACTCTATCATGAACAGCTTGTATCCATGGTACTATTTGTGTACTTGGATAGAATACATTATCCATATCCTCTACGATAACCTTTTGAATGCGCGCTTTTGCCTTTGGATGCGTTGGTATTTTTGCCTTTATAGTGCCATCATCATAATAAGTTTCTTCATAAAAACAAGGAATATAAAGACCATCAATATCTAGTAGTTTTATTAAAAATTCTTTTTTTGTACCTCCGTCTGCTTTCCATATCTTATATTGATCAAACAGCTCATCATATGAGACCTCGCCTTCCCCAATATAAAAGATATCAACAAATGGTGCTAAGGGTTCAGGATTGTACGCACAGGGCCCCCCCGCAATAATAAAGGGATCTTCCTCTGATCTGTCTGCACTGTAGGCGGGTATATTAGCAAGATCCAACATATTTAATATATTTGTATAGCTCATCTCATACTGTAATGTAAAACCTACAAAATCAAACATCTTAAGCGGGGTGTGCGTTTCTAGTGAAAATAGAGGAACCTGATTCACTCTCATTAATTGCTCCATATCTATCCAAGGAGCAAATACTCTTTCGCAATAAACATCTTCTCTTCTATTAAAAAAATGATAAAGTATCTGCATCCCTAAGTGGCTCATTCCTACTTCATAAACATCAGGAAAACAGAATGCAAATCTTAGCATTTGCTCACCAACAGTTTTTTTATAGCTGTTAAGTTCCCCTCCTATATATCTAGCAGGTTTATCTACTTGATTTAAAATTGAATCTGGTAAGTATACTTGTGTCATCTCATCCTCCGTAATTTGTTAGGGTATAAAAATTAATCACCATACTCACTAAGCGTGTCTTTAACATAATCCATTATAGACTGAACATCTTGTAATGCTATATCTTTAGTGAGATGTGTATTGATAAAATTTTTAATCTGTGTATTATTCTCCGTATTAAGTGCCATAAAAATACCTATTGTAATAAAAGTTGATAAAACAAGTTGATGTAAAAACGTATCAAGCAGATTCCGTTCTGTTTCGCCCTGTTGTGTTTCCCATGGTCTTTTTCTTTTTACTTCTCGCATATAGGATCACCTCTAAATATATTTATTATTAATATATATGGGACAAGTAAAAAACTTATTCTATGTTACAGCAAAATAAAAAAGACTTAAAAAAGTCTTTTAAACTTGAAAAGTCTTTTAGGCTTACAGCAGGTGCCTATCTCATGATATCACGCCAACTTAAGTCTCCTCTTTCTAATGCTTTGATTAATAATTCTGCTGTTGCTAGATTTGTAGCAATAGGTATATTATGAATATCACATAATCTCTCTAAACTCCCAAGATCTGGTTCATGTGGTTTTTGTGATACAGGGTCTCTTAAAAAGATGACCATATCTACTTGATTATGAGCAATTTGTGCACCTAACTGTTGTGCACCACCTAAATGTCCTGCTAAATACTTATAAATATTTAGATTAGTAGCCTCTTCAACAAGTCTGCCAGTTGTTCCTGTTGCGTATAAAGTATGCTTCGTTAAAATATGTCTATAAGCTATTGTAAAGTTCTCCATAAGTTTCTTTTTTGCATCATGTGCAATTAGTGCTACATTCATTTTATCAAACCTCCTTTAGAACATCGTTTCTTCTTTACTCATTGCAACATTTAAAACCAAACCCATTCCCATCATGTTTGCCCACAAAGAACTGCCTCCATAGCTAATAAATGGAATAGGTATCCCTGTATTGGGTAATAAATCTGTTACTACTCCCATATTGACAAAGGACTGCATAGCAATCATGCCAATATAGCCTACTACTATTAATTTTCCAAAATCATCTATTGCTGCATGTGCAATCCAAAATCCCCTGGCAATAAATATTAATATAAGCGCAATTACAACTGTTGCACCTATAAAACCAAATTCTTCACCAACAACTGCAATAATAAAGTCATTATGCGATTCTGGTAAATAGTTAAGCTGACTAATTGATCCTTTATAAAGGCCTTTTCCTTCGAGTCCTCCTGAGCCAATAGCATGTATTGCTTGATTAGTTTGATATCTTTCAGCTAAATTATCTCCTCCTATAATTTTATTAACTATTCTATCTCTTTGATAGGAGGCAATTAATTTTTGATTTGGACTTTTAACAATATATACAAATGCAGAACTTACAATTATTATACCTATTACAACTGTTGTTAAAATATATCTTATATTTAACTTTGTTACAAATAATTGTATCACTAAAATGATAATTAGTACAATACTTGTTGATAAATTAGGTTGTCTATTAATCAAAATAAAAGGAATAAACTCAAACAATCCTATAATGAGTATGGGCCATAATGCATTAATTTTCTTTTGATAGTTATCAATAAGTTTAGCCCCGCATAAAATCATTGAGATTTTTGCAAACTCTGAGGGTTGAATTTGTTGATTACCAATCATAATCCATCTTGCTGCGCCATTTACATTCTTTCCTATAAAAAACACAGCGATAAGCATAACTACAGTAATGCCATAAATAACTAAATACCAATCACCAAGCATATGGTAATCTATACTCATTACAATAATCATTAAAACAAGTCCTACCACAAAATGAATAATTTGTTTCCTCACTAAACTATCATCGCCGGAATAAGCAGTTGCACTGCTGATCGCTAAAACCCCAATCGCTGTTAATGCTATAATAATAAGTATGAGAAATAGATCAATTTGTTTAAAATAATTTTTAATAGGCATTTGTAATATGTTAATCCTTTCTATCATTAAAGCTATTTTACTTTCTTTAAGTTTTTAATCGGTATATTGGCAGACAAAACCGGGGCCTTTTTACCGCCTTCTTCATATTGCATGTTCGCAATTTCAATATTAAATTCGTCTGTATCGATATCTACATACTTAGATATAACAGCTAAAATATCTGCTCTCATCATTTCTAATAATTCAGTTGAACAGTTAATTCTATCATGAATGAGAACTAGTTTTAATCTATCTTTTGCCACCGAGCTTGACTTATTCTTTCTACCAAATAAACTATTAAAATCCAGCATCCCTATCACCCTCTTTTATTTAATTACCAAATCCAAAAACTTTTTTTAGTTTGCCAACAAAGTTATTTCCTGTTGATAAATCTAAAAAAGGTACGTCTTTTCCTTCTACTCTATCAGCAATATTACGAAATGCTTTGCCTGCTAAAGTATGTGCTTCGATTGCTGCTGGTTCACCTTTATTTGTAGAAACAACAATATTCTCATCATCTGGAACAACGCCAATTAAGTCAATTGCTAAAATTTCTACTACATCGTCCATTGCCATCATATCTCCGCGTTTCACCATATTCATTCTTACACGATTTATAATGAGCTGTGTATTAGAAATGCCATGAGATTCCAATAATCCAATAATTCTATCTGCATCTCTAACCGCTGAAACTTCTGGCGTTGTGACAACTAATGCGCGATCCGCCCCCGCTATTGCGTTTTTAAATCCTTGTTCTATTCCTGCTGGACAGTCTAGAATAACATAATCAAAATCTTCTTTTAAAGAATCACAAAGCTTTTTCATCTGTTCTGGGCTTACAGCATTTTTATCCCTTGTTTGAGCTGCTGGAAGTAAAAACAACCCTTCAAAACGTTTATCTTTAATTAATGCTTGTTTAAGTCTGCATCTCCCCTCAACTACATCAACTAAATCGTATACAATCCTGTTTTCAAGTCCCATAACCACATCTAAGTTACGAAGTCCTATATCAGCATCTACCAGTACAACTTGTCTTCCTAATAATGTTAAAGCAGTTCCTACATTTGCAGAAGTAGTCGTTTTGCCAACGCCACCTTTACCCGAAGTAATTACAATTACTTGACTCATCTTTAGCCCCCCAATAATATTTATTAGTTTTATTTTAACATATGATTTAATGTTTTAACATCAATTTGATCCATATAGATTTGATCTTCTTGCAAATACGCTATTTGTGGTATATTATTACTCAGACTGTAAACTGGCTCATTATTTGGGGATTGTGCAATAATATTACCAATTCCTATTTGGATTGGTGCCATCAAAGAGGCAACTACAAAAGGTTTTTTAAAATCCTTATCCATACCAGCATGCACCTTGCCTTTTAATGCACCCAGTATGATAACATTTCCCCCAGCTGTAACAAGTCCCCCAGGGTTCACATCTCCCAAAACAACTATGTTGCCCTGATAATTTATATGATGCCCTGACCGCACTATACCATAATGGAAATGAGTAAGGGATGCATATTGACTATCAATTTGCTCCTTAAGCCAAAGCAAATAGTTATCTTCTTGCTTACTTTCTTGTTCAAAATCATGAAGAAATGAAATGTTAATAATATTTTGATTGGTAAGAAGCATAAGAAGTCTGTCTTGCTGTTCTCGGGTTAAAGATCTCCCTTTAAATCTTACACTCACTCTAGATCCTTTAAAGAAACTCTTTGAATACTCAAGCTTTTCTTTAAAGTGGTAAAGAATTTTTTCAAAATCAGCATCCTGATCCAGTAACACGATAATGCCATCTGCTGTTCCTTTAAAAACAACAACATTTTCCTCTCCCATATTTTCCCCTCTATTCTATAAACATATTATCTAAAGTTGTTTTTTCTCCTTCAAGATTAAGTTTAAAATAGCTCATTAGCATATCTTTAGCTATAAGATTACCGTATTTACCTAAACCATCTGAGTTGTAAATAGCGACTACAATAGCAATTTCTGGTTTATCGAAAGGCGCAAATCCCACAAACCAACTATGCTCATGGCTGCCTTCTTGAGCCGTTCCAGTTTTGCCAGCAACATCAAAAGGCAAGTCATTAAAAACTTCTCTTGCTGTACCTTCTCTGCCCTTAGTGACTGCTAACATCCCTTTATGAATTTCACTCATTGTATTTTCTGATACCTGTATATCCTTAATATTTTTAACACCAGAACTTGTATATTCTAATGCACCCTTATTGTCAAATATACCATTTACAATCTTAAGATCAAATGTTTGTTTACCATTAGCTATACCTGCAATATAGCGTGACATCTGAAGTGGTGAAAAAGCATTAAATCCCTGTCCGATAGCAGTACGTACTGTAAGTCCATCTGTCCATTCCATCTCAATGCCGCTTAAGAGATTATTTGCAATTGCATTAATAATATTGGCTCTTATTTTAATCATAATATATTCTTTATAATAATCTTTCTGGCTATCAAGTTCATTAATTCTTCGATTTAATTCCTGCGCTATTTCACTGTTGCTATTTTTTCTAACTTCATTTCTATAAGCTACAGTATAAGCATGGTCATAAGCATCAATAATAGCATTAGGATCTATAGCATCAATAATTAGTTTAAGACGCTTATAAACAGGATCACCTATCATAGCATCCAACTCCTGAAGAAGATTCCCTTTCGTTTTTAATTTTAAGGAGCGTTTTGAAATATCATTAATTGTATTATTTACAATAGTTCTAATAGATGCATCTGCACTTAACTGCAAATAGGTGCTTATTTCTGTATAAAATTGTCCAAGTAACTCGTCATACTCGGAAGCTAAGGCTTCTTGAAGTGCTGGTTCTAACTTGCGTTTGAGTTCATATTGAATAAGATAGTCAATATGAGTATTAAGGTCAGAACTTCCTGAATCAATAACTGGATAAACACCTTTACTTAAAGTATCTTTAATATCTGTAATTCTTTTAAGGGTAATATCTGGGTTCATGTTTTTTAACGAATTAAATCCATCGGTGATACGACGTTGCACTAAATTCCTTGGTGTTGACACATTAGGTGGTGTCTCGGCAAGTTCTATCCCTGTTGATTGATCAAGTCCAAACATTTGTACATATTTAGTTAATGTATCAATATTGGTATAAGGATTAGCAGCACCCTTACTTAATCTATACACAACTTCATAGAAAAAGTAATTACATGATACTTCAAGTGCCCTCGATAAATTAGTGTTGCCATGTCCTCCTCCAGATCGAGATAACACCCAGCACCTTGGATAAGGTTCGCCAGCCTTTGTAAAAGTCCCAGTGTCAAATATTACTGTTGAAGGCGTTATAACCTCTTCTTCAAGACCAGCTATTCCAGTAATCATCTTAAAAGTAGATCCTGGTGCTTTTGTTGTCATAAGTGATCGGTTCCACAACATGCTTCGCTTATCTATGCCATCAAAAAGCATCGACCAATACTGATTGAAATTCATAATCATTTCATTACTGTCAAATGAAGGGTATCCTACTATACTCAGTACCTCGCCAGTGTTAACATCAACAGCTACTGCTGCCGCACTAAATGGATCTACTGCCAACTGCTTCGGTTTTAAATAACCCTTTTCTAATTGCTCAATCAGCAATTGTTCTGTACTGCCATATAAATTGCCTTGCATTATTTTTATATTATTATCACTCAAGGTAATAGATCCTTGTTCATGCATAGCTAATAGTATTTGTTTTTCAGTTACAAGCCCCGTATCTTCTTCAAGCCATTGAATAAGTAACTCTTTAAGGGATAAGTCCTTTCGTATAAGTACATCAATTTCTTCATAAGCCTTGATTAATTGAGTGTATAATTGATTTTGCATAGATGCCAAAGGCTCGGCTTGCATCTCATTTATACTGAGTTGATTACTTTCTATCATAGAAATAATGAGCTCTTTGCTTTTAAGTGGTTTGATATACTTGGTACCGCCTTTAAGACGTTCAACTAAAGCAGCACTAAGTCTTCTTTCAATGCTATCATAAGTATCTCTTTGAAAATCTAAGTCTACTGTTAAAAATATGTTATTACCCTGCACTTGATCTTCCCGCGCAATAGTATGAACACGTCTTCCTAAATTATCTACTTCGACTACTTCACTGCCCTTTTGACCTCTAAGTTCTTGTTCCATAGACTGTTCAATACCAACTTGTCCAACAACATCTGTCTTATCATACCCTAAATCTTTCATTTGTTCATATTGAGCATCTGTTATAGTCCTTGTATAGCCAAGTATATTGCCAAACAATTCTCCTTCAGTGTAGTGTCTAATGGGTTCAACATCTACAATAACACCTGGAAACTTTGAGTGATTCTCTTCTATTTCATTAACTGTTTTATCTGAGATATTAGTAGCAATGTTAACTAACTTATATTGATAATAAGCTAATTTATAAATTTCAGAACGCAAGCCAATAATTTTCCTTGCATCACTATCTCCTATAGTATCACTGATTTCAAACTGCTTCTTAAGGTAATTAACAAGTTCAGGCGCTGTATAGGTCAAAAGTTCTTGTCTATGTTCATCACTATTATAAGGAATAGAATAAATAAAACTTTTAATTTGACTTTTCTCTCCTGTAAATTCAAAGGGTGCTTTTTTTGAAATGGGCACATTATCGATAGCCCTGTCTCCATTTTTTTCTATTACTTGCATTACATCTAATAAAGTTTGATTAAGCTGACTTTTTTTCATTCTTACCTGTTGATCAAATTTCAAAACATTCATAGGTTTATTTACAGCAAGTGGCCTACCATACCTGTCAAAAATAAGTCCGCGAGTAGCAGGTATTTCAATTGTTCTTTGGACACTCGCTCTTAAGTCATTTGCATACTGGTCATAATTAATAACCTGAAGTGTATAAAACTTTAAAAGCAACACCAGAAACAAAAAACATATAGTAATAAACATGATGAAAATTCTATTTTTAAAGATGAGTAGGAGCTTATTTATACCTTTTTTCACCTACTTACCCTCCCTACTAAAATATATTTCTAGTTTTTCTTTCATTGTATTCTATTTTTTCATTAATAACATAAGCAAACTGATAAATTACCAATGATAAAGTAATGGTATAAATAAGTTCTGGAATAATAATAGATTTAGTAAAGAAAATAAAATTTATTTTACCTCTTAGTATAAATCCTAACATAGATACGGTACTATAAAATAAACTGCTGAATAATGTACATATAAATGGAATAATAAAATTTTCTCTATAGAAATTCTTATTGAATTTTCCGCATATATAGCCAATAATAGCATATATCACAGCACCGGGTCCCAAAAAGGTCCCAAAAGAAATGTCATTTAACAAACCAGCTGCTATACCAATAATACATCCTTCTTTACTGCCCCTTAAAAGTGCAAACGATACAATAATCATAATCATAAAATTAGGCGCAACATCCCCAATTCTTAAGACTTGAAAAAGGGTCGTACTTAAAGCATGCATAAGAAGAAGTAAAATGCTTATAATAGATATTCTCATTTTATCCTCCCCCTGCTAATCATCAGCACTTTCAATAACTAGAATTTGTTCTAAATATTTAAAATCTACTATCGGCTTAACATAGGCATATTGCGTCAAACCATTTTTGCCTTGTGCAATTTCTTCGATTGTTCCAATAGGAATTCCTGGCGGGTAGATTGAGCTTAGATGAGAAGTTATGACTTGGTCTCCCTTAACAACCTCTGACTCTATATTGATTTCGAGTTTACACAGCCCTCTATTTGCAAGTTCAATATCTCCTCTTAATATGCCGGTATCTCCAGTTCTTACTATCTTAGCACTTACAGAACTTCGATCATCAATAATTGAAAGTACTTTTGAAGATATACTTGTAGCACTTAATACACGTCCCGCCAATGCACCATTTGCTAGAATAACACTATTTTCGTAAACATGATGATTTGTGCCTTTATCGATATTAAAGATCTTATACCAATTACCCGATTCTTTTCCGATAACATTTGCGCCTACTCCCTCATAGTCACGATAACGCTGTTTCATCTCTAAAAGGTTTTTCAGATTATTATTCTCGTTCTTATATTCAGCAAGAATTGTATTTTCATACACTAACTTTTCGTTCTCTTGTTTAAGGATTTCATTTTCTGTAATCAGTAGTTGTATATCCTTGAAATAGTGTGTAAAACCAGTTGTTTGATCTGAAACAAAAATAATTGACTTCTGAACAGGATATAAAATATAATTTACCGCTGTGCTAATAATAGGGATTTTGTATTTTGCCCCAATTATTAACACAACAATGCAAGTTACACCTGCTATAATTCCCACTTTTTTAAATTTTTTATTAAATTTCAAGGTACTCTCTCCTTGTTTTACTTGTCATCAGCCAAAAGCGCTGCCCATTTCTCTATGTCCTCTAGTGCATAACCCGTTCCTTTAGCTACACAGTCCAGGGGATCTTCAGCTATTTTTACGGGCATACCGGTTTCTAAGCTTATCAATGTATCAAGTCCTGTAAGGAGTGCGCCGCCTCCAGTTAGCATAATTCCACTTTCAATAATGTCTGCTGAAAGCTCTGGAGGTGTTTTTTCAAGAGTATATTTAATAGCATCAATAATAGCATTAACTGGCTCTTTAATAGCTTCCGTAACTTCAGTAGATGTAATAGTGAGAATTTTAGGAAGGCCTGTTACTAAATCTCTTCCTCTTATCTCCATTGTCGCATCTTCCCCGATAGGATAAGCTGCTCCGATATTAATTTTGATTTGTTCTGCTGTTCGTTCACCAATCATTAAATTATATTCTCTTTTAATATATGAAACGATGTATTCATCAAACTCATCTCCAGCTATACGCAGTGATTTGCTTGCTACAATACCACCCAGAGAGATAACTGCAACATCTGTAGTCCCTCCGCCAATATCAACAACCATATTGCCAGTAGGTTCTTCGACTCTTAAATGTGCCCCTATTGCTGCCGCCATTGGCTCTTCCATAATAAGTGCTTTTTTGGCTCCTGCTTTTTCTGTGGCTTCTTCAACAGCCCTCTTTTCTACTGACGTAACCCCTGAAGGCACACAAACAATTACCCTTGGTTTAGGTGTGAATAGTGACTGCTTATAGGCCTTTCCAATAAAATACCTTAACATAGCCTCTGTTGTCGCAAAATCTGCTATAACACCATCTTTCAAAGGTCTAATTGCCACAATACTTCCAGGGGTTCTACCTATCATTTGTTTTGCTTCATCACCTACTGCAAGTACTTCATTTGTTTTTTCTTTAATAGCAACTACTGATGGTTCATTTACTACTATTCCCTTTCCTTTAACAAACACAAGTGTGTTAGCTGTTCCAAGGTCTATACCCATATCTTTTCCAAACATTTTAAATGTCCTCCTAATAAAATCTATATTCTATTTCTTTTATTGACAAAATCCATATTTACCATCATACAGTGTTTTTTTATCTTTTTCAACAGGTTGATACTAAATAAACATATAAAAGTTAAATTTTGTAAGATTATGTTTTTAACTCTTAAATAGTGTTTTCCTCTTTTAAACTTATATAACTTCCGTCTCCGATAATAATATGATCTAAAAGCGGAATGCCCATCATATTTCCCGCTTCCTTAAGTCTTTTTGTAATTTGAATATCTTCTTTACTCGGCGCGGGATCGCCGCTTGGATGATTGTGAACTACAATAATACTGTGAGCAGATTTTTGTACAGCTACTTTGTAGACTTCTCTTGGATGCACAATAGATGCTGTCAAACTTCCCGTTGATATGACTTTATGTCCGAGCATTTTACATTTCGCATCTAGTAAGATTACAACAAAGTTTTCTTCCTTTAAGTGTCTCATATCCTCCATAAAATAATCTGATATTGTTTTTGGGGAGGAAACTTTTAGTGAATAAGTGTGTTTTTGTCGGGTAATTCGCCTGCAAAGTTCTAATAAAGCTAGGATTTGAAGTGCTTTCACTTTGCCTATACCTTTTATGCGATAAAGTTCTTCAAAAGTAGTTTGATAGAGCGAAATAAGTGAGGGCTCTTTTTCATGCATAGTCAGAATACTGGCCGCAACCTCTTCTGCATTGCTATCTTTAGTACCACTTCTGATTAGTATAGCCAATAGCTCAATATCCGTAAGGGCTCCTTCGCCATATTTTTCAAACTTCTCACAAGGTCTGCTGTACAATGGTTTATCTTGTATACGCATATCACGCCCCCTTTTATACTCAAATTATTGCCTTAATCTATATTATCCATACCAATTTTAACCATAAAAAAACAAGTTATGAATCATAACTTGTCTTTTATTCTTTGATACGTATTAAGTTTAATAAGTTCTTTATAAAGTCTATTCAGCGGAAGGCCAACTACATTATAGTAATCTCCGCTAATTTGCTCAATGTAAATAGCCCCTTTACCTTGTATACCATACGCCCCTGCTTTATCTAAAGGTTCATCAGTAGCAATATAATCATCAATTTCATCTGTTGTTAAGTCTTTCATTTTTACATTTGTGGTTTCACAAAAGCAAATTTCTAGTTTTTCTTTGATGTTTATAATGGCTACTCCGGTACAAACATAATGTGCTTTACCAGATAAAGCCTTAAGGATCCTTTTGGCATCCTCCGGGTTTTTAGGTTTCCCTATAATACGATCATTTAAAACAACCACGGTATCGCACCCTATAACTAAAGCTTCAGGATAATCTTGGGCAACGGCTGCCGCCTTTTTAAAAGCTAAATACTTTACATTTTCTGCAGGAGATAAGTCCTCCTCAATCTTTTCCTCTATCGGCTTCACAACAATCTCAAAGGCTATATCAAGCAACTGCATAAGTTCTTGTCTTCTTGGTGAAGAAGAAGCAAGCAAAACATTAGCCATTTTTATTCATCCCCTACTATTTAATTTTTTGATAGATTAGGACGCTACCTATCATCCCTAAAATGGCAGCTAACGTAATATTAAGTTTAACCTGAAATGATAACCATATTACACCTAAATCAATCTGTACTGGATTATCAAGGCCAAAGTGTCCTGTATAATTAATCCATTTCAGAAAAGAAACACTGCTGCATAGTTCTCCTATAAAGTTTCCTACCGTAAGACCAGCTAACATACATAATATTAATACCCAAAAATTTGTTGATCTATTAATCGCCATAAAATATCCCCCATGCTAATCATTTATTCTTATTTTTTTACATTTTATCATAAAACTTCTGAAATACCTAGCATAAAATGGGAGCTTTTGAAAGTATAAATGCCTTGAGTCAAAATTATAGCGTTTAGCTTAGAATAAAATAAAAAAAGATACCCGAAAGTATCTTTTTTTATTTTATTCTAAGCCTCTAGAAGATTAGAAATAGCTTTAGTTGGACATTTTTGTTCACATTTACCGCAATGAACACACTTTTTATTATCAATTACAGCAAGGTTGTTTGTCATTGTTATAGCACCTGATTCACATTGTTTTACACAAATTCCGCATCCTATACACCCTACACTACACCCAGCTTTTACTTCTTTACCTTTATCTTTTGAAACACAATTAACATTATAACTTGAATCAGCAGGTAAAATCGTTATAATACTTCTTGGACATGAACTTTTGCAGGCACCGCATCCTACACATTTCTGTGGATCGATAACCGGCAGGCCATCTACCATCGTAATTGCTCCAAATACACAAGCCCCTTTACAAGTAGCAAAACCTAGACATCCATATTGGCAAGTTTTATGTCCTCCACCAATTAAGTTAGCATCATTACAGGTCTGTATCCCTTCATAACTGTATTTAAACTTCGCAGTTGTATGAGTTCCTTTACATCTAACAACAGCACGATACTTTTCACTATTACCGGATTCAATTCCCATAATTTTAGCTATTTCATCTACTTGATCTTGATTACATACGGGACAGGCAGTGATCTTACTTTCACCATTTGCAATGGCCTTAGCTAGCGCCTCACAGCCTGCAAAGCCGCAACCACCACAGTTTGCACCTGGTAAATTTTCTTTTATCCCTTGTACACGTTCGTCTACTGGAACAGCAAACTTTTTAGCCGCTATACCTAGTCCTACACCAAATAACAGACCAATTCCACCTATAGATAATACAGGATATATTATTGCTGCAATATCCATTTGTATCCCCCCTCTTATTTATGTCATTTATATCATATTTTGAAAGCCTGCAAATGCTATTGCCATAAATCCAGCAGTAATAAGTGCTATAGGAAGTCCTTTAAAAGGTGCCAATACCTCGTTGTGTTCAATTCTTTCTCTTATCCCAGCGAAAAGAACCATAACAAGTGTAAAGCCTACAGCTCCGCCAATACCATTTACAATAGATTCAACTAATGAATAGTTCATTTGCATATTGAGTATTGCAACCCCTAAAACAGCACAGTTTGTCGTAATAAGCGGTAAAAAAACACCTAGTGCACTATATAATGAAGGGCTCATTTTTTGAATAACCATTTCTACAAACTGTACAAGTGATGCAATAACTAATATAAAGGCTACTGTATACAAATATTCAATTTGAAGCGGTCTAAGTATATAGTTATAAACAATATAAGAAATCATAGACGCAAGTCCCATAACAAAAGTAACGGCTGCTCCCATTCCCAGTGAAGTTTCCACTTTTTTTGATACACCTAGGAAGGGGCATATTCCTAAAAATTTTGCAAGTACAAAATTATTAACTAGTGCTGCGCCTAAAAATAATAAAAATAAATTCATTTTTTTATCCTCCTAGTTTTTTCTTGCTTTTAATGCATTTAAAAGCGCCATTAATAGTCCTAATGTGAAAAATGCTCCTGGTGCTAAAATCATAATAATAGCTGGATTATACTGTGCAGGCATTATAGCTCTGCCAAAAAGTTCACCTGTTCCTAATATTTCTCTTATTACGCCAATAATTGTAAGCGAAACTGTAAAACCAAGGCCCATACCTATCGCATCAAAAAAGGATGAAATTATATTATTTTTAGATGCATAAGCTTCTGCTCTTCCGAGTATAATACAGTTAACAACAATCAGTGGAATGAATAGCCCTAAAGAAGCATGTAGCTCTTGTATATAGGCTTGAAGTACCAGATCTACCATTGTTACAAAACTTGCTATAATAACTATGAAAGCCGGAATACGTATTTTAGAAGGAATACATTTTCTTAGAAGTGAAATAACAAGGTTAGATCCAATAAGAACTGCTGTAGTAGCAAGCCCCATTCCTATTGCGTTCGTTCCACTCGTTGTAACTGCAAGTGTCGGACACATTCCCAGCACTTGCATAAATATAGGATTATCTATCACTATACCCGCTTTTAATCTTTCTTTTATAATATTCATTTATTTCCCCCCCATATGCAGTTCTTGTTGATGTTCTATCACATATGCCGCTGCTTGATTAACACCTTCTACAATTGCATCTGAAGTGATCGTTGCCCCAGTAATAGCAACTATTTCATCTTCTTGTGGTGTTGCTTTTACCACCTTTAAAGGAGGCAGTTTTTGTAAAAACTGATCAATAAAAGTTGGTTTAGTTGCATTTGCTCCAAACCCTGGTGTTTCAGTATGCGATAAAATCTTAATGCCTTTAATCTGAGATTCTAAGTCAAATCCAATTAACACTGTGATTTCTCCACCATAGCCATTGGGCATAACTTTCGCAATAGTACCTATTACTTCTTCCCCTGATTTCGCAACATATACTTCTTTTATTTTTTCATCTTCAATATTCTCTACTTTACTAAATGTTTCAGCTTCTTCAATAAGCATTTTCATGGCTTGTTGTTCTGAATCCGCTTTATTTTGAGCAATAACTGGTGTAGTAGTACGATTAATAAGTCCTAACATCCCAGCACATACAGCTGTAATCACAAATAATAATATGCCTAATTTAAGTGATTCTCTCATGCCTTTTCCCCTCCCCCAAAACGTCTTGTTTTTACATATCTATCAATGAGAGGTACTGCTAAATTCATCATTAAAATACTATAACTTACACCTTCTGGATAGCCTCCAAAAAGTCGTATCATAGAGGTTATAACACCAGCTCCAACAGCAAATATGATTTGCCCTTTAACAGTCATAGGCGATGTTGTATAATCTGTTGCCATAAAGAAAGCACCAAGCATTATCCCACCTAAAAATAATGAATAGAAGCTCATATAGCTATCAAATCCATTAAATAAATAAGTTATAATAAATATTGTAGCTATATAGAAAACTGGAATATGCCATTTAATAATTTTTTTATAAAATAAGTATGCTGCCCCAAGTAGGAGGGCTAGAGCTGAAGCTTCTCCGATGCATCCTGCAGTATTTCCTATAAAAGCATCCGAAAAGCTTGGAAGCGTTTCAAATACCCCTTGTTTTAAAAGGGCCAATGGCGTTGCACCAGAAACTGTATCAATACCAGAAACAGCACGAGCTGGAAGTGTAAAGTCCGTCATTGCCGTAGGATAAGCAGCGAGTAAAAAGGCTCTTGCTGCAAGTGCTGGATTTATGAAATTTTGACCAATACCTCCAAAAATTTGCTTAGTAAGAATAATTGCAACAAATGCACCTACTACTACTATATAATAAGGCGTACTAACCGGCAAATTAAATGCTAATAGTAAACCCGTTACCACTGCACTTAAATCAAATACTGTAATCTGCATTTTAAATACCTTTTGCCATCCCCACTCAAATAAAACGCATGCAATTATACTGATAAGTGTCACCCATAACGCCCTAATACCAAAGAAAAGTATGCCTGCCAACATAGCAGGAATTAATGCAATAATAACATCCCGCATAATACTTTGTGTTGTATGATTGGCTCTTACATGAGGGGACGATGAAACCTTTAATACTTTTTCCATCTTATTTTCTCCTTTTTCTTTTATTTTCTTGAACGAATGGTAGATTTAGCTGTTCTAATACTTTGAACTAACTGTCTTTTTGCCGGACAAATATAGGAACAACATCCACATTCTATGCAGTCCATTCCATCATATTTCATAAACGCATCAAACTCCGAATTTATTGCTGCCATATGAATGGTATTTGGTACTAATTGCATAGGACATACATCGACACACTTACCACACCTGATACAATGTGAAGCATCTTGTGTATTCATCTCTTTTTCAGTAAAACAAAGAATAGCAGATGTTCCTTTAACTACAGGCACATCAACATCAGAAATTGCAGCTCCCATCATTGGGCCTCCTGCTATAATCTTAAGTGTCTTTTCTTCGTCCCATTTAGCATACTCTAAAATCTCCCTAAACGAAGCACCAACTCTTACTTTTACATTACATGGATTAGAAACGCCACTTCCTGATACAGTCACGATTCTTCTCATAATGGGTCTTCCCTTTGTAACCGCTCTCCAGATAGCCACAATAGAATCAATGTTAAATACTGCGCATCCTATATCTATAGGAAGCTTACCACTTGGCACTTCCTTACCAATAGCTGCATAGATCAGATGTTTCTCTGAGCCTTGTGGGTATTTAGTGTGTAGTGACAGCGTATCTATTCTATCTACCTCTTTAGTAAGCTTCAACATATTCTCAATCGCATCTGGCTTGTTATCTTCTATACAAATAAGTGCCTTTGCATTTTTATATACTTGAAGAAGAATCTTAAGTCCTTCTACAATTCTTTCACCTTCTTCTACCATAACTCTATGATCAGATGTCAAATAAGGCTCACACTCAGCCCCATTAATAATAATATATCGCATCTCCTTGTCTGGTGGCGGTGCAAGTTTGACGTGAGTCGGAAAAGCCGCTCCGCCCATACCAACTAAGCCTGCTTCTTTTACAATGCTTACTAATTTTTCTTGCGTAAGCTCTTCATAAGATGGCATAGCATTTTCCTGCATATCAGGGCTGTCCTTGTATTCGAAATCATTTTCTATAACTACACATAAGTCTTTTATCCCTCTTAAAGTTCTTCTTTCTTCTACTACCTTTACCGTCCCTGACACACTGCTATGAATTGGTGCAGATATAAATCCAGTAGCGTCACCTATTTTTTGTCCAACTAAAACGCTGTCTCCCTTTTTTACTAAAGGTTTACACGGGCTTCCTATATGCTGAGACATTGGATATACAAGTTCTCCTTGAGGCATTAGCGTTTCTATAGCTTTTGAACTTGTAGATTCTTTATTATAATTTGGGTGAATTCCTTTTTTAAAAGTTAAACCCTTCATACATATCCCCCTTTACTTACTTGACTAAAATCATTAACTAAAGCAATTAGCTAAAATAAATTATAACATTTTAATTAAGATATACAACATTAGTTTATTTTTTAACTATTGTAAATCCATACCAAATATCTATCTAAATACTCTCTTGATGTATTTCTTCAATATTTTCTTGTAAGTAATTCCCTATCCATTTAATGATCTCTAAATCATGAATAGGTACTCCTTCTAACATAGTTTTAATTTGCTTGGTATCAAATAAGAATGCATGATCATTATAACTATGCTGATAAATATATTCTATTTCTGGTTTTGAAAGAATAAGTGTTGTCATAGTGCTTGGCATATCTCCAATTGGTAATCGATCAATATGATTATACTGCATCGTTGCAATAAGCTTAGTCCCTTTACCCAATGTACTCTCTACACTAAGGCCTCCTGCACATTCCTCGCAAAGTTGATTAAGGAGCGGAATGCCAAGTCCTACTTTTCTAAGTGTTCTACTTGTAACAAATGGATTTTTTACGCTACTTACTAAATTTTTCGACATTCCTTTACCATCATCTTCTATAGTTATCTTAAGTAAATTATTAGGTGTGTCCTCAATAATAATAATGCTAATTTCTGTAGCACCAGCTCTTACACTATTCTGTACAACATCCAATATATGAAGTGCTATTTCTTTCATCCCAAATACTCCTCTCTAACTATGCATAACTTGTATAAAAACTATGAATTATAGTCACTGAAAGTATAAACAAAGGCATATTTTGTCTATTTTTAAACAAACAAAAAGGAATTAAGACCATTACTTAATTCCTTTTTATTTTACCATACTTACTATTTAGTTAAAACACGTACGCCAATAATACCATCAATATCCTTTATATTTGCAATATTATCTTGAGAAACGTTTGTGTTTGTATCAATAATCGTATAAGCAAATTCTCCTCTGCTCCTATTAGTCATATCTTGAATATTAATACCTTCCTGTGAAATGATTGCAGTTATTTTTCCTATAATTGTTGGAACATTCTTATGGATAATAGTTAATCTGTAGTTTGCCCCCCATGCCATTGCACATTCCGGAAAATTAACCGAGTTAATGATATTGCCATTCTCTAAGTAATCTTTGATCTGTTGTACAGCCATTACTGCACAATTCTCTTCTGACTCAGGGGTTGAGGCTCCTAAGTGAGGAATAGTAATAATATCGTCATTATGCATAACATCTTCTACAGGGAAGTCTGTTACATATTTAGCTACAATACCTTCTTTAATAGCTTCAATAATATCTTCGTTATTTACAAGTGTATCTCTTGAAAAATTTAGAATACGAACCCCTGGTTTCATTTTTGCAAAAGCTTCTTTATTAAACATATGCTTAGTTGCATCAAGAAGCGGCACATGAATTGTAAGATAATCCGCTTCTGCAAATACCTCTTCTAAAGAAGTAGCGTGCTTAATATGTCTTGATAATCCCCAAGCTGCAGAGATCGAAATATAAGGATCATAACCTATCACTTCCATACCAAGAGCTTGAGCAGAATTAGCCACCATCACTCCAATCGCTCCGAGTCCTATCACCCCTAATTTTTTACCTAAAACTTCAGGGCCTCCAAAAGCGCCTTTTCCCTTTTCAACTTCCTTTGCAACATCAGTTGTTAAAGTCTTGGCCCAATTAATACCTTCAACTACTTTTCGAGAAGAAAGCAACAGCCCTGCAATAACCATTTCTTTAACTGCATTTGCATTAGCTCCCGGTGTATTAAATACTACAATGCCTGCCTCTGCGCATTTTTCAATAGGTATATTATTAACACCTGCTCCTGCTCTTGCAATAGCTTTAACTGAATTTGGCAAACTCATATCATGCATCTTTGAGCTTCTTACTAAAATTGCATCTGCATTATTTAAGTCATCTGTAATATGATAGTTATTTCCAAATAATGCAAGACCACTTTTAGAAATTTTATTTAACGTTTGTATAGTATACACCGCATTCTCCTCCTAGTTTTCGCTTTCAAATTTTTCCATGAACGCTACAAGTGCCTTTACGCCCTCAATTGGCATAGCATTATAAATACTCGCTCGCATACCGCCCACACTTCTGTGCCCTTTTAGGTTCACAAATCCAGCTGCTGTAGCAGCTTTCACAAACTTAGCATCTATCTCATTATCACCTGTTACAAAGGTTACATTCATAAGAGATCTATCTTCTTTAGCTGCTGTTCCTTTAAATAAACTTGAACGATCTAAGAAATCATATAATATAGCTGCTTTGTCGCGGTTCATCTTTTCTATGCCAGAAACTCCGCCCTTTTCTTCTATCCACTCAAAAACTAACTTAAGCATATAAATCCCATATGTAGGGGGTGTATTATACATAGAATCGTTTTCTGCCATTACTTTATAATCAAGCATCGTTGGCACATTCTCTTTAGCAAAACCTAATAAATCATTTCTAATAATAACAAGTGTTACACCTGCTGGTCCAAGGTTCTTTTGAGCCCCTGCATATATTAAACCAAATTTACTTACGTCAATTTTTTCTGACAAAATGCAAGATGACATATCTGCTACAAGAGGTACATCCCCTGTGTCTGGAAAAGTGTTAAACTTTGTACCAAATATTGTATTGTTTGCACATATATAAAAATAATCTGCATCTTGTGTAAACTGTTCTTTCGAAAAATCTGGAATACGAGAATAGTTATCCGCTTTAGAAGAAGCTACAACATTAACATCTCCAAATTTCTTAGCTTCTTTAAGTGCTTTTGATGCAAACATACCTGATTCAATATAATCTGCTTTGTTGGAATTCCTGAATAAGTTAAGAGGAATCATAGCAAATTGGAGGGATGCTCCTCCTTGTAAAAAGAGGACAGTATAATTTTCTGGTATCTCCATAATCTTTCTTAATTTAGCTTCTGCTTCTCCAATAATTGCTTCATAATCTTTTGATCGATGGCTCATTTCCATAACACTCATACCACTATTACCATAGGAAACCAATTCTTTTTGAGCCTTTTCTAAAACTTCAAGTGGTAAAACTGCTGGTCCTGCCGAAAAGTTATACACGCGCATTTTGTACCCTCCTACAAATATAAAGTCTAAAATATAAATTGTTTAAAAAAAGTTATTAATGATAAAATTATAGATAACTTTTTAACATTAGTCAATCTTTTAATCTATTTTGTCAATTTATAAAAATAACCGAACTAGGCTAAAGTAGCTACCATAACAGCTTTAATAGTATGCATTCTGTTTTCTGCCTCATCGAAAACGACTGAATATTTGCTTTCAAATATCTCTTCTGTGACTTCATTTCCTTTTACAGCTGGTAAACAGTGCATGAAAATCATTTGAGGATTATTTACTTTTTGAAGCAGCTCTTGATTAACTTGATAAGGTTTTAACATGTCAATACGTTCTTTTGCTTTATCTTCTTCACCCATCGAGCACCATACATCTGTGTAAATTACGTCTGCACCTCTGACCATGTCTATATCTTCTGTAATAATCACTTGTGAGCCAGCTTCCATTGCATATCCCTTACAGATATTCACATGCTCTTCTTCTGGCCAGAGTACCTTTGGTGCCACTATAAAAATATCTACACCCATTTTACTACATCCTATCAGAAGACTGTTGGCCATATTATTTCTACCATCACCAATATAGACAAACTTTTTACCTTCTAAAACCCCGAGGTGCTCCTTCATAGTCAGCAAGTCAGCTAGAATTTGTGTAGGATGATACATATCCGTTAATCCATTATATACCGGTACTCCGCTATACTTTGCAAGATCTTCTACAACCTTTTGCGAAAATCCTCTAAATTCAATGGCATCAAATAATCTCCCAAGGACACGCGCTGTATCTTCCACACTTTCTTTGTAACCGAGTTGAATATCATCTTTTCCAAGATATTCTGGATGGGCACCTTCATCTACACAAGCTACAGTAAAAGCACATCTTGTTCTAGTAGAAGGTTTTTCAAAAATCAATGCAACATTTTTCCCTTTTAATAGATCACCTTGTATACCCATTGTCTTTTTTGATTTTAGCTCACTTGATAAGTCCAGTAAATAAGTTATTTGCTGTTTTGAAAAATCATGTAATGTTAATAAAGATTTACCCTTTAATCCAAACATTTTATAGCCTCCCTTTTCTGTATATTTATTAACTATTTGTATTTTTATTAATAATTATACACTAAAATTACATTATTTCAATATCTATTTATGATTTGTTATGAATAATTGCTTTACGCTATCAAGCCCTATAGTTACTTAACATAAAAATAATTTATTGCTTCTTGGTAATCATAAATAAATCTATCCGCTATTTCTCTAAGTTTCTTTTTGACATCATCCTTTTGATGATCATTAATCGCCCATACTTGCATGCCTGCCCGCTTCGCCGCAATGACCCCATTGGGAATATCTTCAAACACAAGACATTCTTCTGGCTCTACCTCTAGATCTTCTGCAACTTTTAAATAAATATAAGGATAAGGTTTTCCTTTTTCAACTTCACAAGAGGTACGTATACTATGAAAATAATCTTTAATAGCCAATCGCTCCAGAATAACGCTAACAAGTTCAATACTATTACTTGTCGCAATACCCATTCTAAGACCCTTTTTATAAGTTTGTTTCAGAAACTCATAGGCCCCATCTTTTAGTGTAATATGTTCTGTATAAAACTCCCACGCCATCTTGTTCCAAGTGTCTTTAATAGCTTCAATACTGTCACTAATATTAAATCTTTCTTTGAAGTAAGCTGCTGTTTCTGTAAAACTCAATCCTTCCAGTTCTTCCTCCATACCATATGGTGGTGTAATACCAAATTGCCCTAGATATGCTTTATCTATCTCCGGCCATACCCACATTGAATCTACTAAAGTCCCATCAAGATCAAATATTATTGCTTTACAATGTTCGGTCACCTTGCTTCTCTCCTTTTAATAGCTTTAATTCTAATTCTGTCAGTTGTCTATATTCGCCTATATTTAAATCTTCCGGTAGTTCTAATGCTCCCATTTTTATACGTTTTAGGTAAATAACTTCTTTGCCTACTGACATAACCATACGTTTAACTTGATGGAATTTCCCTTCACTAATGGTTACATAAATCTCTGAAATATCTCCCGCATGAAGAATTTCTAGTTTTGATGATCGATAACTTGTCCCATCTTCTAATATAATACCCTCTTCAAATTGCTTAACATCTTGTAAAGTAATCATGCCTCTAATTTTAGCATAATATACCTTATCCACATGCTTTTTAGGAGATAATAGTTCATGTGTTAGCTTCCCATCATTGGTAAGTATCAAAAGTCCCTCAGTGTCTTTATCCAGTCTACCTACTGGGGCTAATGATTTACGCTGATCTATTGGTAGTAGAAGATCCATTACGGTTCTATATCTTTTATCTTCTGTTGCTGTAATCACACCTTGAGGTTTATTAAGTACATAATAATAAAATTCTTGATAAACAGCTTGTCCGCCATCTACACAGACCTTGCTTTCTTCAATTATCAAATGCATATCCGGTTTGTGAATAATTTTATCATTTAATGTCACCCTTTTTTCTTTTATAAGCTTATGCACTTCACTGCGACTGCCATAGCCTATATGCACTAAAAATTTATCTATTCTTATTTTTTTAACCTGCATCTTGATCACCCCATCATTCTCCAACTTGGAGGATATTGATTTTTTAAACTGCTATTGTGCGCTTTAACCCACCCTAAAGGATAGCCATCTATACATATTACATGATAGCCTTTTTGTGCTTCATATAAAAGGGTCTCTCCTTTTAAATACCTTATAACGTTTGCATCATCACTTTTCATATTAATCACTTGTTTAAACATAGATTGTGGATAAGCTAAAGCGAGGGCGTGATACGGTTCAAACCTCTTGTTTTTTAATTCACCTATTAAAAGTCCGCTTCTCACAATTCTAAGTCCTGACAGATCTGGAATATCCTCTGCAACTAAATAAAGTTTGTTATTTATTTCTTGTACTGGTGTTTCTAAATCTATATAAGTATACATCTTTATAAATTCTGCCGCGTCTTTATAATCTTTAATCCGTTTTTTTGAAGTCCATTTTATCGTTGAGATTGTATCTCTGCGGTCTTGTTTTTGAAGCAGACATACAAAATGCCCTTCCCCTTCTAAATGATGAGGCCATAACCTCAAAGCCCCTTCAATCTCATTTTTAGCCTGTACCCACTCTGGATGCGCCTTCAAAATACCGCCTTTTGGTACTAAAGGAACAACTTTAAACTCGGGATATTTCGTTAAAAACTCATTAATCATACCTTCGTTTTCCTCAGGTGAAAAAGTACACGTTGAATACAGAAGCATACCTGAAGGCTTTAACATATGGGCTGCATACTCTAAGATATCTCGCTGCAAATTACAGCAATACTCCGGCGTATAAGTTTCCCAATTTTTCATCGCTTCTTCACTTTTTCTAAACATCCCTTCGCCTGAACAAGGAGCATCTATGAGAATTTTATCAAAATATGCCGGGCACCTATTCGCAAGTCTCTCAGGTGTTTCATTTGTAATAATAACATTCCTTGCCCCAAAATTTTCTATGTTTTTAAGTAATCCTTTGGCTCTTGTAGCGCTAATATCATTAGAGACAAGTAATCCTGTCTGTGCAAGACGTGCTGCAATTTGAGTAGATTTCCCTCCTGGCGCTGCACATAAATCTAATACTTTATCCCCAGGTTTAATAGGTATATATTCACCAGGTGCCATTGCACTTGGTTCTTGAATATAAAATAAGCCTGCGTAATAATAAGGATGTTTAGCGGGTCTTTCAACTTCATCATAATAAAATCCTTCATTGCACCAAGGCACTTTTTTCACTGCCTGAAAAGGTACTATTTGTTCCCACTCTTCTAAAGAAATTTTTAATGTATTCACTCTAAACCCTTGATACTTAGGTAAATCATAAGATTTTAAATAATCCTCATACTCTTCTTTTAATAAATTTTTCATTCTACTTTCAAATGCTAAAGGTAGTTTCATTTTTTTGCCTCACTATTTCTCTATAGTCATTTGCTTGGAAGTATTTATTCATTCAAAAATCTTCAAGTCTATATAAACATTACGCCCTAATTAATTTAGGGATAAACTTTAAATAATCTGCAGAAACCAAATCATATCTAATCCCTTCATTCATGCCTTGCAAAGCTCCCTGCCAAGAAGTTTCATCGTGCAAATGCCCATAAACAACATGACAAACAGGATATTCTTTAAACAGCGAAATAAAAGGAGATAATCTATCAGCATTATTCGTTGGTGGATAATGCAGCATAACGATTATCTCCTTCGCCTGATTTTTAATTGCATCATCTAGAGAAAGCCTGAGTCTAATCAGTTCTCGGTCTAATATTCTTTCATCTTCTTCATTAAAATTCACACTACCTGCGCATATCCATCCACGGGAACCGCAAATTGCCAGCTTATCAATCATATAAGCTTTGTTTTGTAAGAAATAAAGCTTATTATACTGCGCATTAAGTTTACCTGGTCTGTCCCACCAGTAATCATGATTACCACGAATACATATTTTATACCCTGGAAGATCTTCGAGCATGTCTAGATCTATTCTAGCCTTGTCCATTCGCATCGCCCAAGAAATATCACCCGGTATTAATACCCTATCCTCTTCACGAATTATTTTTACCCAATGATCCACTATAATATCCATATGGTTGATCCACACTTCACCAAATATATCCATCGGCTTAGTTTCTGCATGTGATAAATGAAGATCTGAAAGGGCATATATTTTCATACATATTCTCCTTATTTTTTTATTTATAGCATAGCATAATTAGGATTAAAATAAAACATCACAGGGACTTATAAACGAAATCTTTTAGTTCTAGATATCTTAGTATGTAATAAGGGTTAACCCAAAACTCATCATTCCCTTTGGCTTTTACAGCTATGCCCACATGGAGATGAACCGGAAATTTACCTCTTGTTCCTTCTTTGCCGTAACCAGTATCCCCCATGTCTCCCAAGTAATCCCCTGCAAATATTGCATCGCCTTTCTGAATATGAGATGGATTTTCATTTAAATGCGCATAATAAAAGTACGCACCACCATTACTTCTTATACCAACACGATACCCCCCTACTTCATTCCATCCTATGCTTTCTATGACGCCATCTGTTATACTGAATATTTTAATCTGCCCAGGTGTATTTTGTGGGTCCATAATATCTATGCCATAGTGCTGGCGTGCACCGTTATAGCTTCTTGCTTGTTTCCAGCCATTTTCAAAAGAATACTTCTTTTTTGAAGATAACGGAAAACATACCAGATCGTATATAAATTGACTATATATATGGCTTGCTGTTTCATAAAGCGAATCATTTAATAAAGTATTTATGCCTTCAGGACTTTTTATCATTTTTAAAATTTGCTTTGACGCTGTACCTTTATAATTTTCAACCATCCAGATAGCAAGTGTATCTGAATACGGTTTTCTATTTTTAAGCGAAAGATTATAAAGCTGCAAAAGTGTGTTTTCATCCACATTAAAATCTTGTATATAAGTATAATATTCTTCTTGAGTCATTTCTTCTTTTATATCAGTTGCAGCAGTTGTCTTATTCACTTGAGTATTTTGAGTTACCTTTTCTTGTGTAGTAGATTTATTTGTGCTGTCTTTGCTGCATCTAGTTAAAATAAGTAATAGTCCTACAACTATACATATTAACCCGAAGACTTTTCTGCTGTTAAAAGTATACAGTGTACTTCTCTTCATAAATCTATACTGATTCCTTCTTTTGGCTAAATAAATTTGCTCCCTGATCAAACGTTCTATTTGCACAATAAACACCCCTTTTATAAAAAAAGAAGCATAAAATAACACTATGCTTCTTTTGTAAACTGTCATAAAAACTTTCTAACAGCCTTTCCTTCTATATAGTCACATAAATCACCTTGACTGTACTCTTTTTGTATCATTTCCTCTACGATTTCATCATGTATTTTCCACCAGCTTGTATCCCAGTTTGAAAACAACGTATAGGACTTAGGCGCTCTTCCTATAATGCGCTGTACGATAATATCCTTAGATAAATATCTTAAAAAGTGAATAACTCTTTGTTGATAGTCTTCTCTTGTAATTAAATTAATCTTGCCGCTTAGATAATCTTCAGCCATAGGTGTCCCCTTCACTAAATAAAGTGCATGAAGTTTTACATAATCACTTTTTAAAGCGGTCATACATTTTGCATTCTCAATAACATCATCCATGTTATCCCAAGGAAGATTTAAAATAAGATGCGTACATATCTCAAAATGGTAACTTTTTATTTTAAAAAATGCGTCTAAGTACTCGGCTAAGCTATGTCCTCTATTTACTTTTTTTAGCGAGTGATAGTTAACCGTTTGCAGCCCTAGTTCAATACATACTTCTTTTTTAGTCTTTAAGGACCATTCTTTAAGAACATCCAAATACTGAGTATGAATACAGTCTGGCCGTGTAGATATAGCTATCCCAATAATATCTTCATGCTGTATTTCCTCAAGCACTTCCTTAAATAACTTAAGTGGCATATAGGTATTGCTGAAGTTTTGAAAATAGGCAATAAAAAACTGCGCTTTATATTTTTGACCAATATACTGCATATTTGCATCTAACTGTACTTTTACAGCCTCATAAGCGTCTCTCATCTCATAGCCAGCTCCAGCTTCCCCGCAAAAACTACACCCCCCTATACCACAAGTACCATCTCTATTTGGACAGGTAACTGGTAAATGAACTGGTATTTTATAGACTTTACCACCATATCTTTCTTTAAGGTAAGCCGCATATTTATTATAAGTTTCCAAAACATTATTCCTCTTTTCCTAAGTCTTTTGATGCGAGCACTAAGATAGGCAATGTATGTGTTAAAATAGAGTTGATTTGTGTAACTTCAATAGGATTTTCACCATGGCCACACTCTATAGTGAAACCTGGCTTTCTAAAATGCAGTATAAACCAATCCTTATACCCGCCTGAAGCTGCCATCAAATCAGGCTCATCTAAACTATAACCACTTGCCTTTGAAAATATTGTAGCATATTCTTTTGCATTCGCAATACTTATCTCTTTATAAGTCCAGTAAATAACTTCTCCTTGCGTATGATACGCAAAGACCATATCATACTGTCTCTTTCTTGTTAGATTCGCAAGCGTCCTGCTTTCAGCTTCTGATTCTGCAGCTTCGCCTTGATAGAAAGCATAACTGGGCCCTTTTTTCTCGCTTATCATACTATATTCTTCAAATCCTGCATTATAATTACGATTAAGATCAACACCTCTAATATTAGCTTTCCACCTTGAAAAATTTAATTCTCCTTCATTAAGTTGTTTTAAATAATTTAAGTCATAAGTATTTATATCTCCATTTACACATAGCTCAACTCCATCCGGATTAACCATAGGGACAAAATCATAACTTAACCTTTCTAACAAATTTGACATATTTACGTCTAAATATACACTTTTATCTTGTATGAGACGACAGATGATTTCTATACTTCTCATAATAATAATAGATGTAATCCATTCATTGGCATGATGAGCACCATTAACATGAATTTTTCGCTTGCCACGTCCTAAACTTAAGCAGTAAATAGGTCTATTTTGAGTGCTTTTACCTATCTCACTCAATGTTAAAAAAGGATATTGTTTAACAAGCGTTAATAACTGCTTTTCCATTAATCTAAAGCTATATTTTTCATTTTGAAGATAAGTAAACTTTGTACTGATATCTAACAACATAGGCATATCCTTTTTTTATGATCTACACTATTTATATTTATAACATCTACTAATTATGTACTATTTTTAAAAAATGCATCCAAAATTCTCCACCTAGCAATCTTCAAATTAATGCATAAATTAGAGCTATAGAGCAATAATAAAGTTATCATCATGCTTTGCTATTAAATATCTAGAAAGGCGGTTACAAAAATATGAGATCTAGAAGTTTTGATTATGTTGCAATTACATTAATAATAATAGGAGCTCTTAACTGGGGACTTATTGGATTTTTTCAATTTGATTTAGTTGCATTTTTATTTGGTGGAATGACTTCTTGGATAAGTAGAGTTATTTATGCTATTATAGGTATTGCCGGCATATATGCTCTTACATTATACGGAAGAGTCTATGATCATCCTTATACTAATAGTTAATCATTGTACGACCACTTTTATAATCTAAAAGTGGTTTTTTTATATCTACTAATAGATTTATGTATAAGTTAACCAATAGTCTTTTATGCCTATTTAAATATAATTTATTTTTTCATTAAAAAAAGAGGTATTTTGAGACTAAAATTGAATAAATATAATAATAAAACAATTATCTAAGAGGTGATGTGTTATGATAAAAATTATTACAGGCCAAACTGGAGAAGGAAAAACTAAAAAAATGATCGATGCTGCTAATCAAAAGGTAGCAAATCTCAAAGGGCACGTTGTTTATATTGATAGTGTTACTACCCATCGGTATGCTTTATCTCATCAAGTACGTCTGATCGAAGCTTCTAATTTTCCTCTTCATTCTCAAAATGATTTTTTTGGTTTTCTGTGTGGTATTTTATCAAGTAATCATGACATCGAAACAGTCTTTATTGATGAACTCATTAAAATTACGCATGCTAGTATCGATGAACTTATCTTATTCTTTGATAAGCTAAAGAAATTATCAGATGAATATGCTATTGAGTTTATCGTTGGTACCGCTTGTTCAAACAAAGATATTCCAGATATTCTTGCCCCTTATTTAATTGCATAATTAATAAAATACTTATTAACGCACGGTGCCAAGAATCGTATCCCAAGCCTGTGTTAATAAGTATTTTTTATTATCCTTCTAAAAAAACACAAATACTATAGCACTCTACTTGATAGTGACTGCTTTCTATCTTTTGTCCTATAATATCCGCATCTTTAGGAGAGGTTAGATTAGTATCCACTACTCTAAGCCACTTCGTTTCAGAAGGTGGTAATTCAAAAATTAGGGGCTCATGATAGCTATTAGCAACAATAAAAATACTTTCTTTCTCCCCTTTGATGTGGCATGCGATACTTCTAGAATAATAGGACCAGTCGGGTTTATTATAGTAAACGCCGTGCCATGTTACTACATAATTATTATTTTTTTTATGATTAAAATATTTAAGTGTTTTTCTAAGTTTAATAAGATCTTTAGTAAAGGTGAATATATCTTCAAATCTCTTTTGCCTTTCCCAGTCTACCCATACAATATCATTGTCTTGACAATACGCATTATTATTACCTTTTTGTGTTCTACAAAATTCATCCCCCATTAGAAGCATAGGAATACCTTTAGATAATAAGAGTAAGCACATGTAATTTTTAACTCTGCGCTTCCTCATATTAAGTATTTGGACATCACTTGTTTCACCTTCTACCCCACAGTTACAACTATAATTAGCATTATGTCCATCTCTATTTTCTTCGCCATTTTCGAAATTATGTTTAGATTCATAGGATAATAAATCCCACATTGTAAAGCCATCATGGGCCGTTATAAAATGAACAGCATGTGTATTGTTTTTTTTTGCATCTGAAAAATAGATTTCTTTCCCTACCATACAATCTGCAACAGATTTTGTAAGTCCTTGATCTCCTCTGATAAATTTTCGTATTGTATCCCTAAAATAGTCGCTCCATTCTCTGAAATGGTATGGCATTCGCCCTACATCATAGCTCCCTTTTGCATCCCAACTTTCCGATATAAGTTTAACGTGAGAAAGAATCGGATCCTGAGAGATATCATTTAAGACAGAATGATTCATCCACTTACCATATTGATCTTGACCAAGTATAGAGGCTAAGTCAAATCTAAAGCCATCGACTCCCATACAAGTAACCCAATACCTTAAGCTGTCTAATATAAGCTGTTTAACGACATAGTGATTTGTATTGAGTGTGTTACCTGTTCCAGAATGATTTGCATATTCATTGTTTTCATCAAATTTATAATAGATATTATTTGAAAGATATTTAAAGTTAAATGATTTTCCTCCTATGCCGCCTTCACCAGTATGATTATAAACAACATCTAAAATAACTTCTAAATCTAGGCGGTGTGCAGCTTCGATAAATTGTTTAAATTCTTGTATCACTTGAAATCCATCTTTATCTATACTGTATTTCTCATCCAATGCAAAAAAGGCTATAGTATTATACCCCCATACATCTTGTAACAACTTTCCTGTTACTGGGTGTCTGTTGCGCAAAGTATAAGGATTCCACTTAAAGACTGGTAATAACTCTAGGGTAGTAATACCCAGTTGTTTTAGATAAGGTAATTTATCAATAAGACCAGTGTATGTTCCTCTCTTGACCTCTTCCATATTTGCTGAGATATCCTTTGTAAAACTACCTACATGCATTTCATAAAGAATAGTTTCCTCCCAAGGAATAGATGGTTTTCTAGACTCAGAATACAATTTATGAACTATACCATTTCTATAAGTTAAAGGATAACACGGATCTTCTTCAATACAATAAGCATACGGATCTAAAATAGGTTTAGATAGTTCATGCGCACTATCCATTATCTTCCATACATAACTCATTCCTTCTTCTATATCCTCCACATATATATGAAAAATATCCCCAGTTGCATAATGCATTTTGTCAAGTATAATTTTAAATACCGGAATTTTTTCTTTAAAAGAATGATAAATTTCTAATACTATATTGTGTGCACTATTAGAAAATATACCAAAATTAGCCCCATTACTATCTAATGAACATCCTAATAGAGGTATACCTTTTTTGACGTTATACATTTTGCAAGCCTCCTGAAATAATTTATAACATTAGGTATATTAATTCATATTTTATGTTATATTAACATTGCATTCTCTTCTCATCTTATATGATCTTTTCCTTTATTGCTATATAAATTATTGTTGTACTATTTGACTTTACTTATTCACTTGAAAATATTTAAGGCTTATGCTATCATATACATTAATATCATATTCAAAAAGCTTTGACAAAGACTTAGTAATATAAGAGAAACTGTTTCAGAGAGTGTGCAGTCGGTGAGAGCACATACATTATCTTATATGAATTACATCTTTTGAGTTGAATTTTCCGGTTGTCATCCGTTAGCGTGACTATAAGGCAAATAAAATATATAAATTATATTTCTATTTGTAAATTAAGGTGGTACCACGGGTTATCTCGTCCTTAGCGGATGAGATAGCCCTTTTTATAATTTCAAAAATAGTAGGAGGTAATAGTAGTGAATGCTTATGATGTTTTATTAGAACGAGGATTTATTCAGCAAACAACACACGAAAAAGAAATTAAGGATCTTTTAAACAAGGAAAAAGTGACTTTTTATATAGGTTTTGATCCTACAGCCGACAGTCTCCATGTAGGACATTTTGTAACTGTTATGGCCATGTCACATATGCAGAAAGCTGGTCATAGACCTATTGTTCTTATAGGTGGTGGTACAGCTATGGTGGGTGATCCTACAGGTAAATCCGATATGCGAAAAATGATGACTAAGGAAATTATCGCGCATAATGTAAGCTGTTTTAAAGGTCAACTCTCAAAATTTATTTCTTTTGAAAATGATGCGGCTATCATGGTAAATAATGGAGATTGGCTTCTTAATTTGAACTATGTAGACTTTTTAAGAGAAATAGGCGTGCATTTTTCTGTTAATCGCATGTTAACATTCGAATGTTTTAAGCAACGACTAGAAAAGGGATTATCTTTCTTAGAATTTAACTATATGCTTATGCAATCTTATGACTTTTTAGAACTTTACCGTAAATACAACTGTAAACTTCAACTTGGCGGAAATGATCAATGGTCTAACATACTAGGCGGTGTTGAACTTGTTAGAAGATTACATGGTGATACATCATTCGGTATGACATTCTCTCTCCTCACAACCAGCGAAGGTAAAAAAATGGGAAAAACAGAAAAAGGTGCACTGTGGCTTGACCCTGAAAAAACTACACCTTATGATTTCTATCAGTACTGGCGAAATATCGATGATGCGGATGTTAAAAAGTGCTTAGCACTACTTACATTCCTTCCTATGGAGGAAGTAAATAAACTTGGTCAATTAGAAGGTGCTGAAATTAATAAAGCTAAAGAAAAACTAGCTTTTGAAGTGACAAAAATTGTTCATGGAGAATCTGAAGCTATAAAAGCTGATACTGCTGCGAAAGCTTTATTCCTTGGGGGTGCAGTAGGTGGTTCTATTCCTACAACAAACTTAGATACATCTGAATTTAGTGAAGGCATGGATATTATTACACTATTAGAAAAAACGAAGCTTGTACCCTCTAGGTCAGAAGCAAGACGTTTAATTACGCAAAACGGTATAAAATTAGATGGACAACCTATCACAGATCTAAACTACCAAGTTAATGAAACCCACTTCAAAGATAATAGTCTTATGATTCAAAAAGGTAAAAAAGTATTTCATAGAGTTTGTTTACAATAGAAATGAGAGAGGCTTGCCTCTCTCATTTCTACCATTCTTCTTTTGTTTCAAAATCATCTTTCATATATCTTAGAATAATGACACGAATAAACGCAGCCACTGGCACCCCAAGCAGCATGCCTATTAAACCAAATAATTTGCCACCAATAAGTATAGCAAGCAGTACCACAACCGGATGCAGCTTAACACTATTTCCTATAACCTTTGGTACAATTACCCATCCATCTATCTGCTGAATAAGAAAAAGTGCTAGTACCCCATAAATCGCTTTCATTGGATCTGCATCTATAAGTCCAATAAGTGCTGCAAGTACAAAGCCCACTACAGGTCCAAAATAAGGTATTAAATTAAATATCCCCGCTATAATCCCAATAATAATTGCGAAGTCCATTCTAATTAGAGTTAAAGCAACACAAGCAAGAATACCAATAATTAATGCATCTATAAGCTGTCCTCTAATATAGTTAGAAAAAACATGGTCTATATCTCGGCCGATAAGTTTAATATTTTTAGATGTTTTCTCCGGAAAGATTGTCTCGCACACTTTATTTATAAAAAGCAATACCCTTCTTTTATCTTGCAATAAATAAAAAGCAATAACAAAAGCTAATGCAATATTAATAACGTTTGTGCCGAGTACTGTTAAAAAGTTAAAACCTTTTTGTGATAAACGCGCAACTATTAAATTAATATAGCCATAGATACTTTCAACAATAGACCTGCTATTTGCAAAAAAAGGGATACGATCTGTAAAATTTGTCATTTGCGCCAGCATATTTTCAAAGTAAGCAATATATCTATTAATACTTACAGAAATATTTTTAACACCTGCGGAACCTAAAACATTTCTTATATTCATTGATACGACAAGTACAAAAAGCCCTAGAAACGCTATAATAGTAAAAGCAGTCAATATAGTCGGTATAGTTCTTAAGGAAGTTTTACTTTTGTGCTCATTCGGCGTGCTATCTTTTTGATGTAGTCTCTTCCTGCCAAAACGCAAGAAATTTATTTTAATCAGGTGAACATTATGATTTTTACATCTTTTTTCATAAAATTCTACAACAGGGTCTAATAAGTAGGCTATAATGCCTCCAATAATTAAAGGTTTTAATAATCGGCATAAATTTCGTAGTATATCTACTAAAAAAACAAATATGCTGTAAAAATTAAAAATGATTAATGCAGCTAAAATAACAGCTATACTTGTTAAAATACTATACACTGAAATTGTAAAATACTTATTATTTTGCTCGAATCTCATGACTTGCCACCTCCACACATATAGAGACACAACATATAAACTTTAAAATGTAAAATCTATATGCCCTAATAAGTAACTATGTTCTCCAAAAGTTTAATAAGATATTCATAAACTCTTGCCATTGAAGAAATACTTACGCGTTCTTGTGGGGAATGGATATCCTTAACATTAGGCCCAAAGGCAATCATATCAAGACCTTCTATCTTCTCGGCTATAAAACCACACTCTAAACCTGCATGAATAGATTTAATCTCTGGATTTTTGCCATACATTTGTTTATAAGTGAGTATGCTTAGATCTCTTATCTTTGACTCTTCACAATACTGCCAAGCTGGATAGTCTCCTGCTATTTTAAATTCTCCATTAAATTTCTTACTGAGTACATTCATTTTATCGACTAAAGCTTGTTTTTTTGAGGGAACTGCACTACGAATAGCACTTCCAAATCTAAAAACGTCGTTCTGTACGCCTACTATTCCTAAATTCAAAGAAGTTTCAACAAGTCCCTGCATCGCCTGATCGTAACTTATAATACCATTTGGAATGAGAAGTAATAAGTCTATAATATCTTGAGTAAGCTGTGAAGAAAACTCACGACCTGCAGCTTGTTCTTTATTTGCAGTAATACTTATATTAGAATCCTGTCTGCTATATTCAGCCTTAAATACTTTTTCAGTTCCCCTGACTAATTTTTCAAGCAAAGAAGCCTGTTCTTGATCTACTGCAATTAAACATTCACATTCTCTTGTAATAACGTTATCTTTTGTTCCGCCACTAAATTCGCATAGGTTAAAATGAACTTCCTTTCTAATATCACTTAGTACTCTGCCCATAATAATATGCGCATTGCCTCTTTCTAAGTGAATGTCTGCCCCCGAATGTCCGCCTAATAGACCACTTACCATAATACGATAAGTTGTTTTTGGGGAAGCATTAAGCTCATAGTCAAGTTTTAAGTTAATTGTGGCTTTTGTTCCCCCTGCACAACTAACTAAAAATTCACCTTCAACATCTGTATCTAAATTAATTAAAACTTTACCCTTTAAATATTCCGTATGAATATGTGAAGCTCCCGTCATTCCCCTCTCTTCATCAGTGGTCATTAAAATTTCGAGTTCCGGATGTTTAAGTGTCATATCAGCGAGAACTGCCATTTGATAAGCTATTGCAACCCCATTATCAGCTCCTAATGTGGTATCTGCTGCTCGGATATAATCATCTTCAATACATAGTTCCAGACCCTTATTTTCAAAGTCGTGATCAGATGTTTTAGTCTTTTCACATACCATATCTAAATGCCCCTGTAAAATAACAGTAGGTGCATTTTCATAACCTGCTGTGGCTGGCTTTCTAATATAAACATTAAAAACTTCGTCTTGCATAACCCATAATCCAAGGTCTTTTGCAAATTCTACAATATGGTCACTTACTGCCTTTTCATTGCCTGAACCTCTGGGAATACTGCTAATTTCTTCAAAATATTTAAATACATTTGCGGGTCGTAAATCTTTTAGAATCTTTGTCATAAACAAGCCCCTTATTCTTATAATAAAGTGATAAAACTTATTATAAATTAATTTTTAAAACTATGAATAGGTGCAGGAATTCTACCGCCTCTTGCTATAAAGTCCTCACACTTATAAGGGTTAACTGACATAATAGGCGCATAGCCTAAAAGGCCACCAAATTCTACTTGCTCTCCAACTGTTTTGCCTTCGACTGGTATAATACGGACAGCTGTTGTCTTTGCATTAATCATACCAATAGCCATTTCATCAGCAATAATACCCGAAATAGTTGATGCACTTGTTGAACCTGGTATCGCTATCATATCAAGCCCGACTGAGCAAACACACGTCATAGCTTCAAGTTTTTCAAGCGTCAGAGCCCCTTGTTCTGCAGCACGAATCATGCCATGGTCTTCGCTAACAGGAATAAATGCTCCACTTAATCCCCCTACATAAGAAGATGCCATAACACCTCCTTTTTTTACGCAGTCATTAAGAATTGCAAGAGCCGCAGTCGTTCCGGGCCCGCCTACCATCTCAATACCCATTTCTTCTATAATTTCAGCAATACTGTCTCCAATAGCTGGAGTAGGCGCAAGGGATAAGTCGATAATGCCAAATGGCACCCCTAAAATTTGTGAAGCTTCTTTTGCAACCATCTGCCCTGCTCTTGTAATTTTAAAAGCAGTTTTCTTCACCATCTCACACATTGTTTCAAAATCCTTGCCTCTTACATTCTCAAGTGCTTTCTTAACCACACCAGGACCACTTACTCCAACGTTGATAACAACATCTCTTTCGCCTACGCCATGAAATGCGCCTGCCATAAAAGGATTATCTTCAGGTGCATTGCAAAAAACTACAAATTTTGCACACCCAATGCTATCTCTATCTGCTGTACGTATAGATGTTTCTTTAATGATCTCACCAATTCTTTTAACTGCATCCATATTAATCCCAGTACGCGTAGTTCCTAGATTAACAGAAGAACACACTCTTTCTGTTACATCTAAAGCTTCTGGAATAGATTCTATAAGTACAGTATCTGCTGGCGTACAACCTTTATGCACAAGAGCTGAAAATCCTCCTATAAAATTAATCCCTACTGTTTTTGCAGCACGGTCTAATGCTTTTGCAATCGGCACATAGGAATTCGCCTTAGTTGCTCCTCCTATAAGAGCAATAGGTGTAACAGAAATACGTTTATTAACAATAGGAATACCATACTTCTTAGATATATTTTCACCTGTTTGTACCAAGTGTTCTGCTTTAGTTGTAATCTTCTCATAAACATTGTGACACAATTTATCCATATCATCACTAATACAATCCAACAGGTTAATGCCCATTGTAATAGTACGAATATCTAAATTTTCTTCCTCTATCATTTTATTTGTCTCTTGCACTTCAAACCTTGATATCATATAATTATCCCTTTCTATATTACCACAAACTCATATTACGCTTTAGCTTCTAATGAATCTTTAGATTCTGATGAATCTTTAGATTCTGATGAATCTTTAGATTCTATGCATACTGTCAAATATGTCCTGATGTTGAAGTTTAATATCTACTTCAATAGCTTTGCCCAGCTCAGAAAGTTTATCTACTAATTCTACGAATTCTACGTTAGTATATGCTAAATCCACTACCATTAACATATTAAAATAACCTTGTAAAATTGTTTGTGAAATATCTAAAATATTAACATTTTGATCACTCAGTAAAGTACACACCTTACCTATAATACCAACCTTGTCTTTTCCTATAACTGTAATAATACCTTTCATTTCTTGCCTCCTATTATTTTTTCCAATAAATTTCTAGTTTATCTTTATCATTCAAATCATCTGTCAATGCAGCTGGCTCTCCATTTTTTATTAATTGGATAGTTCCTTGCGGTTTCGTTAAATCAAATGGAATATAATCAAATATCGCCGCAAGCATATAAGGTGTTTCTTTTTCTGGAAGCACAACTACTTGATTATTGACTGTAATAAAAATTTGTCTTTTTTCCAAATGATCTTCATTAAGCATTTTAGCATCTGCCAAAGGTACTTCATGAGAAATATCTTCGAGTATAGTATGCGGTATATCATCTATTAAAATAGAGTCTCCCTTTTGTAGTTTATAATCTAATGCAACTCTATTAAAATTAACTGTTATAATTTTATCTTCATTACTTAATGAAAGTAAATCAAGCAATGCGCCTAAATCACTGGGAACTACTAACCTTACATCATCATTTTCATTAATTTGATAATCCAGCGGTACACAATCATTATTAACCATCATAATGGGTATAGTAAACACTGCCCCATTAACAGTGATTTCAAACATCTCACTTATATATTGTGAAATAACTGCTTGACCATCAGTCCCAGGCTTTGCCTTTTCGACTTGTATAATATCTTCCTCAGTGAGTATATCATTAATTGTAGCCTCGTTACCATTTAAGAAAATCCTTGCAGGCATGCCATTTTCGCCCTTTAACCTCTGACGCTCACCATTTAATTTAAACATAAGTGTTTTTCCTTTTTTAGGAAAAATCTCAGTATGTTCAATACCTGCAGCAACTATCGCATCTAAAATAGTAAGCTTTTTAGCTTTTAGAAGCTCAATCTTACGGTCATTTAAAATAACTGTTATAATCTCATTATATCTGCTGTGCATACTTGTAATACAAATCCCAAGAGGTGTTATCATTTGAGGTGCATTAATAATACCTGCTTGATCAATTATATTTACAACATTTTCTGATGTCCTTAGGGCAACCCTTTCTGGAACAAGCCTTAAGCGCTTAGCCAACTGCGCTGTAACTGACAGCATTTGACTGCCTCCTCCTACACAAAAAACCGCATTAGGAGGGCTGTCCCCATTTAGTTCTAATATCTTTTCAGCAATATTTTGAGTAAGAGTTTCCAAAACAGGCAAGATAATTTGTCTTACTTCCTCTACAGTAACTTGGTGAGATAGACCTAATATGTCGCTAAATTCAATCATTTCTGATGAATGCAATTGTTTTTTAATCGTTTCTGCTGTATTAAAATCAACCAAATATTGATGTACAATCGCTTCTGTGACTTCATCTCCTGCTATTGGAATCATCCCATACGCGGTTACACTTCCACCTTTTGTAATAGCGATATCAGACGTGCCTGCACCTATATCCACCAAAGCTAAATTAAGAAGTCTTAAATTATCAGGAATCACTGCATTAATCGCAGCTATTGGTTCGAGTGTGAGATTTATAACTTTAAGCCCTGCTCTCTCTGTAACCGCATACAAGCTGTCAATGACAAGCTTCGGTAAAAAGGTTACAATAATCTTTGCACTTATATTTGTCCCTTTATGTCCTTCTAAACTAGTAATAATATATCCATCTAAGTAATAATTAATTACAGAATAAGCCACACAAAAATAGTCCATTTTAGAATTAATTTTCCGCTGTTCCTCTTTTGCTTTTTCTACACCATAAAGTTCTAAATTATGTACATCCGCTAGTGTAAATTCTTGAACTTCTTCGTAGGTGTTTTCAACAGATACGATCTGTGTATTTAACGCTCTTCCTGCCGCAGCAATTGCTACCTCGCTTAACTGTGTATTAAGCTTCTGTTCCAAACTTGTTTTAACTTGACAAACAGCTCGAGATACTTTCTGTATATCGTGAATTTGCCCATCTAACATGGCTCTTTCTTCATGTTCGATACTTTCGTAGGCAAGAACAACAAATTTATTATTTTCCTTATAGCCTACAGTACCTATAATCGTTCGCGTTCCAATATCAAGTCCAAACATTAATTCTTCATTTGAATAACTTGCCATATCAACGCCTCCTACTCTTTAAGTATACTTCGCATTAATTGAACGTGAGTTTTAGGGTGTATTGTATTAATATAACAATGTGTTGCGAGTTCAAATCCAGCCCAGTGTGTAAGCCTTGGAATAATCTTAATATAAAAATGATAATCCAGAGCATTATGAAGCCCACCACTCATAAAACAGATGTTGAAAGAGACATTTTCTTTCAAGTGCTCATACGCCGTCAAAAGGGTCTTTAGTAAAGCTCCCGCCTTTTCAAGTTCTTGAGGTTCAAGCTCTCCATAGTGTTTCCTATGCAGCTTAGGCACCAACCATGTTTCATGTGCAAATTCTGAAGATGTAGGGGCTATAGCTATCCATTTATCATTTTCTAAAATAATATCACTTTTGTCTATCTCCTCAAGCTTATGACAGATATAACAGTTTTGCATTTGATCATAAAATCTATTGTAGTGACTATATTGTTGTGCCATCTGGTAAGGTATTTGACTTAAAGCAACAATCTGCCAATGTGAATGCCTAATACTTGCGCCAGCATTCTTACCCGAATTTTTAAAAATCTGAATAAATTCAATTTTAGGATCTTGAGCAATTTGCATCCATCTTTTTTGCATCGTATCAAGAAGTATTGTCCAATGACTATTCGAAAAATCTTTGGGTAATTGAAGATGCCTAGGTGTATCTATGACAACATCATGCACACCATAAAGCTCATGATTATAGCCACATATAGGATATTTGTTGTTAACTATTTTTATTAAAAAATTATTTTCTTGTTTGACTTCAAGCCATACTTTTTCAATATCTGATTCATGCCCTGGGCAAAAAGGACATGTGTGTACCAATTCATCAACAGCAGGCCTATTCTTTCTATTTTCAGCAACAATACAGCTCTTTAATAAATAGGGATCTTCATATATCATAAAAATTTGCCTTTCTTTTTAATCATTTTACTATATAGTTCATCAAATTAAAAGCAATAATATTAATGCAATTAAGAAGTAGCCTACTTAATTAGCAGACTACTCAATCATCCATTCTTCAACATTTGCAAAAATATTTAGTGGCGTTGGTTTAATTTCACCAGCTATCTTCTCCTTAGTAATCAGAACTTTTTTCTTGAAAAATAAGCTAATATAAGGATTTTCTTGTGCAAAATATTGCTGCAGCTTGCTATACGTGTTTACAGCAGTGCTTTCTGTTGACAAAAATGCTTGCTGCAGTAAATCATCCATTTTCTCATCTTTATAATTAGCATAGTTCTCCCCGCTTAGCATCTTGCTTGAATGAAGTGCAAAACTTAAATCAAGCGCATAGGATAGTTGCCACCCTCCTAGAAAAGCATCATATTGTTTAGTTTCAATCCGTGATAGATAAATGTCTTTATCTACTATTTCAATATTTACATCTATGCCAACTTCCTTGTACATCTTTTTAATTTCATCAGCTATTTTCACTCTATCCTTATTTTCAGCATTCACTAAAAGATTAAAAGAAAAAGGTATATCATTCTTAGTCATAAGCCCCGTTTTATCATCTCGCTCATATCCCTCCTGCGTCAAAAGCAATTTCGCCTTTTCTTTATCAGACTCTTGAACTTTTAAACTTTTATCTACCAAATAAGATGATGGACTAATCGGTGTGTCTGTTACGATCACATGATCTAAATAATATAAATAAGCCATTTTTTGACGATCTAATGCATAAAGTAGGGCCTTCCTAACATTACTGTTTTGAAACATGACTTTATTAAAGTTGACGCCCATAAATTCATAGATATTAGAGGTAAACTCATAGGCTTTTGATGATTTATCACTTGCATACTTACCCCATTCAGTAATATTGGTATAGACTACATCTATAAGATTTTGCTTAAATGAATGCAGGCTGCTCTCTTCATCAGGAATAATACTTACTTCAATTTCTTCAATATGAGGCGTCCCTTTAAAGTAATGATTATTGGCTTCCAGCCTAATATTTTTAAGAGGTGTCATTGACTTAAAAATATAAGGACCTGATCCAATTGGAATAATGTTTAGGGACCTATTATCAGCCACATCATAAATATGTTTAGGGATGATCGGGAAAAATAAAGTTTGCAGAACACCACTAAAAGGTTGCCTGTACAAAATTTTAAATGTCGTATCATCGATCTTTTCTAAACTCGCAACATTATCTACAGCCTGTTTGTATGGACTATCTTGTATTTTTTGAATTTGTTCCATACTAAAAATAACGTCTTCTGTTGTCAGTGGCATACCATCGTGCCAATTAATATTATTATTTAGAGTAATCGTAATTGCTGTATTATTTTCATTAAGCATCCATGAATGTGCCACGTTAGCACTAACGGAACCATTTTCTTCAATATTGATAAGCGGACTAAACAGTAGAAGTAATGTTTGCTGTACATTGTCTTGGGTATTATAAAGCGGGTTAAGTGTTTCAGGAACATTCATTGCAATAGTCATTTTATTCTCTGAAGGTTTATTAGTTTGAGCATCTAATGGCACTTCTTGAGTTGGCATATTATTTACCGGCTCGTCTTTAACAACCATATCAAACGAATTGCAGCCTACACATAACATTAAAGCTATGAGACTTATACCAAGCATTTTATAACTTTTCATCATCTTACGATTTCCTCCTTAGTACCTATATAAAAATTGGTAGACCTTGTAATGCTGCTTAACTCTTTTTACATATAATTTCGTTTCTCTAAAAGGCATATCACTTAGTGACTTGCCATCTTGACTATATCTGGGATTGTTTCGCCATTTAGCTATATTCCCGCTTCCTGCATTGTAGGCTGCAAGCGCTAAGTCAACATCCTCATTATATTGTCTAATAAGTTTTGAGATATACCAGCACCCAATCTGTATATTGATATCCGGTTTAAATAATGTCTCATGCGAGTAATTGCTAATAGCAACCTCTTCGGCACCCCATGCCCCTGTTTTGTCCATAATCTGCATTAATCCTTTTGCACCGCTTCGAGATATTGCATTTGGATTATGCTTGCTCTCTGTCTTCATAATGGCATAAATGAGAAGTGGATCCACCTCATACTCCTTAGCATATTTATAGACCACCTCTTTGTAAGCTTGGGGATATAAACTATAAATACATAAAACAGCAAGTCCTATACAAATAACACTCTTTATTATTAAGCTCCCAAAAAATACCTTTTTCAAAACAATAACTCCTTATAAATGAACTAATAAATTTTTTATCTGCTCTCTAGTATTTTGAAGGGATGAACTATTATCTATCACTGCATCTGCCACATGGCTAAATTCTTCCCACTTCTTTTGAGCTTTAAACCTCTCTAGTATCTGTTCTTTAGCAAGTCCTTGTCTTTGCATAATGCGTGTTATTCTTGTTTCATCTTCTGCATATACAGCAATTACCTTATCTGTTAATGGCAATAGGCCAATTTCTATTAAAAGGGCTGCATCAATAATAACAATGTCAAAACTATCTTCTCGTCTGGCTCTTCTAATTTGTCTTTCTACCTCTTCATAGATTAATGGATGCATAATCTTGTTGAGAAGTTGTAATTTTTCTGGTGTCCTAAATACAATTTCACCTAATTTTTCTCTTAAAATATTTTGCTCTGAAGATAAGATAGAGGGCCCAAATGCTTTAATAACCAAGTGGTATCCTGTATGTCCTTTAAGCAAAATATTATGACCTATCTCATCAGCAGAAATAATAAAAGTCTTTTTTAATGTTTTAATAAATGAAACAACCGTTGTCTTTCCAGCGCCTGTCCCTCCAATTATTCCTATAACTTTCATCCTCTGTCTCCTATTTTACTTCTAACCAATTCTTACCTTTATGCACATCTACGCTAAGTGGAACAAGTAGATCCGCTGAGTTTTCCATCTCATGTTTAAGTAAACTTTTAACGGCCTCAATTTCAGTTTTGTGTGTTTCTATAAGTAATTCATCATGCACTGTCAAAATGAGTTTAGATTTCATACCCTTTGCTTTTAATTTCTTATAAACTTTAATCATTGCTATTTTAATAATATCTGCTGAGGTTCCTTGAATAGGCGTGTTCATGGCAACTCTCTTGCCGAATTCTCTCATATTATAATTACTAGCTAAAATCTCTGGAATTTCTCTTTTTCTATTAAATAGTGTTGTTACATAACCATTTTGCATGGCAAAATCAATGGTATCATCCAAATACTGCTTTACCTTTGGATATTTATCAAAATAACCTTCTATATATTTTTGAGCTGCTTTTTGTGTAATTTTCAGATCTTCTGAAAGAGAGAATGCACTAATGCCATATACAATCCCAAAATTGACTGCTTTAGCGTTACTCCTTTGCAAAGGCGTAACCTCTTCAAAATTAACATGAAACACTTGCGATGCTGTTAAGGCATGTATATCAATATTATTTTTAAATGCATCTATTAAAGTGGTATCTTGCGCCATATGCGCAAGTACCCTTAGCTCTATTTGAGAATAGTCGCCATCTAAAAATACATATTCTTCCGAAGAAGGAATAAACATTTTTCTAATTTTTCTCCCCATTTCAAATTTAACCGGAATATTCTGAAGATTTGGCTCTGTACTGCTCAGACGGCCAGTAGCTGTAATAGTCTGATTAAAAGTAGAATGAATCTTCTGATCTTCTCCTAATACATTAATAAGTCCATCTACATACGTAGATTTAAGCTTAATATATTGTCTAAATTCAAGGATTTTTTGAATGACGGGATAATCATTCTTTAATGTTTCTAATACTTCTGCAGCTGTTGAGTATCCTGTTTTGGTTTTTTTAACAGCTGGAATTCCCATTTTTTCAAACAGTATAATGCCTAGTTGTTTAGGTGAATTAATATTAAAACTTTCGCCCACTTCATTATATATTTCTTGTGAAATACTATCAATCAGAAGCTGTAGTTCATTGCCATACTCTTTTAATTGTTCAATGTCTACTGTGATCCCCTGTACTTCCATATTAAATAGCACTTCAATAAGCGGCATTTCTATTTCATAAAAAAGTTTATTCATATTAAGCTCACTTAATCTTGCGTTCATTACCTGATGTGCTTCTCTAATAATGTGCGCTCTCTTACAAAGGTTCATTACTCTATTTTCTAAATCTAAATCCTTCCACTCTTTTTGTGCCTTACCCTTACCTAATAAGTCTTCCATCGAGCCAATTGTACTAGCTCCTAAAAACATATCCTGTATCTCAGCAATATCATAAGTAGGGTTGGTCGGATTAAGTAAATAAGCCGCAATAAATGTATCAAATACAACCTCTTCAACTTGCATATTAAAGGCCTTATAGAGCTGATGTCTAAGTACTTTACTGTTATGAATAATCTTTTGGTATTCTCCACTTGTAAAAAACTTTTCAATTAGCGTAATTCCAGCTTCATTCGGCAAGTTTATTTCAAAACATCCAAGATCACTTGAGCTGCTAAAGGCAAAGCCTAGCTTATTTTGTTCAACATAATAGCTTACTCCTATTTCCTGATGTTTAGATGCTTCTAAAAACTTAGAAAAACTCTTTTCGTCCCATATCATTATATCTAGTGGCTGTTCATCTTCTTTTCTAACACTTCGAGGCAACTTATTTAATAAGGATCTAAACTCTAATTCCTTAAATAACTCATATGCTTCCTCATTTAGGGTTAAATCATATGTGAAATTATCCCATTGGTAGCTGAGTGGGACATCACAAACAATTGTTGCAAGCATTTTACTGTCTCTTGCATCATTCGCATAAGTTACTAGATTTTCTTTCAGTTTTTTTTGTTTAATGTGATCAAGGTTATCTAAAAGGTTTTCAACACTTCCATACTCTTGAATTAATTTAACGGCTGTTTTTTCTCCAACACCTGGAACACCTTTAATATTGTCTGAGGGGTCTCCCATAAGACCTTTGACATCTATAAATTGTTTAGGCGTAACGCCATACGTATCCTGCACTGTCTGCCCAAAAAAACTCTCTATTTCTGTTCCAGTTTTTTTAGTCCGAGGTATTTTAACTTGAATACGATCCGAGGTAATTTGAAATAAATCACGGTCTCCAGAAACTACAATAACTTCCATGTCATCTTTTTCAGCAGCTTTTGCAAGCGTTCCTAATACATCATCAGCTTCATACCCTTCTTTTTCGATAATAAAAATATCTAGGAGCTTCAAAGCTTTTTTGAGAAGGGGAATTTGCGTTCGGAGTTCCTCTGGCATCCCTTTACGATTGCCCTTATAATCTTTTGAAAATTCATGTCTAAACGTAGGCGCACTTAGATCAAATGTTACACCTAAAAAATCTGGTTTTTCTTTTTCAATGATTCCTAGCATCATATTAATAAAACCAAAAACTGCATTAGTATAAATACCTTGTTTGTTAGTAAGTAGCGGTACGCCGTAAAAGGCTCTGTTCGCTATACTGTGTCCATCAAATAAAAGTAATTTTTGCTTCACACTGCACCTCTTTAACAGATTTTAATTCAACAATCTTCTCATTTTATATTTTCTTATTATAACATACTTCATATAGGTTTACATACTTAGTGTGCGTTTAAAAAGGAATTTTATAGAACACTTTACAAAAAAACAAGTGATTATTCAATATAATCACTTGTTAAGACTACTTAAGTATACCTTAAGCCTCTATATGCTTAATAAAATCTGCTGTCTTAAATGACTTTTCAATATAAAAAGGAATATAAAGATCACATACAGTCTCTAAATCATGTAAAATACTTGAATGCACCTGAAAACTAAACAGTTGTTTAATGGGTGTATGCATAATATATTTCATGGTATATAACGTACTGAAACTGAGATCTAAGCGTTCTGGGTAAGAAGCTCTGCACTGCTCACACATTAAGCCTCCAGCCTCACATACAAAAGTATAGACACTTCTTTGATCATTCCCTAAATCTCCCGCGCACTCCACGCATTGGTCAAGCTCCGGCATAAAACCAAGTATACACAGTGCTCTAAGTTCAAAAATACGCCGGATAAGTTGAATTGAAAGCTTATTAACAACAAGTGTTCGAAGTGTCATGAGCGTCAGCCCTAATAAGTTTTCATTATCAGGCCCTTCTTGTGCTACTTCTGCCACAAACTCTAAAATGTAACTTGCATAACTTAAAATAGATAAATCATTTCTTAACTCATGAAACGTACTAATAATTTCGATATTCATTAAACGATATGTATCTTTATAGGCCACTAGCATAAATTCGCCATAAACAAAAAGTTGTGTTCCTGAAGCTAAGCTATTATCATATTTTTTAGCTTTTGGTGCTATGGCCTGAATCTTTCCTAAATCCATGGTGAAGAGAGTAACATATTTATCACTCTCTCCAACTATATATTCTTTTATAACTAAGGCTTTAGTTTTTATAATCACTACTACTCACTCATCCTATTTCATTCGTATTTAACCTATCTTCCAATATTTCAGCCTTATTATTACATGCTGCCTCATACTCCTTAAAGCCTAAATACAGGGTAATATCCCCGGTTGTTTCAAAATAGTTCCAAAGTTGTTGTAGCATGTTTATTCTACCCCCTAATAAGTTCTTTACTTATAAAGTGTGCAGTTTTTGGTTTAATATGCTACAAAAAATATACCAAGTTAAATGACCTTGACAATTTAACTAGTACATATCCTTCCCATTATATCCATAATTTTTAAGCAAAAAGTCACTGTCTCTCCAGTTTTTCTTAATTTTAACCCATAAATTTAAATAAATTTTAGAACCCAGCAGCCTCTCTGCATCAAATCTCGCTTTTGAGCCAATCTCTTTAATCATTTGACCTTGTTTTCCAATAATAATTCTTTTATGCGAATCTCTCTCACAGACTATTGTAGCCTCAATATCCACAATATCTGAACCCTCACGCTTTGACATGCTTTCTATTTCTACGGCAATACCATGTGGAATCTCTTTATCGAGCAAATGAAGTGATTTTTCACGGATAATTTCTGCTACTAATTGTCGTTCAGGTTGGTCTGTTATCATGTCTCCTGGAAAAAACTTAGGCCCTTCTGTCAAATACTTAGGAATACATCCAAGTAATGCCTCTATATTAATCCCTTCATAAGCTGATAAAGGAATAATCTCTGCAAAATCATGAACTGTTCTATATATTTCTATTGTTTTAAGCACCTGTTCTTTAGAAACACTATCAATCTTATTGATGCATAAAATAACAGGTGTATGAATAGATGCTAATCTCTCTATAATCTCTTTATCAAGCTTACCGATCTGCGGGTCTGCCTCAACTAAATAAAGCAGGGCATCTACCTCATTTAAAGTTGTTGTAGCTGCTTTGACCATATATTCTCCTAATTTATTTTTAGGTGTATGAATACCAGGTGTATCAATAAAAATCGCTTGAAAACTATCTGTTGTAAGTATGGTTTGAATACGGTTTCTAGTTGTTTGCGGTTTATTAGACATAATAGCTATTTTCTCACCAATTAATCTATTCATCAAGGTCGACTTACCTACATTGGGTCTGCCTATAATTGATATAAAACCTGATTTAAATTGTTCTTTCATTTGTTTCCTCCTTAGGGTTCATTGTCCCTATTTCTATAGTAAGTTTTCTTTTGTAAAAGAGTAGGGATATATTTCACTTAATTTAATAACTTTTATTTCACCTTTACTGTTCTCAAAAATAAGGTTTCCTTCTCTCATAAACTCTGAAATAACTTGTCTGCATATACCGCAAGGATACGTAAAATCGCCTGAACTGCTCACTACTGCAATGTCTGTGATTTCTTTTTCGCCTTCTGATACAGCCTTAAATAACGCTGTCCTCTCAGCACAATTAGTAGCACCGAAAGACGCATTCTCTATATTACACCCTGTATAAATTTTCCCACTTTTCGTAAGTACTGCTGCCCCTACATTAAATTTTGAATAGGGCGTATACGCATAAGCCATAGCCTCTTTTGCTTTTAATAAAAGCTCTTTATAATGTTCCATACTATCTCATCCTTTATCTTAAAATACCTAATAGACTTAATATATGTTCCTGCTTATCAATCATCGTTCTTTCATCCTGTACATTCATATGGTCATAACCTAATAAATGGAACATACTATGGGCTATTAAAAAACAGACTTCCCTTTTTATAGTATGTCCATATTCCTCAGCTTGTTTAATTGCCTTTTCATGGCACAGAATAATGTCTCCTAACATCACTTGATGCGCCTCGACTTCCTCCCATATTATCTTACCATTACTAAATGCTTCTATTTGTGGAAAAGACAATACATCAGTAGACTTATCAATGTTTCTATATTGCTTATTAATTGCTCGGATCTCCTCCTCGTCCACAACAATTAAGCTGATTTCTACATCAAAAGGTACTCTTTCTTCTTCAAGACACTGCATAATAACACGATGCATGTCTTCTATAACATCTGGATACACCTCGAAAAACTGCTGTTCATCTTCTACGTATAGCTGCAATTTATGATTCATTCCTTTCTGGATACTGTATTCTTTCATGATACATGCCTTTTAACATTTTACTAAAAGAGTCAATAATTTTATCTATATCCGAAATGTAAAGTTCACATGCATCTAACTGCCCTTCTTCTAACTTTTGTTTAACCATCTTGCGAACAATCTTTTCAATAGTTATTTCAGCCCCAAGCTTGTCCTGCATAGATCTAGTTGTTGCTTCAACAACATCTGCCAGCATAACAAGTGCTGCTTCTCTGGTTTTAGGTTTAGGTCCTTTATATCTAAATTGTTCTTCCTTTATAAATTCACCACTTTGTTCTTTTGCTTTTATATAAAAATACTGCATAACACTTGTACCATGATGCTCTTTAATCATATCTTTAATATAAACTGGCAAGTTATACTGGGTTGCTAAACTTAGTCCATTTGCTACATGAGAAATAATAATTTGGCAACTTTTAAGTGGATCCATTGTGTCATGAGGATTATCTAAATTCTGGTTTTCTTTAAAATAATTGCTTGATGTAAGTTTACCAATATCATGATAATAGCCACCAACTCTTGCCATAAGTGGATTAGCCCCAATGGCATCAGCAGCTGTTTCAGCTAAATTTGCTACCAGTAAGCTATGATAATAAGTACCTGTTGCTTCTAAAAGCAGCCTTTTTAATACAGGTTGATTAGGATTAGTAAGTTCTAAAAGCTGCAAAGGGGTTACAAATCCAAATGCGGACTCCAGTAACGGGAGTGTTCCTACTACTACAACGACCGAAATAAATCCTATTATAAAAGCTATGCTCGCTTCAATAATAACATTTATGGTTATATCCGCTCCTATAAACAGCTTAAGTGCTATATAGGTAATAAGTTGAATAGTCCCTATAAGAAGTGCATTTTTCATAGTTCTTTTGCGCTCTTGCATATTTCCTACTATCAAGACGCTCAAGGTTCCTGTTATTATAAAATAAACAAAAAATAAAATATCTCCTTTAAATATAATAGAAGCGAATAAAACAAGTAACATATTGATAATAAGTGCAATATCTACATCCACTAAGAGCGCAATAATAATAGGCGCTACCGCAAGCGGCAGATATACAAAGGAACGTCCTAACATCATGCGTGCAATACCAATAGACAAAATATAAAGAATCATAATGAGATGAACTTGTTTATCCTGTAAAACCTTTATGCTCTGTCTGAGCTTAATATATCTTAAAACAAAAAATAAGATTAGTGCAATTAACAGACTAATGCCTAAATAATTTTTATACTTAGTATTTTTATTGGTATCCAGATAGCCTACCTTTCCTAAAATAGTGTATGTTTCTTCGGTAACCCGCGTTCCTTTATCAATAATCGTCTCTCCCTGAAGAATAAAAATGGGATCAACTTTTTCGCGCTCTAATTTTTTTGCTTCATTTGTAGCAACCTCATCAAGCACCACATTAGGCTTAATAATTGCAGTTATTATGCCCTCTGCAACTTTTTGATAAGTGACATTAAGACTTGTCTCTTCCAACATACTTTTTATTTCTAATACTTTGTTTACATCACCGGATTGTATGCCATTTTCAAAAAGCTTAACCGCAATATAAATACATGCTTCTTTCATATAATTTAAATCTTCGGACCGCATCCCCAGTAAGGTCTCATACTCATCCTTATAAAGACCAATGGGTGATCTGCCTCTTAAAACTTCAAGCGGGGATTTATTAAGTCTTTCAGCAATATCTGTTGTTTGAACAGAGAGGGTATAATCAAACAACATTTCTATGTCAGCTATAGCCTTCTCCTGAACTTTGATATCTACTTTATAAATCGAAAGAACACCTTTTTCAGCTAGTTCTTTTTTTCTATTTGTCGCCATCTCATTTTCAACTTGAAAAGGGGCATAAATGGTTTCTCTTGCAATTTGCCCGATCTGAAGTGAAACTTTTCTAGTAAAAAAGCTTCCTGATACTATAGCTAAAAAGGTTACTGCTATACAAATTATTAAACTTATTACTTTTAAATAGATCTGTTTCTTCATCATTGGTAACCCCCCTGTAATTAAAACCCTTACTTCTCCTTCCTATTTTCAAATATATCATAAGCATCTACAATTTTTTGTACAAGAGGATGTCTCACAACATCATTTCTGTCCATATGGCTAAATCCAATACCCTTTACATTTTTCAAGACACGTAGTGCTTCCTTAAGTCCACTGCATTTTTCACTTGGCAAATCTACCTGTGTAAGATCTCCAGTAATAACTACTTTTGAATTAAAACCAATTCTTGTCAAAAACATCTTCATTTGCTGAGGTGTTGTATTTTGTGCTTCGTCCAATACAATAAAAGCGTTATTAAGCGTTCGTCCACGCATATATGCAAGGGGGGCAACTTCTATGAGTCCCTTTTCCATATTTTTTTCAAAATTTTCTGCCCCCATAATTTCAAAAAGCGCATCATATAGCGGTCTAAGATACGGATCTACCTTGCTTTGCAAGTCTCCTGGTAAAAAGCCTAATTTCTCTCCAGCTTCAATAGCTGGTCTTGTTAAAATGATCTTACTTACCTCATTTTTACGAAAAGCATTTACTGCCATCGCCATTGCTAAATATGTCTTACCTGTTCCTGCTGGACCTACTCCAAACACAACTACATTATCTTTTATATTTTTAATATACTCATTTTGTCCAATCGTCTTACATTTTATAGGCTTTCCTAGATAGGTAAGTGTTACAATATTAGTATTAACATCCTCCAATTCTTTTTCCTGTCTGCTTTTTAATTTATCCATTGTATAATTCACCATTTGAGTATCTATGCTTTCACCCTTTTCTGCAAATCCAATTAACTTTTTAATAATAAGTGCCGCGAGTTTCACTTTTTCGCCTTCTCCAGAGATTTTAATTTTTTCATCTCTTACGACAAAGTTTACACCAAGCTCTTTTTCTAGCAAAATAATATGTTCATCGAATTGTCCAAAAACACCCGCAATATAGCAAGAAGGCACTTCAAGTTTTCTTTCTACAATACTCATTCTTAGTTTTCTCCTTCATTTTGCAATTCTACAGCATAGCCAATATCTTCTTCTGCAATCACACTTAATATTGCACTAATAGCATTTCCCGTTTTAGAAAAAAAGACATCTCTTTTTAAAATAATTGCAGTATCAGATAAGTTTTTACTTAAATCTTCCCATAAGCGCGCAAGAAGCTGATCTTTTGCATCTTGTTCTGTAATCTCAGTAATCACCGGAACGTACTCTAACCTTTCCTCAACTTCAAATGCAAAAGGCAGGGGAAATAATTTTGTAATCCTTAATTGATTGGTTGTAATAACACGATCATAGTACTCAAAAGAAACTTTTTGATTTAAAAAAGGTATTAATTTATTAAAAAGCTTTAAACTGTACTTCCTACTGACATGATCTGTATAGTCTTTGCTCATTTGCTGTATAGAAGCCTCTCCCTGCATATAATAAGTAGTCTTACCCTTAATATTTGCTCTGGATGCTGTAAAATACATATTAGGATCATCTATACCTAAAGGCATCTGACCTGCAACTAACACATCTCCTTTTTTTACAGTATCTCCTTTTTTAACAAGCGGCATTCCTTTGTACGTTGCAATATATGTAATAAGTGCATCTCTTTTTGCAATAATATTACAAGGTACATTTTCATCATTCATCTGTGGTTTCGGCACTATTTCTGCTATTTGAACTAAGAGGCGTGTCCCTTCAAATTTTATACCTGCCCAAACAATATCTGGATATTGATTAATGAGATAGGTTTCAGCTTCTCTTAGATTAAGTTTTGTTTTAAGTTTACCCGCACTATAGCCTTTTGCTTCTAAAGAAGTAATAATATCAAGGCTGCTAATTCTCTCATTTCCTTCGACCTCTACAAGCCACACAAATGACGCAAGCATCCAAATCATTAAAATAAATAATACACTTCCAATTGTAAGCATTTTTCTTTTTTTATATTTATATGCAACAAATGGAAAGCCTTTTTTATACTTCGCTTTGAAACGGCATCTCGCTTTTTTAGCATGCGGCTTAAGCCTCTTAAAATCCTCAATGCCTGTTTTGAAATATATCTTATGATCTTTTTCTTGTATATCCCATAAGTAAATGTTATTGTTGACAGCAAGATTGATAAATCTTTCCATTGAAAAACCACTTACTTCTACTATAACATACCCCCGTAAATAATTCCACAATGTTAAAAACAAAGTCATTCCTCCTTATTCTACACAACAAATGTAATATGAAGTATGTTGCCTTTTATACATATTCTCTCTGCTGTCATATTTTTAGCTTCTAATTCAATCCCATCTATTACAAGTATTCCAGATCTTGTGTTTAATCTTATTTTTTGTCTAGTATATTCTAATAAACCATTGAAATTTTCTACATTTATTTCTTTGTTTCCAGTTAATGTAATAACTGGCAAATCAATAATAACTTCTTTTGGAATATCGAGTGCCTCTGTAAGCTGCTCTCGTATATTTTCTTTTTTCATATTATTTATTTTCTTATTTCTCCTCATACGCACACATCCCCCTTATAGTTAATCATATGCACTTTATGGGACATGTAGAATAAAAAAAGCTTAAATGTCTATGACATTTAAGCTTTTTAAGCTATTATAAAATGATTTATTTAGCTGCAACCCAAGCATCTAATTGTTTTTGTTTTTCTGCAATGATAGTGTCTGCACCAGCTGCTTTAAATGCCGCAATAGCTTCTGGGAGCATCTTTTCAGGATCTACAGTACCTGTTTCCATCGCTGGAATATATTGATCCCAAAGATTTGCACACTGAGCAATTTCAGTTTTAACTGTATCTGCATTAAATACGAAACCAAGTGTTTTTGTACCTGTAGCAGCATCATTGAATTTCTTAAAGTTTTCCCATTTATTTGGATCTTCATTATCCCATAAATAGTTAATAAATTGATTACCAAACATCCAACCTGTACCTGGATTATATTTGGCATTCTCAGGACCAGCTTTAATAATACCCTCTCCTGCTTTTTCATAATGTATGCCTTCTATACCAAAGTTAATAAGGTTATTTAGAACTGGATCTGTATTAAATAATTCTAAAAACATTAAAGCACGTTCTGGATTTTGAGAAGTAGCCGAAACAGCTTGCATTGAACCTGTCGTTTCTCTATTTGAAATAATTGGAGGTGTTAGTTCTATTTGAATATATGGGTAACCCATGGCGTTGCTTTCTTCAGCATCTTTCCCTGGTTTTAATGATCTTACTGCTGCAAACATTTTTCCAGCTTTATGATCTGCTGAATAGTCATTGATCGTTGCAGCATCTTCACGAATATAGCCCGCTTTGTAAAAACTATTCATAAGTTTGAAAAATGCCATAGTTTCTGGAGCTTCTAATTCATTAAACACTTTCATATCTGCCGAATCGTTCCAGACAACCCCTGGATATCTTTCATCACCAATTCTGTCAAAATCCAGTAGTCTAAAAGGTGATTCTCCAATAACTGCTTCTAATGCATACATACCTTTTTCATTTTCCTTAATTATCTTAAAGAAAGGTTCCATATCTTCGAGTGTTTTAACTCCTGAAAAATCCATATTGTATTTTTCTGCGATATCTTTACGTATTACAAGGCCCCATTGATGTGCTTTTTCTTTATTAGCAGGAATTGCATAGTTAACGCCCTCAATTTGTGAACCTGATAAGAAATCATTCCCTAACATTTCTAAAGTTTTTGGAGCATATTTAGGTAATAAGTCGTTTAGTGGTAGAAACGCCTGTCTAGCAGATTGCTGGAAGTAATTATTAGTCCAGTTCGCTGTAAAACAGATGTCAAACTTCTCCCCTGATGCGATCATAGCCTGCATTTTATCTGGATATGTCCCCCAGTCAAAACAATTTAGCTTAACCGTCGCATTTAAATCAGTATTTTCTATAATATACTTATTAACTGCCTCTTCAATTTTAGCAACATCCTCTTGTGGTCCATTTCCAATAAAATACCAAGAAAGTTCAACTTGTTTTGATAAATCAATATCAGATCCCGCAACAGAATTTTGAGCTTCTTCTACTTTAGATTCCTCAACTTTTGCACTATCTGCAGATGCAGTACTTTGTGCTCCGCATCCTGAAAGAACCATACTTAAAGCACATGTAGTACTTAAAAAAGCTACTAACCCCTTTTTCATCAACTTCATACTAACTCCTCCTAATTTAAGTAAAATAAAAATATTTATATTAAACCTACTATTCTTTTGTAGCTCCCAACGAAATCCCTTTTTCAAAATAACGTTGAAAAAATGGATACGCTAGAATAATAGGTCCAATAGCAACTATTGCCAGTGCCATTCTGGCTGTTTCTGATGGAATGTCTTGCAAGTTAACATTCCCACCCTTTGTGACCATAGCAAGATTTGCTATTTTTGACTGCACATTGTACATCAAAAACTGAAGATTATATAGTTCTGCCTTCTCAATATATAAAAGTGGCGCATACCAATCATTCCAATAAACGAGCATACTAAACATCATAATCGTAGCCAATGCTGGCTTCGCAAGCGGCATAACAATCTTAAAGAATATTAAGAACTCATGAGCCCCGTCGATCTGCGCCGCCTCAATAAGTGATTTTGATACATTTGTTTTGTAAAAAGTACGGATAATCATGACATAAAAAGCTGTAAATAAATACATTAAAATGAGTGCAGCCATCTTATTTTTTAATTGAAGTATATTAACATACACCATATAGGTTGGCACAAGCCCTCCTTGAAACATCATTGTAATAACAGCGATTGTATTAAATATACCTTTATACTTAAAATCATCCCTAGACAGCGGGTAAGCATACATTGCCATAATTAAAAGACCTACTGTACTTCCTACTAAAGTGACATAAATCGAGACCCCATATGCACGTATAATAGAACTTATGTTTTTTAATATGTACGCATAAGCCGACAAGCTTAATTTAGTAGGTAATAACCTATACCCCGTATTAGCAAGTGTAATCTCATCTGTAAAAGATACTGCAAAAATTAACAAGAGAGGATATACACATGCTATCGCCAATAAAATAAAAATGACATTTAATATAACATTGGACGTTTGAGATATTTGTATGCCTGATTCATCATTTTTCTGCCTAATTTTCAACATCTTCGCCCCCCTTATATAATCGCACTATCTTTATCATATTTTCTAACCAAAGCATTAAACGAAAGAATAACAACGAGTCCAAGTACAGCTTGATAAAATCCAGCAGCTGATGCAAGTCCGATATCCCCTGTTTGGATAAATGCACGATACACATAAGTATCAATAGTATTTGTAACATTCTGTAATGGTCCCATATTTCTTGGGACGGTGAAAAACAACCCCATGTCTGTGTAGAACATTCGGCCCAGCCTTATCAGTACAAGAACAATAGCTAGTGGAATCAAACTAGGTATTGTAATGTGCCATATTTGCTGAAACCGTGAAGCACCATCTACTGCTGCTGCTTCAAAAAGCTCTTGATTAATCCCTACAATTGAAGCTAAGTACACGATCGTATCATATCCAGTCCACTTCCATGTATTAACAAATATAATAATATACGGCCAATATTCTGGAGCGATATACCATGAAATTTTCTCTTGGCCGAAAAAGGTTAATAAGCGATTAACTGCGCCAAATTCATTGCTTAATAATCCCATTGTCAAATAACTAATCACCACCCATGAAAGGAAGTAGGGAATAAAGAATAAACTTTGATAAATCTTACCAGCCTTTTTATTACGCAGTTCATTAAGTCCAATGGCTATGATAACCGGAACAATTACGCCAATAATGATAAAGGCAAAGTTATATCCAATGGTATTTCTAGTAATTGTCCAAGCAGTATTCGAATTAAATAAATACTTAAAATTACTAAGTCCTGCCCACCCCGACCCAAACAATTGCCTATAGTTATCCATCTTTCTAAAAGCAAATACAAGTCCAAACATTGGTAAATAATTATTGATAAGCATTATCACTAGGCCTGGTAATAACATAAAAAACAGCGCCTTATTTTTGTTTAATTCATGTAAAAAACCTTCTTTATTTTTAGACTTTACTTTAACCTTTCTAGTTATTACATGTTCTGTCTTAGTTTGACTATTCATCAGCTCTCACCTCTCCTCACCCCTATATTATGACTTTTGTTATTTTTTAGTAATAGACTATGTTGTCTTTTATGAAAACTGCCTCGTTTCTCACTTTACATAAATTTACAACAATATCTTCTATTTACATCAGCTAAAGCACTTAAAATTTGGAAACTAGTCAAAAAAATACACCTTATCCAATCTGCACGGTGTGCAGAACGAATACGGTGTATCATTAACTTTAAATAGATATGTATTTTTCTCTATACTCAGTAGGGGTCATATTAACATATTTTTTAAATATTTTAGAAAAGTAGTGAGGATCTTGAATACCTACAAGTTCCGCTATCTCATAGGTCTTATATTTATTATCTTTGAGGAGTTCCTTTGCTTTTTCTATACGTACTTCGCTCAGATACTCTACAAAGTTTTTACCTAGCTCCTTTTTAAACATCCGACTTAAATAGTAAGTACTTACATAGGTGTGCTCTGCAAGTTCATTAAGTGTAACTGACATAGCATAATGATCACATATATATTTCATAGCATTTTGTAAAATTTGATTAATGCTTTTCTTATTATATTTATTAATACGATTAACAACATTTCCAGCAACTTGCTCTAACAACTCATGAAGATCGCGAATATGGGTAGCTGTTTCAATCATTCGATATAAACTCGATATATCCTTAATAACTTCTTTATCAGATGTTTCCAAATTCTTTATAGCTATTCTTATATTATTAATCTCATAGATTAGATTCCAATAGAAGGTCTTTATATGTTCCGGCTCGATACTTGTTTCTACTACTTTGTTTTTAATTTGTATTAGTATGCGTTTCACATTTTCTTCATTGCCAGTTTTAATTGCCTCATATAGACTTTTATCATATCCTTCTGTTAGAAGGCTGTCTTCTGTTTTATAAAAGCCATCTAAATCTCTATAAAGAATGATCGAACTATCTCCCATATAAAATCTATAAGAAAGGCCATTTTTACACTCCATCATTTTTTCATGTAGCTTTTCTACACCCTTTCCCTTGGTACTAATAGCAATGGTGACTGTAAAATCAAAACAGCTTTCTACGAGCTGTTGAATACTGCTTGCTTTTTTGTAAACACTTTCAATTAATAAGTCTTTATTTTGTACAGGTAGAACAATAAATGCCATTTGCTTGCTATTAAGTACAATTTTTTCTATTTTAAAGTCTTCAGCAAACATTTCCTCTACTGTATTAATGATCCCAAACTGATAAAGCTGTCTTTGATAAGGTTCTTTTTTCTCCGATTCTTCATCAATCTCAATAATCATCATGACAAAATCTTTTATCTGTAGGCCATAAAGTTCAAATCCTTCATTGATATCTTCTTCATTAATATTAATTTGAAAGATAATATCATATAACAGTTTTTCTTTTAACAACGGGATGCTTTCTTCAAAGCACTTTTTCAACTTTCGGATTTCGAGCTGATCTTCTTTTTGGTATTTAAGTTCAATCACTGCCCTTTTAATCACTTCACACAATTCTTCTATACTAGAAGGTTTTAAAATATAATCAAATGCCCCTATTTTAATAGCCTCTTGCATATAGGTAAACTCTCTGTAGCCTGATAGAATAATAAACTTACTATGCGGAACAATTTTTTTAGCTCTTTTAATAAGCGTTAAGCCATCTATTTCAGGCATACTGATATCTACAAAAACAATATCCGGTTTTAATTCTTCCATTTTTTCAAGACCATCTACGCCATCCCAAGCTTCACCACATATTTCGCATTGGAATTTTCTCCAATTTATAATATTAATTAACCCTTTACGAATTGTAGGTTCATCATCAATGATTAAAACTTTAAACATTACACTCTCCCCCTTCTAGTAGTTTACTGGAATAGTAAGTTTTATTTTAGTATAACTTTCATACTCACTTTCAATAGTGAGCCCATACTGCTGACCAAAAAACAACTTAATTCTTCCATTAACGTTTTCAAGTCCTATCCCTTTTCTATGTCTCATTAATAAGTAGTCATCGTTTACTTCTTCAAACTTCTTATTAAGCGCAACAAGCTCTTCTTTTTCAATACCTTTACCATTATCTCTCACTTCAATATGAATTGTATTTTCATCTTTTTTTATAGTTAGCTTAATTTCTCCTTTTTTTCTCATTCTATCTACCCCGTGATAGATAGCATTTTCTACTAGAGGCTGTAAAAGCAACTTAGGCACATGAGCGCCCAATACTGTTTCATCAATATCACTCTCATAAGTTAACCTATCACCATAGCGATTTTTCATGATAAGAATGTAGCTGTCTATATATTTAAGTTCCTGTTTGAGAGATATAAGCGGATTTCCTTTTCCAATACTGGCTTCCATAATGGATCCTAGTGAAGTAACCATATCCCTGATTTCAGGGACATTATTTAGCTGCGCCATCCAATTAATTGATTCTAATGTATTAAAAAGAAAGTGTGGATTAATCTGAGCTTGCAGTGCTTTAAGCTCCGCTTCTTTTCTAGTTAATTGCTCTTTATAAACACGATTGACCAAAATATCTATCTCTTTCGTCATTTTATTAAAACATTTACTTAAGTAGCCTAATTCATCACTTCGATCTACAACAACTTCTTGATGAACATTTTCTTCTTCAACTTTTTTAATCCCATCAACTAAACGGTTAATAGGGTCTATAATATCCATTGCCATTAAAATACTAAAAATAGAAAGAATTAAAATAGTGCATATAATAACCATAGTAAACATCAGCCTAAATCTGTCTAGCTCTTCATTAAGTTTACTCAAAGAACTTCTTGTTGTTACAACCCATTCTCCATTATTGACTTTCATATAAGCTAATAATACATTATTCTCTTTATCAATAACATAGTCATATTTGTTGTCATTATCTATTTTCAAAAGACTAGCAAATTGATTTTTGGTATAAGGCATTGTTCCAGTAATCCATACATTGTCTTTTGATAAAATATTAATGTCCTGCATAAACTCTGTGGAAAATTCACTGTAACTACTTTTTAGAAATTCTCTATTAATACAAATCGCCATAAGTCCTGCTTCATTAAAATTATCTACATCATAAATCATACGTATAAGATATAAATTTTTGATATTGCCCTTAATATCTTTATCTGAAAACCATACAGGTTTCTGCCTGGCTATTCTTGCTGTATGTAAAATAGCATCATAAGGAATAACATCTTCAAGACTGGCTCTCCCACTATTAAGATCGTAGGTGTAAAATGTTTTGTTTTTTGAAATAAGTGCAATAGATTGAATTTCTTTTCTTGATAAACAAATTTTTCTTAATAAATTATTAGTGTGCACCCTGGTAGTATAATAACTAAGATCTTTATTGGTGTGTTCGTGGTCATTCAAAGCCTTATAAACATCTGTGTCATAAAGAAGATCTTCTGAAATATCAATTACATTTTTTGAAAAGTCATTTATTCTCAACTCAACCATTTTCAAAGTATCTATTGCATAAGTAATTGATTTTTTTTGTATGATCATTTTAGTGTTTCTATAAAGCATTACACCCATAAATATAAGCGGGATAATAATCTGTATAGAAAACAATAATAATAATTTTTGCTTAATAGACGTCTTTTTGTAGAATTTTAAAAAATAATTAAGCATTTCACGACCTCCACTAAGGATTATTTCTCTTAATTTTATTTGTCATAACCTCTTCTACTTGTTCAAAGACTTCTTCAGGCAAAATTTTGCCTTCTAATACCTGCGGAAACTTTTGAACAACAATATTTTCCCATATTCCCCGATCAATAAAACTATCTACAGGTCCCACCAGTTCTTTCGCATTCTGAACAAGCTCCTCACCTTTTTTTGTCATACTTGCGGTTTCTTTCATATTGCGCGGTAAATTAATATTACTAATAAACCCTGAGTCGTCTGCAAGTAGTTTTGCTGTTTTAACAGCTGTCAATTCTTTCAATAATAAAACACATGCCTCTTTAATTTTTCCATCTTCCCAAGCTTTCTGGCTGATATGAAAAATACCATTGCCGCATCCGTAAATAATGGCACTTTCATGTGCCTTACCACCTTCTATCATAGGGAAAGGTATAATATCGACTGTTGAATCATGACTGCTTAGTGCATTATCGCCAATAAACCAGGATCCTTGAACAATCATAGCAGCTTGTTTATTAATAAAAAGATCATTTCTTGTTTTATCATCTAATAGTAATGCTTGTTGTGGAAAAGCACCTGATTCGTAGAGTGCTTTCATATAATACATGCCTTCAATATAACACGGCTTAATACGCCCCTCCTCATCAAACGGGTGTTCTACATCCTCTTTACCTCCCAGTTTCATGACTATATTCTGATAGATATAACTGCCTTCAGGTGTTGCATTATAGGCAATAGGTGTAATACCATACCCCTTAAAAATACGAATAGCCTCCAATAACTCTTCAAAACTAGCAGGTATTTTAACATTATATTTTTCAAATAAATCACGATTAATAAATAACCCCTCATAAATAATTTCTAAGGGCAATCCATATATCCTCTCATCAACCGTAACATAATCCCACGTTGCTTCTCTAAATTGATCGTACCAAACAGGATTCTCTTTAAGCAAGTCAGTGAGATCTGCCACTTTTTCTTGTTCAACTAACAATCTAAAGTCAGATCCTGGCCACAATCCAAAAACATGCGGATCATTGCCACTAGCAAAATCTGTTTTTAGTACAAAAAGAAAATCTTCCCCTGCCATTGATTTGTTAACGATTTCTATATCTGGATAGTTATTGCTGAAGTTTTTTAATACTGTTTTTAGCCTAGTAGATTTAGTATCGTAAGCAGCCCAACTGCTTATAAATTGTATGGTAGTTTTTTGACTGAAAGAATCAATAGGCATAATGGAAATATCATGCTTATTATTAGATAAGTAGCTTATAAATAAAAAAATAAAGCATAATATAATGATTGTTAAAGAGAGAATATATTTTTTTCGCATGCCTTTCAGTCCTTTTTATATAATTTTATAGTTACAACCCTATCTACTATATTGATCATTTATAATATTTACAAAATCAACCAATGTCTTTATTTTTCTTTTATATCATATTACCATATTTTTATGTTTTACGGTACTCATTATAACGTTTAGTTGTTTGACATGATACTTTATTACACCTTAGTAATTAAAGCGTCCCGTAAAAAACAATAACTTATCCTTTTCATAATTTACTATAAATTTACTGCAATACCTCTATACATTTAAGGCAAAATAAGCTACTATAAAAATAAATAATTAAATTTCAGCATTGGTGGAAGGAGGATTGTAAATGATGAACTTAGATGCCTACTTAAAATCAAAACCTATCCATTCTCCTGTCGAAACGGAGATCTATCACTGGCATAACAATTACATTTTAGATAGCTTTTTAGTAGACTTAGCCCTTGAAAAGTGTCTCATCAAAAACTATACAGAATTTAACCAAATAACCCTCTACTTAAATGCCCAAGATTTAGAAATGATTATCGAAACAATCCAAAATTATATGACCAGAAGATTTCCTTTTAAAGAAAAAACCAGTCTAGAAGTTGCAAAACTTAAATGGCAAAAGGCATTGCATACTTTTGAAAATTGCTTAAACACTATGGATTTTAAAAATAATAGTCTTTATTATTATTGCACTTTATCAAATGAATAATCTTATATGACCTATATACTCAAACAGGCTGCCGATCATTTGAGTATATAGGTTTATTTTATTCTATTTGACTGTATGTCTCTAGTCTTTCCTCAACTATGCGTTTCGCATCGCCCTGGAGTGGTGTAGGTCTATAGTCATTATAAGTTTCAACCGAGGAGATCCGACACGGAATAACTTGACTACCGACAGATACTATCCCCGTCTCTGTGCGCTCAAAAGTTTCTTGATAAATAAACGTATCCTTATCAGATGGGTTTCTATTACCTCCAAAACAAAAATTTCCCATGCTATACACAATGTTCCTCTCCTTATATTTTTCAATACCTTGTATAACATGAGGATGTGATCCTAGTATTAAATGAGCCCCTTCATCTATTGCATGCTTTGCGAGATCTTTTTGAGCTGCTACTGGGTAATAAGTCCCCTCTACTCCCCAATGAAACATTACAATAATGAGATCCGATTTAAGCTTTGCCTCCGAAATAAGCCGAGTCAGGTTATCTTTTACCCATTTGTCACTCGACCACCCTTTCATGCCTATTAACCCAACACGTATATCATTAATTGTGTGATAAAACACCGTCTGCTCTCCAAAAAAACCAATGCCTGCCTCCTTAAGAACTTTTTGTGTTTCATCATATCCCACATCCCCATAATCCCGCGTATGATTATTAGCTAAATTAACTGCTTCAACACTTGAGCTTGTCAAAATATGTACATACTCTGGTTCCCCTCTGAAAACAAATTCTTTTTCAACCGGCGTACCCAAACGCGTAAGAGGTCCCTCTAAATTAACAATCGTCAGATCATCATCTTCAAAAATAGTTCTTACATTTTCAAAAAAATAATCTGGAGTATTTGTTTTAAATACAGTATCAAACCTATTCCAAGTACTCTGTTTTGCGCTATACCCTAGTGTACAGTCACCGGCTGCACTTATCGTAATACGACTTTTTTCTTTTTCCTCTATTACAGATTGATTACTGTTGTTTTCAATTTCGATATTTTTTTCAGGCAACTGATCCACATCTGCTTCTATCAGAACACTCTCTACAGGTGCAGCATAAGATACTTCCGTATAGTTATCCTTTATCATTTTTACCCCTATACCTATAAATACTGTGAGTACTGCTACTAAGACTACTATTAATGCAATAAGTTTTTTCATTTTTTCCTCCAAATTTCAAATACATGTTTCTCATCTTACTTTATCCTATAGAACTTTTTAGCTAAAATCAATAGAATACTTACTTAGAATTTTTCAATAACACTTATATTTTTTATAAAACAGGTTAAAATAGTTTTGTTAATGCTTATAAGTCGTAAAGGATGATCTCATGACAAGAAAAATTATAACGGTACTTATATCAGTCGCATCTCTATGTACACATTTTTATGCAGCCTCTGTGCCCACTGAAGTTCCCCCTCAGGCTGCTTGCTTTAAAAATCTTGATAATAGTAAAACGGATTGGTGGTTTATCAGAAACAAAGATCATAGGCCACCCCAATTTAATACCCATCTAGATTATGACTTAGCCAAATATGACGGTATATGTTTAGGCGATACAAATAGACAGGTTGTTTATCTTACTTTTGATGAGGGGTATGAAAATGGTTATACGCCTCTTATACTAGATGTCTTAAAAGAACATGATGTCCAGGCTATGTTTTTTGTAACAGCAACCTATATTACTGCAAATCCTCATATTATAAAGCGTATGGCTGATGAGGGGCATATCGTCGGTAACCACACCACGACGCACCCGTCTATGCCATCTGTTACAGATAATGAAGAAAAATTTAAAGATGAACTCCTAACTGTAGCCAATAAATATAAAGAGGTCACGTTTGAAGATATGCCACCTTATTTTAGGCCACCTATGGGTCATTATTCTGAAAGATCATTAGCCATGACTCAAGCTCTTGGTTATAAAACAATCTTCTGGAGTTTCGCTTATCCTGATTGGAATGTCAATAAACAGCCTTCTCATGCAAAAGCCAAAGAAATGATGCTGAATGGTCTTCATAATGGAGGCATCTATTTGCTTCATGCAGTTTCTAAGACCAATACGGAGGTTTTAGGTGACTTTATAAAAGAAGCAAGGGGATTAGGTTATAACTTTGAGCTACTTCCCTAAATATTATGGGCGTGCACATAAGATGAAAATCATCTTATGTGCACGCCCATATCTTTCTATAGATGTTGTAAAATCATTTCATATAACTCTTCCGACGTATCTGCCTGTACAAGCTCATCATCAACCAATGCAAATGGCCCTACTGCACAGTCTCCGCAATAGCCTAAGCAAGATTCTACTTCTATATTAATATCTTCCACTTCTTCTCTTAACTGATTAACAACTTCTTCTGTGCCCTGTGCAAAATTATTCTCGCAAAATTTTATTTCTACCATGAGTTACCTCTCCTTTAAATTTCTTTTATTTCTTTTATTTCTTTTATTTCTTTTATTTCTTTTGTTTAATGACGTCAGTAAGATCTTTCAATGTTATACTCTTATAATCTACCTTACCTAAATCCACATTATTTTCAATTGCAGTTTTAAATATAGGGGATACTTTAGTATTCCCTATTACAATCGCCCCTACTATTCTATTCTTACTTAATAGTATTTTACTATACATGTTTTTATCTGATTCGTCCCAAATAATAAAATCATCAGCCTGTTTCTCATCTATCATCCCCATAGAGAATAGCGTTATATCAAATGCATTAAGTGTTGTAACAGGTACAACATGCTTATATTTAGCATCTTTACCGGCTAGATTGTATCCTGCCGTTTTCCCTTGCTCAATGGCTATTTGCCACAAGCCATAAACTTGTCCATCAAATTCTGCCACATCGCCTGCAGCATATATGCCATCAATGTTGGTTTCCATCTTTTCATTGACAATAATACCTCTGTTCATTTTTACACCAGTCCCCTTTAAGCAGCCGGTATTAGGCGAAAGCCCTATAGCATATAATGCCATATCACACTGAATGGCCGGCCCATCTTTTAACTTGAAATACTCTACTTTATCTTCACCAATTAATGCATGGACCTCCGCATTTAACATGATTTCAATGTCTTTTTTTCTAATATTTTTCTCAAGAATCCAAGAAGCTTTTTCATCGAGCTGCTTAGGCATCAATCTAGACTGCAGCTCTGTTATAATGACCCGCTTACCAGCTTGCGCTAAAATCCATGCTGTTTCTAATCCTTGTATTCCACCTCCAATATTTAGGACAGTGTGGCTTTCTTTTTCTAACATAACAATGCGCTTAGCATCATCTAGGTGCCTTAAGGTAAAAACACCTTGCTTCTCAACGCCCGACACAGGCAACTGGAGATTATCTGCTCCTGCAGCTACTAACAACTTGGTATAATCCTCATAACTGCCATCTTGAAAATATACTTTGTGCGCCATTATATCTACTGCAACCGCCTTTTTACCAGTATAAAGCCATATATTATTTTCCGCATACCATTCCTTTTTTTGAAGCAGTATTTTATCCTCTTCCAAAGTATTTAATAATCCCTTTGATAGTCTCATACGATTATAGGGATAATAATACTCTTCACCAAATAAATGAATTTCAGTTAATGTATCTATACTTCTAAATGCTTTAATAGCAGATAATGCTGCAATCCCATTGCCAATAATAATTATTTTATCTTTCAAACTTTTCATCACCTACCTATCATTTATATACTGTTTGTACGATGTCTTTATTCTAAAATATTAATGTAGATTTATTGTCTCACATTCATTTATAAAGTATACATTACAAAAAAATCCCTATGAAATTTTACAGGTTGTTACCTGGAAGTTCATAGGGATTCTTTTATTCTCTCTAAATAATTACATTTGTCCTTCTGGCATAAAAGTTGAACAATCTGTTTGTTGAGCGTCAGAAGCATTTCTAGGTTCAACTTGGATTTGCTCAGCTGCGCAGTGATCTCCAGACATATAATAATGACAAGTATTCACTACACATTTAATGCCTTCGTTAGGATGATTCATTTTATTAACCTTCATCGTATTAACCTCCTAAAATTAATGTTATTTAACGAGATTATTTTACGCAGATTAACTTACTTTAATACATTGAAATGATTGCAATTCTAAATTCATTCAAATTTTAATTCTTTAGTTTTTTGTATTAAATTCAAATTTATTATTCTACTGTAACTGACTTAGCAAGATTTCTCGGTTTGTCGACATCATTTCCTCTTTCTAACGAAGCGTAATAAGCAACAAGCTGAGTAGGCACTGTTGATAAAATTGGCATAAGTAAATCATCTGCCTCTGGAATGTAAATAGTATCATCTGCAACTTTACTAATTTCAAGATTACTTGATTTTGCAATAGCAATAACAAATGCGCCTCTTGCTTTTACTTCCTTGATATTAGAAATCATTTTTTCTGCAAGATTATCTTGTGTAACAACACAAAATACCGGTGTTCCTTTTTCAATAAGTGCAATAGTCCCATGTTTGAGCTCTCCAGCAGCAAAAGCCTCTGTATAAATATAAGAAATCTCTTTTAACTTAAGAGCAGCTTCCTGCGCGGTCATATAATCCAGACCTCTACCTAGATAAAAAGCACTTTTCGTATCTTTAATATCTTTAACAATACTTCTGATAGCTTCTTTTCCATCTAAAATTTGTGCAACAAGTTCTGATAAACTTTCTATTTTATCAATCAGTTCATTATATTTATCACTTGAAATAGTTGTCCTCTTAAGTGCAAAATCAAGTGCTATCATATAAAATGCAACAAGTTGTGCTGTATAGGCTTTAGTAGAGGCAACAGCAATTTCAGGTCCAGCCCATGTATAAAATACATCTGTTGCTTCTCTTGCTACTGAAGATCCTACAACATTTGTTATGGCAAGTACTCTGGCGCCTTTTGACTTCGCAAGCTTCATAGCTGCAAGCGTATCAGCTGTTTCACCTGATTGTGAAACAACAATTAAAAGTGTCTTCTCATCGATAAATGGATCGCTATATCTAAATTCTGAAGCAATATCTACCTCTACAGGAATTTGAGCTAGCTTTTCAATCGCATATTTACCTACAAGCCCCGCATTATAAGCTGTACCACATGCTACAATATAGACTTTACCGACATCTTCAAGTTGCTCTTTGGTCATTCTAATATCATCTAAACGTATTATTCTGTTTTTATCTAATCTTCTAAGCAGTGTGTCTTTAATAGCCTGTGGCTGATCATAGATTTCTTTTAACATAAAATAATCATATCCACTTTTGGATGCTGCTTCAATATCCCAGTCAATGGTTTTTACTTCTTTATCTACTTTGTTTTTATTTTCATCATATACTTTTATTGTATGATCCTTAATATGCACAACTTCTCCATTTTCCAAGAAATAAACTTTTCTTGTATATTTAAGAATAGCAGGCACATCAGATGCAATAAAGAATTCTTCATCGCCAAGGCCCACTATAAGAGGACTTTCTTTTCTAACCGCCACAAGTTCATCGGGATGATTTACAGCAACTACACCTAGGGCATATGCACCTCTTAATTGTTTAATCGTAGTATAAACAGCTTCGATTAAATCACCTTTGTAGTACTTATCCAGAAGATGTACTATTACTTCTGTATCCGTTTCTGACTTAAAAGTATAGCCTTCAGCAATAAGCATTTCTTTGATTTCCATATAATTTTCAATAATACCATTATGAACTACTGCAATAGTTCCATTTTCATTAAGATGGGGATGTGAGTTGCAATCAGAGGGTTCTCCATGAGTTGCCCATCTCGTATGACCGATACCTACCTGGCCTAAAAGAGGCATTTCTTTCAGAAAATTTTCCAATATACTCAAACGCCCTTTTTTCTTTGCATACGCAATAGTATCCTTATTCTGGTTAATAGCGATTCCTGCTGAATCATATCCTCGATATTCAAGTTTCGATAAACCTTCAATAATAACGTCCTCTGCATTTCTTTTTCCTACATAACCAACAATTCCGCACATAGTAAACAAACCTCCTGATATTTAGTTTTTTAGTATCAGGGAAATTCACGATAGACCTTTTGTTCTAAAGATTGCTCCTTAGGTTTGTAAATCTATTAAGGGTGTGATCCCTCTAGAGTATCCGCCGAATATTCGATAACCCTAGTCCTCGTCAACTTGACCTTGTCAAGTTCTGGCGCTTTCTTATTTCTATTTCCCATCTGCCTATTATACCATAATATTATATTAATGCTATACAAAATATTCAAATTGTCCTATACTAAATATTTTAAATATTATAATAAAAAAAGCAAAACACCGAAGTGCTTTACTTTTAATAGCTATTTTATTTTCTTGGCAACCAACTCTTTACGGTTTCTTTAATAGCTTTTTTCAACTGACTAGCTTGCTGAGTTGTAAGCTGTTTATTTGTTACACCCTGATCTACTACTTTAAAATACTCCGCCATAACCTGCTTTTTAAATTTTCTAATAGATATTTTTTCAGCTTTTAATACATCTTCTAATTTCTTTCCTTGCTTTATATAGTTAGCTAACTCTCTGCTATCTACACCAAATGATTTCAAGGTCGTTTCAATTACCTTAAAGTTGTCTAATACAAAAGGCTGTGCTTGACTTTGTTTAGATGGATCATTTGGTCTTCTTGGCTGCCTTGTATTTGATCCAGGTGTTGCTGTACCTGGTGCTGTTGGGGCTACAGTACTTGGTGTTGGAGTTGTCGTCCCTGGTGTTGTTGGAGTTGCCCCTGGTCTAGGTGTAGTTGGCGCGGTTGTTGCTCCATTATTTGGTCTTGGAGCCTGATGAGCAGGCGTAATGTGTTGTTCTGCATCTGGTGTTGCAGGGGGTACCGCTGGTGCTTGATGTGTGGGGGTAATATGCTGTTCTGCATCTGGTGTTGCGGGTGGTACCGCTGGTGCTTGGTGTGTTGGTGTAACATGCTGTGGAGCTGTTGCAAAAGCATTGCTGCACATTACACATATCAATGTTGTAAAAGCCATTATTTTAACTATTCTTTTTGTCATTGTGAACCTCCTTAAATAATCTTATATCTATATATTGTGGAAAATTCTCAATTCTATACTGTTAAAAAAAGGAATGCTTTTTTTCATTAGATGTATAAAAATAAAAAATTATACAGATATTAAAAGTATCCTGTTTAATCTATATACTGACAAGGAGGTTTATCAAATGATAAAGCATATGCTTTGTAATAATTGCGGCTATGATATGTGTGGTGCTGAATACATCGCTAATACTGTTGACTCATCTTTAGCTAAAGAGGGCCCTATTTATTCTAACAACGTCCTCCTAGAGATGAATACACGGCCATATAGTGAAATAATTTGTCCTCATTGCAAAAACACTGGAAGTTGGACAACTTAATAGCATTATTTATCTGCTACGCAATAAAGCCTAAGAAATAAAAGAAATTTTTATTTCTTAGGCTTTATTAAATGATATAATCAAACAATTATACTTACGTTCTACTACATAATTAATATTATTCCTAAGTCCATTTACAATATCACGTACAAGCTTCTCCTGATTCCATTTATTGAGAGAGTCTTCATATAAAATGACAGTAGCTTGTGAAGGACTATTTTTAATGAGCTTTGCGAGAACCATTTGGACCTCTGATGACTTTTGGATACGATAAATATTTGTTAGTTCTATAGGTATGTATGGCATAGTATAGGCTTCACTGATTGCCTTAGGATAAAGTTTAGTCTCCCATGTATGTGTAGTTTGCATTGTACTGTCTTTTTCATTAAAATACTGATATAAACTTCCTATTTGCGCATTCTCTTGGTCTGCCCAAGTAGCATCCACATGATAATAGGCCCCTTGTATTTGGATTAGATTCCATGCATGCAGTACGCCATCTGAGGTATGTCCCCATATGAACCTTGCTGGTATACCAACTGCATTACAAAGATACATCAAACTTTTTGCATATCCATCGCACACTGCTACTTGATCTATAAGCCCGCCATACATCGTATGAGATATGGGGGTTGCATTAATAACTTCCCTATTATTAGATAAGATTTTTGAATAAGTTGTATGCTTTATAATATATTCAAAAAGTTTAATTTCCCTATGATAGTCCTCCATATCTGATGTTATATTTTGATTAATAATCTCAATAATCTTGCGTTCTGTTTTTAAATTATATGTCTTTAAAGTATTTATAACTTTAAGAGGATATAATAACTTTAATTGTACTGTTGGCTTACTGTTAAGTGTCGCTGATATCGTATAGCCTTCATAAACAAGTTTCGGATACTGTTCTAACAAACTATTTATCTGTTTATTAAAAATATCACTTAGCTGATCGATTGAAAATTGCCCATAGTTAAATTTGATTGTTATATCTTTTTTGAACTCACTAAGGGCATACTTAAGGATTTCTTCCAATTCCCCTTCGCGATTAATTGTCCAACTATTTGCATCCTTAGCAGGTAAGATAGTAAATGTATTAATTTTCATCCTTTCTTTACTATCAAATAACGTTAAAAAGTAGGTTCCAGGTTTTGTTAGTTTTGTTCCACTTTTTATAGGAATAGCCTCGCTTCCATCCCGGCTGATCATGGCCCTTTCGCTCTTAAACTGTACGGTATATTCTGATGCATCACATTGTATTTCATTTACAATGTTTTCGTGGCCATAGATAGTATTAACACCATTAAAAAACACAATACAGAACAATAATGCAATCATGTAATACGACTTTTTCATAACGCCTCCTTCTCTGCTTCCATATTTTCTGCCCCATTCTAACTCAAGTTAGTTACATGCTGACACCTCTATTCCCTCATTCTCTTTAAAGCTAAAATGTCCTGAAACATAAAACACACCTTCTCTCTTTAAAACAACCGTATGTACGTTATAAAAGTGAGCTATTGTACTTGATAAGCTTTGTAACGCCAGGTATTCTCCAGTGCTGCCATAACCTTGCAAATTATATTCTCCCGTCATATTAACAGTAACACTGTCTTTAGAATAATCTATCACGATATCCTTAATAACTGCATCATTCGGAATCCCCGTTATATAAATATCCGGTTTTCCTTTATCATCCTTGAGGGTTTTTGTTAGATATACTTCATCTGATTCTTCATTTTGCCTCTTGGCGTCATATTCAAAACAAACTATCTCGCCAGTTCTTATATCTCCTAGAAATAATTTTACTGTATTATTTATTTTATCATTAACAGATAATTTTGTTAATGATTTTTCTCTATTTATCCCTCTAAGATTATTATAACTTTCAGTAATAGACTGAATACTGAAGTTAGTTTTTAACTGTGCTGCTGCAACAACCGTTGTGCATTCAATTGTACTTAAAAAAAATGTATAAATAATAACACCTATTCTAATAACTCTTTTCCACTGCATTAATGCCCCCCCTTTTTTAGCCCTCCCATCTATAATACCTAATATTTTATATAAATTCCATATTTTGTTAAAAATATTTTATCTATCTCTATATAAAATTGAACCTACTTCAAAGTAGGTTCAATTTATTGATCTATCCTATTTTAAAATTTACATAAGTGAATTAATAAACTGCTTAGCCACTCTACCTGACCTGCCTCCATGAAGTAGCTCCCACTGGATTGCCTTTTCTCTTAGCCTATTTTCTGGTATATCAAGCTGATACTTCTTTGCCAGTTCAAAGACTATTTGAAGATAAGTATTCTGATTAGGTGATGTAAAGGTTAAGGCAAGTCCAAATCTATCCGACAGTGATAGTTTCTCTTGCTGCGTATCTGCAATATGCACATCTTCCCCCTGTCTTTCCTGCCAGGTTTCCCGAACTAGGTGTCTTCTATTAGATGTGGCATAAATCAGTACATTATCAGGCTTTATCTCAACGCCTCCTTCAATAAGCGCTTTCATGTGTTTGTATTCTGTTTCAAACTCTTCAAAAGATAAGTCATCTAAAAAAATAATAAACTTAAGCCCTCTATTACGAAGACTCGCAAGTATTTTATTAAAATATAAAAAGTCTGATTTAGATAGTTCAATCATTCTTAGTCCCTTGTGATGATATTCGTTTAAAAGAGCCTTAACACAAGACGACTTCCCTGTTCCGCTATCTCCAAATAATAATACATTATTGGCCGCTTGACCTTTTAAAAAACTTTCTGTGTTTTGAATAAGTGCTTGTTTTTGATAATCGCAGGCTATAAGCTCATTGAGCCTAATAGGATCAGACTGAGTAATGCCTATAAGCTTTTCTTTTTCCCATTTAAATGCTTTAAATCTATTCATCTTCCCTGCACCATACTGTTTATAATATTCAGCTAAATACGCTACAAGCTGCTCTTCTTGCAAATGATCTGCAAAACTTTTATAAATAGTATTCAAAAATGGCATGTCATTATTATCATTTAACGCTTCGTTGATAATGTCGCATTGCCATAAGTCTATAAAAAGCCGCATATCCCGCAGTCCTAACTGATATAATTTTTTATCCATTTCCCTACCAAAATGTTCTGCAGTTAACGAAAAAAGATTCTCATCAGCGGCAATCATATAACAAATATAGGTTTTAAACAAATTCCCTCCCAGCGGCAACTCACAGTTTTTCTCAAGCAATAAAGCGAGTACTTCATCATATAACACGTCATCCCAGTTTTTTCTAAGTTCATAAACACTTTTGACAATAGGATCATGATTTAAGCTTGTATACAATATAAATCCCAAGAGCTTTCATTCCTTTCCATATTCTTTCTTGATATAAATAGTTATTAAAAACATTATTTTAATACTTATTGTATAAAATATAAATAGATTATGATAATATTCATTTGATCCATCATATCATAAATTATTAGTTTTGTTGATGCATTATAAATGATCATTTGATAAAAAATACTTTTTATTGACTATTTTCTAACATTATTATTATAATAGGATTAAAATCTTTTATGTGACTTAGGAGGACTTTATGTTTTTTTCAAAAAAGATGGCTGAGCTTTCCTCTGCAATTTTTGCTGAACTTAGCCAAAAAAAAGCTGAAATGACACAACAAGGAATAGAAATGATTGATTTTAGTATAGGTACCCCTGATATCCCCCCTACTCCACAGGTCATAGAAACGCTTATTCGTGAATGCAGCAACCCCGAAAACTATAAATATGCTATTACAGATTGTTCTGAACTTATTGAGGCCGTGTGTAAGTGGTATGAAACAAGATATGATGTATCACTTAAATCTGATGAAGTTGTTTCGCTTTTAGGTTCTCAAAGCGGTTTTACCGAACTTGCTCTTTGTCTGATTGATCCTGGTGATATTGTACTTGTTCCTACACCAAGTTATCCTATTTTCAAAGTTGGTCCTTTGCTAGCAGGTGCTAGACTTTATAAAATGCCTCTTCTTAAGGAGAATAATTATCTTATAAATTTAGAGGCAATCGATCAAGAAATAGCTCAAAAAGCTAGGTTTATGATTGTTTCCTACCCTAACAATCCTACTACCGGCACGGCTGATCGTAGTTTCTACAAACGCCTTGTGGCTTTTGCAAAGAAATATGATATTATAGTACTACATGATAATGCCTATAGCGAACTTTTATTTGATGGTACCGTTGGCGAAAGTTTTTTAAGCATTCCTGGTGCAAAAGAGATTGGTATCGAATTTAACTCCCTTTCAAAAACTTATAGTATTCCAGGATGCCGGATTGCCTTTGCAGTAGGTCATAAGGAAATTATCAGACAACTTAAAACCTTAAAATCTCATGTAGACTATGGCATGTTTCTGCCTTTTCAAAAAGCAGCTATAGCGCTATTATCTGGTCCCAAAGACTATATAGATGTTGTACGTGAGACCTATAAAAAACGCAGCATACTTCTAACTGATGGCCTTGCAAATCTTGGATGGATGATTGAAAAGCCTAAAGGCAGCATGTTTGTATGGGCTCCTATTCCAAAAAACTATACCTCTTCTATTGATTTTACCCATGATCTGATGAAAAAAGCTCATGTTATTGTAGTTCCAGGTATTAGTTTTGGAGAAGAAGGGGAAGGTTTTGTACGTATTGCTTTAGTTCAAGATGAGGCTACTATTCAAAAAGCTATTGAAAACATTCAAAAAAGTGGTATTTTAAATACTTAAAAACAAGGGGTGGCTTTAGTGCCACCCCTTGTTTTTAAGTATTTAAAATAATAGCGTCATTTAAAAAATGTATTTATCAGAAGCAATACCCGCTGCCCTAAAGCCACCATATCCAAAGAAATAAGTCCTGGTATTGGAAAACATATTAATAAAACAGCTTCTATCGCAAGTAGTCTTTGCCACCCTATGAATCTTCCAAAAAGTTCGTGAATAGATGTAATACTCTTCAATAATTCTAACTTTTCATTAACTATCATAAGTCGCTCTTTAATATTATAGTCTTCCATATACGCTTCATAAGTTTCTTTTGAGATTCCCTGATAAGTTCTCCCGAGCATTGCTAGTATCCCTGCACTTTCTATTTCAAACCGCTGTATTTTTGCAATAAGATATCGAAATTTTGGTGTAAACCCCCGTTTGCTTCCTTTATTAATCTTAATAAGCAGAGGTTCTGCTTGCTCCACAAGCTCATCTACTTGTATTTCTATCCATCTAAGCCTTACGCTTCTTGCCATAGCTTCTGCCTTTGTATGCCTTTGTGCAACAGGACAATAGTCATAGTCTTTAAAAAGATACATATGCTTTAGATAATCAATCTCTAGAAAGAGTTTGAGCCTGCTTAAAATAGTTTGTTCTTCTTTTTCATTTAGTCCTATTATTACAATACATCCCATCTTATAAAGAAGTACACAAGCATTCTCGACAGTATACCTTAAAATACTAGCAACACTTTGCACGTCAAGTTCTAAGCATCCCCTCCAGTTTTCAAAACCTTTTATCCCCATACTACTTGCCAACAAAGCTAGATTGATATTCTTTTTTATAGGTACCGCAACAATTCTTACATATGCTTTCATAGTATCAGATCCAATAACATTAGTATGACTTCAACTAAAATAAGAATAAGAATAACGACTTCCATAATATAACTTCGAGTGCCGTGGTTAACAGCAGTAAATCCTTCTACAATATGTCTTAAGGTATCCGTTTTTTGTTTAAGGATCTCATAACGATCAGCAAGTTCAAAAATGATAGAAAGTTTTTCATAATAGGCATTTGCATCACTTACTGTCCAAGTAATATCTGGTTTATCCAAGATAAGTACATAGCTTACTGAGTCATATTCATGCCTTAGTATAGAGGCTGATATCATGCCTAATTTTTTATCTGCCATTCTTGTTTTTCCGTTCTCTAACCTTTCAATAAGACTCTCAGCCTGATTAAGAATTTGTTCTATTTGCAGCTCATTTCGTTCTAGGGCAACTGACTTCGCAAGTGTAATGGCTGAAAGTTCTATGTGATATGGACTTATGCTATGAAGCTTTGCTATGCTGTCATTACACTGATCTGCTCCTGTTTCCTCTACAAGCTCGTATTCATCATTAAAATGCCTCCAGTTTTCCAACAATTTACAAAGGTTGTTTTTGCCAAGATATTTGTTAATTTTTTCTACCCAATGTGTTTCACCATTTAAAAGTACAATAGATCCAAAATAGAAAAGAAATACCTCCCCTTCCTGAACAGTTTCTTCTTGTAGAAGATTTTTCAATACCTCTCCATATAAGCGAATGGGCTCTTCCCAAGTAAATCTTTTAGGTATCTCAAAACTCTTTGCTAATGCATTGAGATCTATTTCTTTTGACACAGACCATGCACTAAGCTTATAGTAACTCATCTTAAATCCACCATCCCCTATGAAGTAATATTCCTCTATATTTATTATATTTAAAACTTACTTAATAATATATTATATTATAACAACTCATTCTACTTTTAAAAGTTAAATTTGTACAATGTTTAAATTAATAAATTTTAATGATCACGATCATTTCATAACTATATTCCCCAGAGCCTAATAGATCTATAAGTATTAGTAAGATAAGTAGCGCAAAGATTTAAAAAGTCTCTGATGCTTTTTAATTTGATCAGAGTTCCCAATGACACACTGAGTATTTCGTTTTGCAAATTCATTAAATAAAGCTGCAAAATGTTGAATATCTTTTGGCTCTGCAGCAAGAATCTCTTCTCTTGCTTTTTGTAATTCACTTTGTGTTATGCCGCAAAGATACGAAGTTAATGCCCTTTCGCTTCTTTGTTCCATACTTAAAGCACAATCCAGGCCTCCTATAGTTCCAACAATATACCTATGCAGTGCCGCATCATCCAATGAGAGATTGCTTAAAAATGGGCCAATCCCCTCATAGATTGCCAAAGTCTCTATAAGATGAGGATCACAATAAGAACATATTACCATATTCCCGTCTAATCCCAGGCTAAGTTCGCATCCATACGCGCCTCCTTGCAAACGTATTTTATCCCATAGATAGGTGCTTTCTAAAATATTACATATGACTTGCAGTACACCATGAGATGCATAACCTTCTTTTTTATAATTAAAGCCTTTCGCTACAGTATATAAGCTGCCCATCGTCACAAATCCCTCATTTTTAACGACAGGGGTAAGTGCGTACTGGTATTTTTTTATATGCTCACTTTTTAGCCCATTAATCAGTGCTTCAATAGATGCTTTAATAAACTTAAAGTCTTTCTGCTCTGCAGTTATGCTCATAGTCATATTCGTTTTACTAAAAACCGTCTGAAATACTTGGCTAAGCTTAGCCCTAAGCAAATCAAAATTATTATCAAAATCGTTATAGATTGTGCACAGAAAATCATAGTATGCGATGCCCGCTACTATGTCTTCGTACATGCCAGCATGTGAACAATACGAATAAATTCTCTTTATAGCTGTATATTCTGGGTTGCTATTAAAACTTCTTTCCATTTCATATTTAATCGATCCTAATATCTCTTTTATTTTAGACTGCTCCATAAATATTGTATTATTTAAAATTTCATGCATAAGTTCTACGAAATTTGGAAGTTTTTCTTTGAGCAGCTTTGCGGAAATTTTAAATAGCGGCCTATAATGGCTAGTGTCCTTTATATCTGAATAAGCATTTATTTGACAGCCCATTCCTCCAACACAACTATTAATGGCATGGTCAAGCTCAAGATAATTATAATGCTTTGTTCCAACGTATGTAAGCAAGCTTGCTAAAACACCTAAATAAGGAATATCTTCCTCATTGACTCCTGTTGTATCAAATAATAAATGCATATAAATAATATCTTTTGAAGCATCAGGGTTAAACAGCACACTTACTCCATTTAGCATTTGTTCTTGTATAATAAACGCTTCAGTTTTTGGTGAAATGTCACTTAGTGTCAGTACTGGCAGCATTTTAAGAGCTTCTTTAGAGTTCACTTTGTTTTGCATCTTATCTAATGCATTATTTATGCTTATAAGTTCTTCGAGTCCCTCTCTGCCTAAACCTTTTTTATAGATTTTAAGGTTTTTAGCAAGCTTTTTATCTATTTCTTTTTTAAGTACTTTAGACGGTTCTAAAAGCACCAAAACACGATGGGTGTTTTCTATAAAATATTTTTTAATTAATGCTTCAAAGTAGCCTTGATATGCTTTTTCTTTTATCTTCTTTAATAAATCATCGTAAAAAAGATGTATAAATGGCTCACCACCATACAAAAAACTATTTTGTATCTTTTCGCTATACATCACGCCTCTAGGTTCAAAGGAATCATCAGCTTCTTTAAGTGCAAATTCAATACTATTAATGGAAGCTTCTATTAGCTTAGGATCTATGCCATAACTAACAAGCTGATGAAGCACCTCAAAAACAGTTTGCTCAAATTCATTCTTATTATCAACCGACGTCCCTTTTAATGTTATTGAAAATACAGGCTGCTGCTTACAAGTATCATAGCCTGCTTCTGTAAGACTTTTCCCAAGTTCCTTATTTACAATCAGTGCTTCAACTAGGGGCGATGCGGAGCTTTTTAGAAGTATCTGTTCAAGGATTTCAAAGGCTAATCTTAGTTCAGCATCTTGTGATGTTCCTATTACAAAGCTAAGTACCAAAAACACTGCTTCAGATAGATCTATCTTATCATCCGCCTGATAACTTGCATGGACAGACGCCGGTGTATGCAGTCTTTGTTGCAGTGGAATCTGGACTGTATCTGCTTTTTTATCAAAATGCATTAAATAGTGTTCATCTAAAAACTTTAATTGATCTAAAATCGGTATATCTCCATAAAGATAAATACATGCATGTGAGGGGTGATAATACTTTTCATAAAAAGCTATATAATCCTCATAGTTAAATTGAACAATTTCTTCTGGTACCCCTCCTGCATCATAACGATATATAGTATTCGGAAAAAGGGCTTGATGAATAGTATGTTCTAAAATAGTTGCAGGATCATCATACTCTCCTAACATCTCGTTATAGACTACCCCATTATAGTTTATTGCCTCTCTTTTATTTCGTATTTCATAGTGCCATCCTTCCTGCCTAAAAAGATTTGGCCATGCCTCCAGTAAAGGATCAAAAATTAAATCTGTATAGACTTCCACTAGATTTTTAAAATCTTTATCATTTTTACTTGCACAATAATACATTGTCATATCCTGATAAGTACATGCATTAAGTGCAGTACATAAAGAACTATTTTGAAGTTCTATAAATGTGTCTTTAAGCGGATATTTTTTTGAAGAACAGCATAGCACATGCTCTATAATATGTGCTGCGCCGCTATTATCCTCCGGTGGGGTCTTAAAGGTAATGGTAAAAACTTTATGATCGTCTTTATTTAGAATATGAATAAGTTCAGTCCCGCTTTTTTGATGCTTAAACACCCTTGCTACGCCTTCTAATTCGCAAATTTTCTTTTCTTCTGTTAATTTAAAACCGCTATAGACCTCTCCCAATTGCAATTTCATAATTTACCCTTTCTTATGCCTTTATTATCTCATACATCCTATTTATCTCCCGCTTACTTAATAACCCTTATATGATACAAACTTTATATAATATATTGAATCTGCTTATTTGGAAATAAATCTTGAAGCTCATCTTCGAAAAACCTTTTAATTTCTGCAAGTTCTTCCTTGGTATACACATATTTCCCATAGCCAAATTGTCCGTATTTAAACTTCCTTTCTTCTTCCTCCATAGGCAAGGTTGTTTCCGGGAAAATCTTCAAAATAATATTTTTAGCTTTGATTGTAAAGCGATGTGAAATAACTTCAAACTCAACAGGCTTATCTAAATCCGGTGGCAGTGTACCTTTTAAATATATCAACAACTCTTTATATTCTTTCTGCCACCCCTCATAAAGCAAAACTGGCGCTATGATAAATCCTATAGGATATCCTTTCTGAGCAAGTTTTGCAGCAGCCTCTATTCTTATTTTAGCTGATGTTGTAAAATGTTCATAGCTTTTTATAACCCGCTGTGTATTTAAACTGAATCTTATGGTTGTATGCCCGTTATGCTTTGCATCTAATAAACTTTCAATATCATTGTATTTTGTAACAAACCTAAATCTTCCAAATTCTCGCTGACCAAAGTACTCTATTGTTTTTTTAAGAATATGGGTATACGGTTCTACTGGAATAGGATCTGAAGTCGCGGCGCCTTCAAAAAAAGTGATCTCGGGGCTTCTTTCTTGGATATATCTTTCTGTCTGACTAAGTATTTCTTCAATATTAACATAGATTCTAACAAAAGGTTTATCTCCAAGCTGTGTATTTAAATAACAATATTCACACTGCCCCATGCACCCGCTTACAAGAGGAAGCTGGTAATGCGCTGAAGGTTTACAGCTTTGAAATTTCATACCCTTTTTAACGCCCACTACTAATATCTTTTTACCAGCTCGATATTTTTCATACATATTTTCACCAGGTATTAAACTTCCTATTTTATTAGAAGATACTTCCACTATTTTAATATCTGGCTTTTTTTTGAAATTTTCATAAATTTGACTTCCAAGTGTATAGTCTAATGCTGTTTTTTCAAAAACAACTGTATTTGGAACAAACATACTATCTCTCCCTCCTTATTTTTTATTAGTTTTAACCAATATGATGCATTTTATAATAAATGAATTATAGCTAATATATAACTGCCTTCTATAGTATAAGTATTGACAATGCTACTTTTTAAATTATAATTATTCTTAAATGATACATATTATTTTAAAAGGAGAAACTTATATGAATAAACAATTTAATATTACTTCTGATTTGTTTTGGGTTGGTGCACTAGACCCCAATCTTAAGATATTTGATATTATTATGGAAACAGAATTCGGTACAACATACAATAGTTATGTACTTAAAGGAACTAATGGCATTGCAATATTTGAAACTGTTAAAGATAAATTCTTTGATGAATATTTAGAAAAATTAAAAACTGTTGTTGATCCTTCAGCTATTAACTATATCATTGTCAACCATACAGAACCTGATCATGTAGGCTCTGTTGCCCGACTCTTAGATTATTCTAAAGATGCTACTGTGGTGGGTAGCGCACAAGCTATCAAGTTTTTAAATCAAATCGTTAATGCGCCTTTTAAAAGTCACATTGCTAAAGAAACCGAAACGCTGTCTTTAGGCAATAAAACACTTCGTTTTATCAGTGCGCCTTTTCTCCATTGGCCTGATACAATCTATACTTATATCGAAGAAGATAAAGTACTTATAACCTGCGATTCATTTGGCGCACATTACTGTGATGAAAAGCTTCTTAAAAGTGCTTTGCCTGCTGAAAAAGAAGAAGATTTTCTATCTGCTTATAAATATTACTTTGATATGATCATGGGTCCTTTTAAACCTTTTGTTTTAAGTGCACTTGATAAGATTAAAGACTTAGAACTAGCATATATTTGTCCTGGTCATGGTATGATTCTTGATGCATCCAATATGAATAAATATATCGAACTTTACCGCACATGGGCTACCCCTCAAAAACGTGATATTCCCAGCATCGTTATTGGGTATGTTTCGGCTTACGGCTACACCGCTCAGCTCGCACAGCAGATTAAGGCAGGTATTGAATCAACAGCTCATAATGTAGATGTTTTATTTTACGACTTGCAAGATTCTGATTTAAAAACCGTATGCACTGAAATAACAAGCAGTTCTGGCTTTTTACTAGGTTCTCCTACGATCGCTGCCGATACGCTTCCTCAAATCTGGCAGGTTCTTTCTTCATTAAATCCTTATATCCATAAAGGTATTAAAGCAAGTTGTTTTGGTTCTTATGGTTGGAGCGGAGAAGCTGTTAAAAATATTCAGCAAAGGCTTACTCAGCTTAGACTCGCTATACCTGTTGAACCTCTTAGTGTTTTATTTAAACCAAGTGAAACTGACCTTGAAACTGCATTTGATTTTGGCGTTCAATTTGCAAATAAAGTGCTTTAAACTAAAAAAATGCTGGGAAAATCTTTAGATTTTCCCAGCATTTTTTTAGTTTAAAACCGCTAAACATTAGACCTATATAACCTAATCTTAATAACCGCTAAATGCATCTATCTCCTCTACCAAAATCTTTTTATTAGAGATATTAATTGCATACGTATCAAACGAACCTTCTTTTATTTGCTTAAATGCCTCGATATAAATATGACTCATATCTTCCGCCTTTATATCTTCTCTTGTATAAACATTGCCTTCTGGCTGCAAATAGCGCATGATTTTAATACCCCAGCTATTATCAACCGTATAAACCTCTTTTAAAATACGCTCAATCATCAGTTTAGCACTGCCATATACTGTTGATTGTGCACCATTATCACCATAAAAGCCTTCTGAAGAACTAAACACCATTTTTTTAATATTATATTCACTCATCACTTCACACAACATGAGCGTACTTGTCAGATTCGTATGATAATATTTTATTGGCTGATCTTTACATTGTCCTGTTGACTTAACGCCTGCAAAATGAATAACCCCTTCTATTTCATTTTCTTTAAAAATACGTTCTACAATCTCTTTGTGTGCAAGATCCATAGCATAGAGTTTAAAATCTTTACCACTCTTTTCACGAATTTGTGCTAAAGTCTCTGGATTAGAATTTAAAAAATTATCTACTATTACAACCTCGTATCCTTCTTTTAAAAGTTCAATACATACATGCGATCCTGTATATCCTGCTCCACCTGTAATTAGAATAGCCATTTTATCATTCCTTCCTCAGTCTCTTATATAATACTTAAGTACATTTTATTATATACCAAATTTAAATAAAATGTAAAATATTTCACACTATTAAAAGTATATTTTTCAAACTTCAAATTATTTTGCTATAATAAATACCTTTTAACTGCATAAAATAAATTAACATCCCTTTAATCTTAAAGGATAAGAACGGAGGATAATCGTGGATTATATAAGAGATATAGGCGAATTTAATTCTGCCCTCACTTTAAGTCAAGATCTCTTAAACAGAGAATATTTGAAACAACTTAAATCTATGCCCATACTATCAATAAGTGATATGAATGATAAATGCGCCATAAGACTTATTAAATTAAACAATATCTCCGAGACTTATTCTGATAACCTTTTAGACCGAGTGATGCCTGCTTTAAATGCACTGCATCATTTAAAAGTATCGATTGGCTATATTGTGCAAATAACACCCACTCGTGTGAATACTTATTTAGCCATTAAAAGTGCATATGACATAAATACTGCACTTAAAATTATACAAAACACCTTGTCTGCTAAACATTCTGATATGCTCATTAAAGTACTTGATGAAAAATTCTCCTGTAAGATCTTAAATCAAAGCTTATTTGACATCACTAAACTCACCAGTCTATCTTCAGTAACCCTAAATACTGATACATTTTCTACGCTCACAGATCTTACATCTTCTAAGCTTAAATCACTTCTTTGCGCTATGTATAATGAAACTTTTACTATCCTGTTTTTAGCCATACCTACTGAGCAAACACATATAAACGATAGAATCTACCAACTGGAAAACTTATTTACTTTATTAGATTCTTTTAAAGAAACTACTTTTACCTACAATAAAACATTTACAGACAGTTGTACAAATAATAAGAGTGATACAAAATATAAAAGTGCTTTACATACCGATACTAAAACAGATAAAAAAGAAACTTTAAAAAGATGTACACTCCGAAGCTTAGATTCACTTATTTTGAATATGAAGGTTGATGATAATTTTAATTACATTATTAATTCTCAGCCTAGCAAAGAAGAAGAGCTCAAAAACATATGCACCACTTCTGATACGCAAACAGATACTGTCCATAACACCTTCACAGATCTAACAAGCAATAGCGAAACGACCTCAAAAGCTAACAATTCTACCTACTCTTTCAAGGGGGAAAATAAAACAGCTATGGCGCTTCTCAAAAAGGCAGATGCTTGTCTCACTAAACTCTATAACCTCCAGCACTTACCTACATTTAATCTAGGTATCTATTTTTCATCACCTCATGCTTATACGACACTTAGAGCTACCTTTACTTATCTTGATCTCCTAAAAAATAATAAGTCATGTTTCCAAGATTATTACGTCAATACTTGGGATAAAGAAGAAAGTAGCTTTAGTGCAATATTATCATATCTTCCCAGGCTTTCCCACCCTTCTTTTATAAGAGGTCGCAACCGTGTGCCTTTAAGCCCCACTGCATTTTTAGATCATCAAAGTCTAGCCAAACTTATTTGTATCCCTACAAGTACCTCCCTAGATTAAGCCACTATGAACATTTATGCATCTCCTTTTAAACGAGGGTTAATATTTATCTGATTGCTAAAATAAGTAAAAATATTAGCCCTCAACGTTTAAATCCTTTTCTTTTTAGTTTTCCCCATTCATCTGTTTTCCATAATATCTTCAAACAGCCTCCTACCCGCCAAAAGCTAAACAATTGTCTTGGCCCAAAGTTTTCAATGAAAGCATAGAAAATCAAACTCATAATATCTTTGGTCTGGTAATATTTAATATCTTTCTCAGCGATCAAAATAGAGGAGAGCGAGACAAGAATACCTAAGAGTATGGTTGCAATAAAAAGAAGTAGAATAATCTCAATATTTAAGAGACCTAAAAACAACGCCAAAAAAACCATTAGATAACCTTGTACTTCTATAAAAGGCCCTAATATTTCAAAAATAAAATAATAAGGCATTGCAAAAAACCCTATGTGCCCGTATCGTAGGTTAAAAAGCATACTTCTATGAAAAATAATTGTATCAATCAGTCCTCTATGCCACCGATATCTTTGATTCTTAAGGCTTTTAATATCTTCTGGTACTTCTGTAAAACAATTGGCATGATAAGCATATCCTATTTTATAATGAAGCCCCATTTCTCTCATCAAACGATTAATGCGTACTACAAGCTCCATGTCTTCTCCTACTGTATCCTTCTCATATTTACCGCTACTAGTTAGGTATCCTCCAACACCCATTACACGCTCTTTACGAAAAAGTCCAAATGCCCCAGATATAATCAACAGGCTGCCTGCATAGGCCCAGCCGAGTCTCCCTGCCATAAAGGCTCGCATATATTCGATTGTCTGAAATCTCACTAACTTATTTTTAGATATACCTAATTTTGTAATTGCACCTTGTTTAATGGTGGAGCCATTAACAGGAATAATATTACCTCCTAATGCGGGCATTTCAACCCCTACATCCAATTGCATAGCAGCAAGTTTAAGCAAAGCTTCTTTATCAAGTAAAGAATCAGAGTCTATACCACAAAAATACTCCTTCTGAGAAATATTAATCCCGACATTGAGGGCATCTGCTTTACCTCCACCCTCTTTATCAATAACGAGAAGATTGGGCATCGCATCATTGCGATAGATACCACGTACCAATTTTGTAGCGAGCTTATATTCAAATATATAATCCACCCGCTTAAGTTTGAAAGTGTTGATGAGCAGTTCCAGTGTACCATCTGTTGAGCCATCGTTAATAACAAGAAGCTCATAATCAGGATATTTAAGATTTAGCAGTGAGTGGATACTTTCTACAATTGTTTTTTCCTCATTAAAAGCAGGCGCAATAACAGATATTGCAGGGAGCATATTCTCTTTAAACAAAAATGATTGCTCTTTGAGCTGCCATAGCTTGGATTGTTTCCTCACATTAAAAAATGACAATACAAGGAGAATTAAATAAACTATATTAATGCTTGTTGCATAAAATGCAATATAATAATTAAAGTCAATGATATACCGATACAGCTGCTCTATATAGGGTCTTTCAAAAAGCACAGCATAATATCTTATACTATAAATTACAGGGAATATCCCTACCGCAACAAAGATAAGTATATATATCCCCACAATAAGCCTCATATCTTTCTTTTTATGGTTATTCAGCCGTATATATTGAGGTTTTTTAAGACCACATTTTTTTATAAGATGCTCATTTAAGTAAGGACTTAATGCTTGTGCCAGATTATCGTCTTCAGTTAATACTTGTTTAATAAGCTTTAAAAGCTGATTTTCTAAATCTATATTTTTATTTCTATTTAAAAAGTCGACAATCTCACTTGTTCTTCCCAGGCGGATCAGCTGCGTAATAATCTGCTCAGCTGATTCATTTGACCTAGTTATCAACTTCATGATAAAATACTCTATTTTAAGTGATAGAACTTGAGCTAATTGCTCTTTAACTTGAAGCGACTTCGCTTCATTAAATGCTTGAACAATCATTTGAATATAGTCAGGCTTCACCTCAATGATTTTCGCTATAACATGTACTGCTGTTCTTGCTACTGCTTTATCTTGAAGAAACCCTAGAAGTCTCTCAACATTTTCTCGTGAAAGTGTATAAGCTAGCGCCTCTACCGCAATATTTCTTAATTTAGGATCTGCATGTAAGAGATACTTTTCTTGATCCAGTTCTTTAGGGTAAATGTGTGCCATTACGCTTGCTGCTTGATAAGCTAGTTCACAGCATATTGCTCTTGATTGTAGTGGTTCAGATTTTAAAAGATCCGATTTGCTATCTCCATAATTTATAAATAAATGTAAGTATTCCTTAAGATCAGCAGAAAAATATTTTTTAGCAAAATCTATAATTAATTCCTTTACTTCAATTGCTTCATTATAAATAAGATGCGGTAAGTAATCATGGAAAGCTTCGCCAAAGTTTCCTATTAACACATTGACACGTTTGCGGTACCACCTATGTGCACCTATAAGCGTTTCAACCAATACTGGGATCGATCTTGCATCTTGCATCTCAGATAAAATATTGACAAAATAAAGTTTTACGGGGTAGTCTTTTTCAACCCAAACAGCCTTTTCAAGTGTCTCGCGTGCATAGTCTGAAGCAATCAGCCCCAATTTGGCTGCCGCCTGCATTCTTTTTAGTTTTGAGATAGATCTTATATCCTTAACAACTTTTTTCTGATTTATTTCTAAACCAAAATAATTTTTTAGTTTATTTTGGTGTTTTTTATCCAATATAACAGACTGTGTTATCTTTCTATAGCTTTCAATAAGTTTCTTTATTTCCGAACTTAGTTTTTCTCCGATAATAAGTCGAATGAGTTCATGCTGATATTTTCTCCCTCGTCTTACCTTTTTGATATTATGTGATCTATTCATAAATAATACAACAATTATTATGCCGTCCATAAACATGAGTATTAATATAATTATCAGATAAATCATTAGACTTCCCTTCATCTTCCTGCTCTCCTTTTTATACTTAGTTTAATAACACCAAGCAGTTCTGATAGCATAAAGGGCTTCTTAAAATAATGCGCTATATCGAGTGCTATAGCACGTTCTAAAGTAATTTCATTTTTAAGATGTGAGACAATAATAAATGGAATATCTTGAGTTTTCGTGTTTATAAGTAATTCTTGCCTGACTAAAAATGCATCTTTTTGAGGAAGCATTAACTCAGTAATAATAACGTTCGGCAGTTCGCTTTCTGCAACTTTAAGTACTGTCTCGCCATCACTTACTATAATAACCTCATATCTTAGGTTTTCAAGAAGCGTTTTTAAAAGATCAAGATTTACATCATCTGTATCTGCAATGAGTATTTTCCCCTCACTTTCCTCATAATCACTGATATCGGAATAAATACACACACTGTTTTTTCCTCCGTTCCTCGCTAATTTAACCCTTAGCATACAAAGTTCATATAACGCTTCTGAAGTATGATCTGCCAAATGATCAGAGCTTATTATCTCTTCATAAAAAGCTATACCTATAGATACTGTAATATTTTCGATATACTTTTCTGAGTCTGCAATCTCAGTGCGTATTTTTTCAGCAAATATAAGGCTTTCTTCTTTAGTTGTATGGGGCAGGTAACAAGCAAAAGCTGCACCCTGAAGCCTAAAAATAAGAATATTCTCATTTTTAAGCTGATTGATAATATAAACTGTATTTTTAAGTGTTTGATTCACCTCCTGATCGCCATACACAAAGCGAATTTTCGCCATGTTATCTAGGTTTAAAACAATAAGTCCCGGATTGAGCCTATCCCCTTCATTTTCTATATTGCTTATCGCCGTCTTTAAATACATCTTAAAAAATTCATAGTTATAAAGTCCTGTTATAGGACATTTTATAAGACTCTCCCTCGTTTCTTTAACACATCTAGAAAGGCTACTATTTATCTTTTTAAGTTCTAAATTTTCTTGTTGAAGTAAGTATACTTTTTCTTCTGCTTGCTTAGTGATTGTACTAAATACAAATGGTAGCGTAAGGTCAAATTCCTTTGTGAGTTTTTGTATTAACGGTTCAATGACAATAAGCCACTCTATTCCTCTTTTTGCAAGTATCTGTTCAAACAGGAGGTGCCATAACCTTTCACCCGTATAATTGTAATCTACTACCTCAAGTGTTTCTTCATCTATTGTCACATCTAATCCTTTAATTGTTTCTATAACTTCTCTATGGCTAAAAATAGCAGCATACCGTTTTAAAACAGAAGTAAAAACATGCATATACCCCCCTGATTTAAGAAGTTCTTTTTTTATAGGCATTAAAAAAAGGCCACACTCTAAATCTCGTAATGCCCGTATATGTTTTTTTATATCAGATGTAATAATCGAACCATGCTGTGGCGCAATTATACTAATATCCATTCTTAAAAAACTTTCCATTACCGGCCCCAGAATGTCATGGGAAGGCATAAAATGCTCGTGGAAAGTTTTCATTTTTTCTATATAGTCAGCCTTAGCAAATAAATCCCATCTATAAGCAAGACATCCAAAAAGATCACTTGAAAATAATATTTTAGAGCTCGTATCATAAGTAGTTATCGCACCTGAAAAATGTAAATAGGGGGTTTGTATAAACTTTAACTCTCGTCCCGATTTCAAAGTTAGTTTAAAATCATTCTCATTTACAATATAGTAATCTGATTTTATCCCATAATATTTTACAAGTGCCTGAGTTTTCCAATGTGTTACAAGTGTAAAATGAGCCCCTTTTTGTTCAAATAACGGCACACTCGAACAGAAGTCTGGGTCTTGATGATGAAGTATTAAGTATTTAATTTTTTCTAGGGGAATAATGCTGAGAATATTAGTATAAATAGCCTCAAAATTTAAAACTGATCCTGGATCAATGAGTACCCCTTCTTCCCCATCAACTATTAAATATGGATTACCATGCAATCCCCCGTTTTGATCATAATTTCCTACCCAGTATATACCTGTCTCAATTTCAATTGTACATGGTCCATCCATCTTTAGTTCGCTCCTCTCCTCTATTTATACTGATCATCAGTTGACAGTGTAAATCTTTCTTACCACTAGGAATTGGATTTATAAAATTCTATTATTCTCATTTTATCCATAATACGTGACAATATACTTTTTATAGCTAAACTATCCTTAGACTGATCTTAATTAAAAAGCAGCTCTTACTAAGAAAAAGACTGACTAAAAAGTATATACTTTTTAGTCAGTCTTTTTCTTAGTAATTCTTTACCATCATTTCAAAATATGCTTTAGGGTGATCACATACTGGACATTTTTCAGCCGCTTTATCACCTGTATGAACATATCCACAATTTCTGCACTGCCACACAACTTTTTCATCTTTTACAAAGACTTTATCTTCATTTACATTTTTAAGAAGATTTAAATATCTTTCTTCATGCTCTTTTTCTATTTTTGCAACAGCTTCAAAAAGATAAGCAATTTTAGTAAATCCCTCTTCCTTAGCTTCTTTTGCAAAAGTTGCATACATATCAGTCCACTCATAATGTTCACCGGCAGCAGCAGCTTCTAAGTTCTCAGCAGTTGATCCAATACCATCATGTAAAAGTTTATACCAAATTTTAGCGTGCTCTTTTTCATTATTAGCTGTTTCTTCAAAAAGTTTTGCTATTTGTTCAAAACCTTCTTTTTTAGCCTTTGAAGCAAAATATGTATATTTATTTCTTGCTTGTGATTCTCCTGCAAATGCCGCCATTAAGTTTGCTTCTGTTTTTGTACCTTTTAAATTACTCATCTTATTACACTCCTTTATAATTTTTTAGAAAATATCTGATTTCCATAACCCATGCAAATTGCAATATGCAAAAGCTGTTACGGGCTTATCATCAGAAAGTTGAAATGTTACGCGAGGATTTTCTCCTATGGCCAGCGCTTTACGCTGCCCACCTTTTTCAGTTTGAAGATAAACCCAAGCAATATGATGCTCTTCTAGCATAGGATGTGCTACACTGCCAATTTCAACAGTTACCGTATTGTCTTGTACAGTTACAACTGGAATATGTTTTTCAGTTGATGCTTCCACTGTATTAGCTGTAAGCTCTTGCATTTTCTCTCCACAACAGACCATACTTACGCCTGCATCTTTGATCATACCTACTAGATTCTTACAATGATTACAGATAAAAAATTTTTGTTGGTCACACATAATAATCCCTCCTAGAATCACTTTTAAATTTTAGGTAAATAGCCATTACTAATAATGACTATTAATTAAAATTTTATATTATAGAATAAAATTTGTCAATTATTTCATGAAAACTCTTTTATTAAATACGCCTATATTAACGCCCTTGTCATTATATGAAATAAATATTCCGTATAGACTAATTTTTAGATACTTAATACATATTTTATCTAATATGTAACATGCCTCGTATATTCGACATATTTTAGTAGAGAGAAACTTTTCTTAATATTGATCTGTTTATTATTTTTATGGCATAATAAGTTTATTAATAGGGGTTGAATTATAGATGAATAACTATCATGTACCACTCAATTCTGTACATCCAGGAGAAAAATGCAAAGTTACAAAACTTATTGCCAATGGGCTTATAAGAAGGAGAATGTTAGATTTAGGTATCATTCATGATACTATAATAGAGCCATTACAAAAAAGCCCATCTGGTGATCCGATCGCTTATCTTATTAGAGGTGCTGTTATTGCTCTGCGTGCTGAGGTAGCCTCAATGATCTTAGTAAAAACACTTGAAAAATAGATACTATCTATTGATCTTTTAAGAATTAGCCTTTTATATAAGTATGCAACCCTGGGGTTTATAGCAATAAAAAAGTTAGTTAAGACCATCTCTTGATCCCTTAACTAACTTTTTTTATATCAACTTTATTTTATTCATGCTATTTATTGTGTCTTATCAGTTTCATATAGAGATTTCCATCTTTTTTTTCTACAGTAGCTTCATCAATCATAGCACCCACTAAAGTAAGCTCTTCATCATAATCTGTTTCGCCTGTAAGCTGCCAATAATATTCTTCAATCTCCCATTGCCTTTGAATATTAAGCGTTTCTCGCAATTGATTGATATACACCTCATCAAAATGTGTTCTATAATCTATAATTTCAATAATCGTTTGATGCGGTTCTCTTTTTATTTTAAAGTCAACTTCATTTGTATCCTTTTTTAAAAATAATGTTGCAAGTTCATCCACAATTCTAGATATCTTTTTTGTCTCATGTCGCATACTACATCTCTCCCTTTTTAAACGCATCAATAATAGGTATTAAAAAGCCTGCTACCAAGCCTCCTGAAAAGCCGTTATTATAAAGATTAATGCCTCCATGTACGACTCCAATATTGGTAACTAATGCTAAGTGAAGCATTCCAGCTAATATACCTATTTTAACACCATATGTTCCAGCTATTGGAGCAATAGTAGTTGAAAACAATACCGATATAATAATGCCAGTCGCTGATAATTCATGTCCCATTAATATAGCCGCTATAACAACCCCAAATACAATTGGAAAACAGTTCTTTGGATGTTTGCCAAAGGCTGCAAATCCTACTACAGTAAAAATCCCTGCAAGTACTGGTCCATTTACAATGCCCCCAACAACAATCACATACAATAAAGATAGAAGGCCCATCGCCCCCATATTAACAAACGTTACGCCGTATCCTAACTGTTGCGTGAAATCAGTTACAATCCGCCCTCTATATTTAAAAATATCTTTGTATTTACTCAAAACTTCTTTATTGATAATTCTACCTGCAATAATTAAATAAATAAATAGCACTGTCAACACCCCTATAATATAGGCGTTGTACTCTAAGTACAAAATACTGACCGGCATAATTTCTTTTTTAAAGCTTCTAAGAATACTTGTAAAAACAGTCCCTACAATACCAGATGTAAATCCGATATTATAAAGATTAAATCCATCATGAAACCTTAACATATGAGAAGACAGGGGCACGATAATAAATCCTATTAAAACCCCTACTGATATACCTAAAATTAAACCGTAAGGTTTTAGAAAAATCGGCGCAAAACTTATCTCACTGACAATAGGCGCCATCGAAGTACTAAACATAATCGCTAAAAGAATATCTTTCATTGAAATTTTTTGATGGAAGGCATATAAATAGCCACCTAAGTAGATTGGTAAAATGTTGAAAATATTCTTACCAAAAAACGAAAAACCGAGTACCGTCATAAAAGCTGCTATCAAAAGGCCATTTATTTTCATCTTGTAGTGTTTAAGTAGAAATAAATTAATAAAACCAATTAACGCTGAGTTAATAAAAGATGCACCGATCCCACCGATTTCTAAAAAGTCTGTAATTAAAATGGTAGGAGAGGTCATAATGTTCCTCAAACCATGTATTAGCAAAATCCCATCTTCTTTTAAATAGATAGTATTTAATAATCCAAATAATAAGAAGGTAATAGGAAACACTAATAAAATAGATAAGACATGTTCTTTTCTAATTTCTTTTTCTTGTATATTATTCGCTAATATCAACTTTCCACCTCATAAAATAATGTCATCAAAGTACTTTTTATATTTTTTCATTTGCCTCTCTAATAGATTTTTCTTACTTATTATTTTAATTGATTTTATACTTTTTTTCAAGATTCTCCATAATTATTTACATTTCGCCTTTATCTCTTTTATTTTATAATACGGTATTTACCAATGATCGGCAATTCTTTTGCCTTCCCCTGCAAACCATTTATAAGTCCCATAATCACTAAAACCATTATAAAAATTCCAAAAAAAGGCAGTATAATCCACCCAACAAATGGAATAAGTGTAAAAATTATATTGCCTGCTATGCTAACTATAAATAATAAGAGTCCTTGGTTCGCATGAAACTTGCCAAAAGCTGAATCTGGACATACTATAAGTGGTAAGAAGAATATAAAATAGGCTAATCCGGCAATTACTTTATTTTTTTCAATATCCTCTACTTCAAATATATCCTGTATTACTTCCGTTTGATTTGATTTATTTTCTTGCTCACTCATTTTTACCCCTCCTCATAATACTTTCTAATATATATTCATATGAAAAGAATTAAAGATATATTATTGCTTTTGCTCTTCATTTTATAATAATTTAATTTTATTTTTAAAAAACTATAGAACATATGTTCTATGTGTGTTATAATGCACTTATTAACACCAATATATGACATATTATTCCGCCATTCTAGAAATTAATAGCCTTAATAAAATAATCACTACCTATGCAAGGAGGGGCAAGCCGTGAGTGTCGCAGGTAATATTAATGAAGTTTTAAAACAAATACAACTACTTATTAGAATCTATGGCAATGCAACTATACGTGATATTGAAAAATCTATCGCCACTGTAAAAACTAAATAACATCCTCATTGTTAACCTCTTTCGTTATGTAGTCTCTATATATTATAAGTAAGTTATATAGGAAGTACAACGTAAAATATAAAAGTCAGTACATCCTAAACTGAAGTTTGGGATGTACTGACTTTTATATTTTGAGATGCATCCAGCTCATTATGTGATGCACTGCAAACCCATCAAAACTTGAACTGTCTTTATAATGCTTATAGACTAAACTTAGCTCATTATTCATACAGCTTTGACCTTCTTCATAAAAACTAACAAAATCACCTTCGCAAGACTGCTGCGTTTCAACCGCAATAGTAATCATACAGCCATATGCCTTAGCATATTCTATTTCATTACTAACAAGTTTTATAATACCATTTTCTCCCCAAGCTGTATCTCTATATGCCATAATAACAACATACTTTATATGATTTATTATCCACTCTGCTAATATTCCCTCGCCATATTGCGTAGCATAAACTACTTCATCAAACCAAAAGGGGATATCTACAGCTAATTTTAAATTTATGACACTACATCTGTTAGCTGCATCTAGCAGCAACTTCTGATATCTTTCCAAAATCATATTTTTATCTATACAATACGTTAGATTTAAATAAGGCTCAATATCTAAATGTACCCCCTTAAATTTTTCATCTGCCTCTGCATCTTCTTGATACTTAGTAAGCCAATTAAAAAATAAGTTCTGGGACACCTCACCTTTATCAGATACCCATTCTGGTGCTCCTTCTAACGCATGAATCTCGATCCCCTCATTAGATGCTTTTTTTATAAATGACTTATACTGCTCTAGTTCTAAGTCATAATCCACTTGAAGGTATAACTGATTAATATTTTGCTTTAATAAGAAAGCTATAATTTGATCAGGGTTTTGGACAATCTGTTCTGTATGCCATAACCACGTGGCATTCTGCTGGGCTTTTAATAGTTTAGTATTACGCATAGCTGCAGTAATATTTGATGGCATGATTAGGCTAAAACTTAAAATCAAAATAATCCAGCCCTTTAAATGACACATATAGCTTCCTCCTCCTAGAAAAGTTCCTCATCTCCTAGAAGGAGCTTTGGCAACCTGGCAGCCATACAGTCTATTACTGCTTAGGCCCATAGTTTTGCGTCTTTGCCTTTCGGCAAATTTGCCCTTTTCATCACTCAATAATTATGTTTATCAATCATGTTTTAATTTAGTTCATTGTAGTCGCTCCATCACCTTTAAACAATAGCCAATATGTTTAATTTCTTCTTTTTCTAGTACAACGCCTTCCGGCGGTCTTTCTTTAAGCTTAAAAACAATAGCTAATTGCCCTACTTGCTGATAAAATTGAATTCTATTCATGGGGACTTCTTGTCCTATGAGCTCTGACATAATCTCTGCTGTTGCTTCATGTCCAATAGCTGAAATAAACCCTAACTGGTCTATATAGTTCCTAGCGCTCGTCACGTCTATGTCTTTTATTGAGTAAATACCATTGGTCGTTGCAACTGTTCCATTAAATAATACAACAGGTAATTTTATGTCTTCTTTCAATTTATACCTCCTAAATAGATTCTGATTTGATGAGCTTGTCTTTTTGCAGTATATGCTCGAGTACCCATTCAAAAACAAATGCTAAAATATCTTCTATGTATTTTTTAGGATCCTCATCTATTTCATCAAAATTTATTTCCTCGATTTTTTGTATAAAATCATCATGTTCTACTTTCTGACTGAAATATCTATTATACTTAATACTAAGCATATATTCCTCTTCTGTCTTAAAATGAAATTTTGTATACTCACTCAAGTCCTGAATAATACGAATAACCCCATCGTACTTGTCTGTGCAAAAATCATCTCGCAATAAACGATAGGCATCATTCCCTATTTCAAAGAGATGCTTGTGTTGTGCATCAATTATATCTACACCAATTGCATATTCATCTTTCCATACTAACATACTTATTTTACCCCCAATCAATTTTTATAAACACTATTTCTCCTTAATTACTTTAAATATATCATATGTATTCTTATTTGCCAAGAATAGACAATCATTTTGCAATATAGAACAGAGAATTGGGATCATTTTAAATTTTTTTAACTAAGCTGAAAAATAAGCTGAACTATTGCCCACATCCAGCTGTTTAGGCCGCTTCTCATCATTCTCAAAGGTAAGTCTAACAAATTAAACATAATTAAAATAATTAAAATAATATGCCCATATCTTTCATATTGCATATACTTAAAATATTTATCTTCTGGCAAAATAGCACCTAATACCTTGGACCCATCTAATGGTGGTACCGGTATTAAGTTAAAAACGCCCAATCCAATATTAATTATTGTTAAATAGCTGAAAAATCGAAATATATACTGTATACTTAAGCCGGCTTGCCCCCCTGTCACTTTTAAAATGATTCCCATAGCAATAGTAGCGATAAATGCAATGCCAAAATTCATAATGGGGCCTGCCATTGCCACCATAACCATTCCTCTTTTTTTATTTTGATAATAATGCGGATTGACCCTGACGGGTTTGGCCCAACCAAAATGAAAGATTAAAAGACAAAGTGTTCCCATAGGATCTAAATGCTGCAAAGGGTTAAGTGAAAGCCTTCCGTGGTACTTGGGCGTGGGGTCTCCCAATCGATATGACATATAGCCATGCGCAAATTCATGCATAGATATGGCGATTAGTATTGCTGGTATAGTATAAATTAACTCTTTAATAAAATCCATATAACTACGCTCCTTCTCTAGATGCTTATTAACCACTTACTAGTATTATAGACTAAATCCAAGTACAAATACAAATTTAATAACTTAAGGAGCTATTGCTTAAACTAAAAAATAGGCATATAATTTAAGCTGCTACTCTGACTATAATACTTTTAGAAAGGAAAATTTAATTTATGAATTGGTTAAGAAAATGGATGTATGGCAGATATGGTATGGATCAACTTTCAATTGCACTTATAATAGTTTCCTTATGTCTATCTCTTTTATCATCGCTACTAAGTCTCTCTCTTTTATCTTTATTTGCTTACCCAGGTATTATGCTCGCTTATTTTAGGATACTCTCTAAAAACTATTCTAAGCGGCAAAAAGAAAACTTATACTTTTTAAAGTTTTGGACACCCTTAAAAACTAAGTACTCTAAGCAATTAAACCGACTAAAAGATATGAAAACCTACAGATACTATAAATGTGCGGCCTGTGGGCAAACCTTACGGGTACCAAAGGGCCGAGGCAATATTCGTATTATTTGCCCAAAATGTAAAAATGAGTTTAGCAAACGAACGTAGTCTTATTTATTATTAGGCGCCTTACATGCCTTTTCCAAATCCACAATGTGGATAGGTACATATTTCACAAGATAAACACAAACCACCATGACCCATTTTTGCTAAATCTTTAGCTGTTATTTTTTCATCTGCCATCATTCTAGGTAATACTAAATCAAAAATTGTCTGCTTACCATACATAACGCAGCCGGGCAATCCTAAAATAGGAATAATACCCTTATAATAGGCAAGTAAGAACATTGCACCTGGTAATACAGGCGCACCATAAGATACAATATCGGCTCCAGTATTTTTAATCGCAAGTGGTGTTACATCATCTGGATCTACACTCATGCCTCCAGTACAAACTACCATCGTTGCCCCAGACTCTAGAAATGTCATAATTGCTTGTTCAATAGCCTCCGGCTTATCATCAACTATTTTTTGCCCCATTAGGGTTACATCAAATGGCATTAACTTTTCAATAACAACAGGTCCAAAACTATCTTTAATTCTGCCATAAAAAACCTCACTTCCAGTAGTTACAATGCCAATCTTTTGGGGTTTATAAGTCTTAATAGCTAGCAGCGGGCTTTCTCCTCCTATCGCTTTTGCTTTTTCCATCTTTTCCTTTTCTATAATAAGAGGGATAATTCTTGTCCCTGCCAATTTATCACCCTTTTTTACTGAGAAATTATTATGTCTGGTAGCAATCATCATCTCTCCTAGTGAATTAATTGCCTCTAGTCGCTCTACATCTATTTTTAGCACGCCCTCTGTTTGTGCTATAAGATCAATCTTACCTTCTTTAACTTCAGTTCTTATCATATGCTCATTTTCGCATATAGTGCATAATATTTCTGCTGCCTCATTTTCATGCAGCATATTTTCAGCTTTCTCCCAAATATACAGATGCTCCTTGCCCACTGATAATAAAATGGGGATATCTTCTTTTCTTATGATGTGGCCTTTTCTAAATACAACATCTTTGTACACGCCTTTAATGATCTGTGTAATATCATGGCAGAGAATATGGCCAATAGCATCTTTTACATGAATTAGTTTCAATATGATCACCTCCACTAAGTGTTATACGCTTATTAAAATAACATAAAAAAAAGGTCATTTATGGCTTTTATTCCATAAGTGACCTCTTTGTCCCTACACTATTATATTGCTCAAATATAGTGTCATTATATAGTGCTTTATTTTGATTGTCAATGCTTAATTCTTGATTTAACAGCCTCTTACCGTTCATATTCATCTAAAAAATGATGCATCTTCCCATCCTTACGATAGCCAATAACTGTATTTAAATTAACATTGTGAATACTTCTAAAAATATTCATTTCTATATGTGGATTCGTTTGCCTAAACTTCTTAATTAATACTTTCATCTCCTGACGTTTAGATCCTCCGCCATTATCACCAAGGACACAGTTCTCCGTAAAACGGCAGGCACATTGGATAAACTGCAGTTCATGTGTTCTTTTCCAAGCTAAAATATCTTCTTCTTTAATCAGATACATCGGTCTTATAAGTTCCATCCCTGCATAATTTGTACTGTGAAGTTTAGGCATCATTGTTTTTATTTCCCCTGCATAAAGCATGCTCATTAGAACCGTTTCGATTACATCATCAAAGTGGTGCCCTAAAGCTATTTTATTACATCCTAGGTCTTGTGCATATTTATAGAGGTACCCACGTCGCATTCTTGCACATAAATAACAAGGCGATTCATCTACACTTGCTACAATATCAAATATCTGTGTTTCAAACACTTTAATAGGAATATTTAAATATTCTGCATTATTAATAATAACTTCTCTATTATAAGGGTTGTACCCCGGATCCATTACAACAAATTCTAAATCAAACTTCACCTTACCATGCTTTTGAAGTTCTTGCATACATTTTGCAAGCAGCATGGAGTCCTTGCCTCCTGAGATACAAACAGCAATTTTATCGCCTTCTTTAACAAGCTGATACTCGTTAATCCCTGTAATGAACTTTGACCATATATTTTTACGATATTTTTTAATAATACTTCTTTCAATCTCTTGATATTTTTTCATGTTTTTATCCCTATTTCACTAAATTTTTATAACACTCACTAAAACCCTGTAAAAAAATTTCGCATTCTTCTGGTGTTGTGAGCTGACTTAAGCTGATTCTTAGCGTTGCTAATGCTAACTTCTTATCTTTAGTAACCGCATAAACTGCTTTTGATGCCGTATTCACTGGGCAACATGCGGATTTTGTAGAAATATAAATAGCATGTTTTTCTAGAGCCTTCTGAAATATTTCGGCTTTAATGCCCGGAATACTTACATTCAAAATAAAGGGGATACATTCCTTGGTGCTATTAATCTTAACTTTTGCAAAAGCGCTAAGCCCTACTTTTAATTTCTGATTTAATTCCTCTACATACGCGTAGCTTGTCTGCTGATTTAACAGTGCTAGCTTTAGGGCGTGCTCAGTCGCTGCAGCTAAAGCTAGCATCGGTGTGCCACTTCGAAATTGGGTTGTGCTTTTTCCACCATGAATAAGCGGTTCTATTATCACCTGCTCTTTTTTAATTAGAATCCCACATCCATTTAACCCATAAAATTTATGTGGGGCAAATGTCATCAAGTCAATTGTATTTAATGATACGGGAATTTTCCCTATTGCTTGTGTCGCATCAACATGGAAAAAGCAATGCGGATATGCCTCGAGCAGATTACCTATTTCATCTATATGCTGCTTAATACCCATTTCACTATCCACATAACAAACGGAGACTAAGATCGTATCTGATCTTAATAACTCTTTTAAATGCTCTAAATCTACAAGTCCATTCTCTAAAACATCTACGAAATCCACTTCATATCCAATATTTTGCAACGCTTTTATAGCGCCTGTAACAGATGAATGTTCTAAATAAGTGGTAATTATATGTTTACCATATTTTTTATACTGATTTGCGATGCCTTTTACGGCTAAATTGTTCGCTTCACTTGCTCCTGATGTATAAATAATTTCAGTCGTTTTAATACCTAATAACTCGGCAATATTTTCTGTTGATAAGTCAAGGCGCGCTTTAGCCTCGAGTCCCAGTTGATGCGATGCATTAGGATTAGCCATATAACGTGTTGAAATATCGCAAAAGGTTTGTAAAACTTCTTTATTAACTGGTGTGGTTGCCGCATAATCTAAATAAATCATAGGATTCCCTCACTTATTGATCTCTATCTTGATTTTTCACTCTCTCAGCAAATTTTTATTGTGTATTACTATCCATTTATTATAAATATACTTATTGCTACGCATTAAATAATACGTTTCATTACTTCGTTTGTCAATATCAAATATAACCTACACTGCACCTCGTTAAATAAATTGAAATATTATTTATTAAAGCTACCGTTATTTGATAGTTTCTACATAATTATAATTATAAACTTTTTCTATTTCTTCGACTTTTAGAGGCTTGCTAAAAAGATAACCTTGAATATAGTCACATCCTCCTATTTTAAGCCTTCTATATTGTTCTACTTCCTCTATTCCTTCTGCCGTAACCTGCAGCTTTAGGCTATGTACCAGAGAAATAATACTATCCATTACTTTTATGTTTTCCATTTCTAAAAATCTATCACTTAAGGACTTATCCAGCTTAATTTTATCTACTGGCATAAAGGTTAAATAACTCAGTGAAGAATAGCCTGTACCAAAATCATCTAAAGCAATCTTAACGCCTTTAAGTTTTAGTTCATTAAGGAAGCTAGTCGTATCTTCCTTTCTTTCTAATAATATGCTTTCTGTTATTTCTATCTCTAAGTATTTCGGGTCTACTTTATTATCATTAAGCATTTTTTCAAGAAAGTCTAGGTACTTATCATCTCTTAACTGTTTAGTAGAAAAATTGATTGCTACGGGTTTGAGGCCAAAGCCGCGTTCTCTCCAGCATGCTATTTGGCGAATAGCCTCTTTTGTTACCCATCTGCCTATTTCAATAATAAGTCCTGCTTCTTCAGCAATAGGTATAAACAAATTAGGCCCAATACTATGATCTTTTAGCCTTAGGAGTGCTTCAAATCCGACAACCTCTCCAGTTTCAACACAAACTTGTGGTTGATACATCAAGATAAACCCCTCTTCTCTTAATGCTTTTCTCAAAATTGCGCTAATATACGCTTTTTCCCTTAGATTTTCAGTCATTTTATGATCAAAGAACATATGATTGTTTTTGCCTAGATTTTTAACCTTATACATTGCAGTATCAGCATTCATGATTAATTGATTTGCCTCATTGCTGTCATGGGGATAGCGGGTAATGCCCATACTATAATGAATATGGATTTCTTCTTCCTTAATAGCAAGTGCAGTTTTTAGAGCGTGGCGTATCTTATTAATATAGTGATCAGTGATCTTAGAATCCCCTTCATCATAAATAAGTATGAGAAACTCATCTCCCCCAAATCTTGATATAAACATTTTTTGATCTACACAATTATTAAGCCTTTTTGCTACTTCCTGTAAAACCATATCCCCATAAGTATGTCCTAAAATATCGTTAATTTCCTTGAAGTTATCAAGATCCAAAAGCAATACAGCGCCCTTTTTTGCTTGTTCTAATTCTTCTTTTAGCTTATTCATAAAATAGATTCTATTAGGAAGATGTGTTAGAGAATCATGGAAAGCTAAGTGCTCTATATAGGCTTCTTGTTCTTTAAATTTTGTAATATCAAGCACTATACCATTAATAAATTTTAAACGTCCTCCTAAATTCGTAAGGTGCTTACCACTTACTAACAGCCACTTTAGATTGCCTTCTTGATCTTTTATACGCACTTGCGTATAAATTTCTTGCTTAGTCCCATTAATAACTTCTGTATAATTTTTAACCAAAAGCGCTCTATCTTCTGGCAGTAAAAATTGTTCTAAAACTAAATTAACATCTTCATTTTCTTGTATAGAACGATTTAAAATATTAGAAACCTCCTTGGAAAAATACAACTTTTTATTTTCTAAATTCATTTCCCAAACAGCACTATTAGTTCCTTTAATAGCAATCTCATATTTCTGCTGTAAATTCTCCAGCTTTTCTGTATAGCGTTGAATTTCATTATATTGACTTCTTAATTCTTCCTCTGTTGCCGTAAGTTCCTCATATAAAGTAGTTAGTTCCTCATGGCTTTCTTGCAACGCTCTTTCAATTGCTCTTCTTCTTATATTATCTCGGATGATAAAAAATATTACTAGTACAAAAAATGTGATAATAAGAAACATGATAATCAGCATAGTCTTATACTGCTGAAAAAATGTTGGCTTTCGGTTAATAAGTACAGCATCATCTGGAATAAGCTGTTCATTAATATTATATTTTTTAATAATATCATAATCAAAAATATACTTATTCGGGCTTTCTAAGACTACCTCTATTGATTCTATAGGTACTCCATCAAAAACATCTATAATAATCTGAGCTGCTGATTTTCCCTGTTCAAAATAAGATATCATTTTTCCGCCAAGTAAACCTGTCCCGACTCCCCCTATCGAAGCACGATAAACTGGAACTTTCGTATTACTTTTTAATATTTCTACAGCTTCATCAATAGATATAGCCTTTTCTGTTTTGTCTTGAAACATGCTTAAATAAAGTAAAATAGTATCTTCTTCTATCTCCTGTAATATCATTTCAAATTCTTTAAATGTATAGTTTGATACATTAAGATCTTCAAAAGTTAATGTCTTAAAATGATCCTTTGTGTTATAAAACTGTTCCTTGTCCCCTTTTCCAGTCAAGGTATTATCTATAATAGCAACGACCTTTTTAGCCAAAGGATTAAATTTCTGAGCAATTTCTATCGTCTCTTTTAAAGAAACAGCCTCAACTAGTCCTGTAATATGATTGCTCTTGGCTGCTACTCTAGCGCGGTCAAAATCATTTATACAAAAAAATACAATAGGTAAATCTTTAAAAAGTGATTGTTGATAATCCATAGCAAACTGTAAAGCATTATCGTCCCCTACAATGACTGCGTCATAGGGTGTAAGATTATTTAACTTATTTTTAAGCATCTGATAAAATAACTGCTTATGCTCTTTTGTATCTATCCGCTTACTGTCCATATATTCGATATCAAGATTAATAGGATATGGCTCGAAAATAAACTTTATACCCTGTATTTGATCTGGTACTGTCATAAAGTTCTCAGTATATGAGCTTATAAACAGAACATTTTTTTGCTCTTCTGCCTCATAGGTCGAATCCGCAAAAATATTTATAGCTACAAACGCATAAAAACATAGAATAATTAATACGCTCTTTTTAATAGACATGTACTTTCTCATAAAATCCCCCAGCCATATTTATTTTACCGTTTTCCCCTTGGCCCCATTAGCTTTGTTCGCTTCATTTAAAACTTAAAGCATCTTATTTACATTATACCCCTTATTTTCCCAAAATCCTATAAAATCTAACAAATTATTTTATTTATAATACAAAAGGCATCTGTATCAACTTCAATACAGATGCCTTTTGTATTATAAATATTAAGTTACTCTATTATTAAATTTATTACACCTAAGATAAACGAGACTTATAATCTTTATAATCAAATTGTTTAACTACCTTTGTCCCTTCAGTCTCACTAAATAATGCAATGGACGGCAGATTTATCCCATTAAAAGTATTGTTTTTAACCATTGTATAGTGTGCCATATCACAAAAAACAAGCTTATCTCCAGGTTTTAACGGTTGCTTAAAAGAATAATCTCCAATAACATCTCCGGCTAAGCAAGTTGGTCCTCCAAATCTATAAGTATACGCATATTCACTTGGCATGCCAGCATCAATAATCTGCGGCCTATAAGGCATTTCAAGTACATCTGGCATATGACATGCTGCCGAAGTATCCAAAATAGCAAGATTCATATCATTATCAATTGTATCAAGGACTGTGGTAACAAGATATCCTGTGTTTAAAGCCACTGCCTCTCCCGGCTCTAAGTATACATCTACCCCATACTTATTCTTAATAAACATAATAGAACGTATAAGTATTTCAATATCGTAGTCAGGCCGTGTAATATGATGCCCTCCTCCAAAATTAATCCACTTCATTTTTTTTATATACGCACCAAATTTCTCATCTACTACTTTAATAGTACGTTCAAGTGTATCTGAATTTTGTTCACACATAGTATGAAAGTGAAGACCATCAATACCATCAAGTTCTTCTGGTTTAAAGTTAGCCAGCGTTACACCTAGTCGAGAATGCTTAAAACAAGGATTATAAATATCTGTTTCTATTTCTGAATATTCTGGATTGATACGTATACCACATTCTATTTTTTTAGACCCTTTACTTTTAACCAGCTCTTTATACTTACTCCATTGATTAAAAGAATTAAATACGATATGATCACTATACTGCATGATCTCATTAAACTCATCATCTCTATACGCAGGTGCGTAAATATGAACTTCTTTTCCCATTTCTTCATAACCTAGCTTTGCTTCAAATAAAGAGCTTGCTGTGATGCCTGCTAAATATTTCTCTATCAAAGGAAATGCAGCAAACATTGAGAACCCTTTTAGTGCAAGCAGAATGCGACATCCCGTTTGATCCTGAACATATTTTAAAGTCTCAAGGTTTTTCTTCAGCAATCTTTCATCAACCACATAGCAAGGTGATGGCAGTGCATTAAAATCTATATTCATCATTTATACCTCAATCAACTAGAGTAGGCGAAAAATCTTCTTGCCATGGTAGTCCATGCTTATTTAAAGCTTCCATAAATGGATCTGGATCAAATTCTTCTACATTATAAACCCCTGGTTTTTTCCATTTCCCTGTCATAACGAGCATAGCTCCGATCATGGCAGGCACACCTGTAGTATATGAAATAGCCTGTGATCCAACTTCTCTGTAGCATGCCTCATGATCACATATATTGTAAACATAATAAGTTTTAGGTTTACCGTCTTTGATCCCTTGCATAATACAACCTATATTCGTCTTACCTTTTGTTCTAGGTCCAAGTGATGCTGGGTCTGGGAGAACTGCTTTTAAAAACTGTAAAGGAACAATTTGCTTACCTTCAAAATTTATAGGTTCAATAGAAGTCATTCCCACATTCTCAAGTACTTTTAAATGATTGATGTAATTATCTGAAAAGGTCATCCAAAATCTAATGCGTTTAATGCCTTTTATATTTACAGCCAGTGATTCTAATTCTTCATGGTGTAAAAGATACATATTCTTTTCGCCTATGCCGTCAAAATCATAGACACGTTTAATTTCTAACGGCTCAGTTTCTACCCATTTACCATTTTCTATATAACTTCCATTTGCAGTAATCTCACGAATATTAATTTCCGGGTTAAAGTTTGTTGCAAATGGATAACCATGATCTCCGCCATTTGCATCAAGAATATCAATATAATGAATCTCATCAAAGTAATGTTTTGCAGCATATGCACTAAATACTCCCGTAACACCAGGATCAAAACCACTTCCTAGTAGTGCCGTAACACCTGCTTTTTCAAATCTTTCACGGTATGCCCACTGCCATTTATATTCAAACTTAGCTGTATCAAGCGGTTCATAATTTGCTGTATCGACATAGTCAACCTTCGTTGCGAGGCATGCATCCATAATAGTTAGGTCTTGATAAGGAAGTGCAACATTAATAACGATATCAGGTCCAAAATCCTTGATTAAAGCTATGATCGCATCAGTGTCATCAGCATCTAACTGCGCTGTACGAATTTTAGTAACACCACCAGCTAACTTATCTTTTAAAGCATCACATTTTGAAACTGTGCGGCTTGCTATACAAATCTCCTCAAAGATCTCTGGATTTTGACAACATTTATGAACAACAACGCTAGCAACTCCTCCAGCACCAATAATTAAAGCTTTTCCCATATCATTACCTCCACTTTTAATAATCTAACAAGAGTTATTATAAATAAAATGATCTTGCTAATCAAGCAATTTATTAATATATACGGCTCTAAAATATTAATTTATAACAATATCACACTTTTATCCAGAAAAAACGCTTATTTTCTTTATTAGTGTACCTTCTAAAAGAATATTCTATACTGTTAAAAAGTGGAGATATAGACTTGTATAAAAGCAGAAACTAAAATACAATAATTATGTAGCATACTATTTGACTTAATGTAGGATAGAAGGTGAAAAGAAAATGTCTGAGGTTTTGGAAAACCTAAAAAATAGCCAGATTTTATATAACCAAAATGTTATTGATCTCAAGGAAAGTATCCGCAGAAACTATCCACATTATGACAACAAGCGCGCCGCTTTATTATTTGCTGCCGCCATTCATAAGATTATTGATCAAAATATAGTTTGTTTTGATCAATCTATTCAAACTGATATAAAAAACAGCTTACTTCAAGAAGTCATAAAAAAAGAAGTCTTTGACATTACCGCCTATGATATATTTAAAGCTTGCTCTCTTTTGGATATGTCTGATGACTACTACTGTGAGATGCTGACCGAATGGGTTAATTATAACCAAGAGCAAACCATTTCAAAACATCAATTACTAAAACTCCTTCTTCAGTTAAATACTAACGCGAGCAATAATGTACACCCTACTATAGCTCAAGTACGTAGCTTTAATCTACTCAATCTATTTATTCCCCATAAGCGCCTGGCTTTAACTGCGGCAATGCTGTCACTAACTACAATAGTACTTACTCAAGCGCTCCATTATAAAAACGTTGAACATGTAAATGACACCATTAGCTACACCCCAACCACCGTTACTCAAGAAGCAACCCATTCTCTAGCAGATCATCATTCCGCTGTTCATGTAACAGATCAAGATAATGGCCTACATAAAACGTTACATTATAAAGAGGTTAACACAGATGCCTTACATAACTGGCTAAATGAAAGAAATTCAGTGCTTGCTGATGAACCCTATTTTAGCAGTATTCTTGATACAGCATATGAATTTAATATCAATCCTCTTTTAATGTTTGCTATAACTGGTCAGGAACAATCTTTTGTGCCAAGATCCAATACCCATGCATCTTTAATCGCTAATAATCCTTTTAATGTTTATGGAAGCTGGAAACGCTTTAATACAGATATTAATGAAGCATCTAGAATAGCTGCCCGAACTATTCTAAATTTAAGCAAAGGCTGCCCCCAAAACGAAGATCCCTTGAAGTGGATTAACAGAAAATACGCTGAAGATCCTAACTGGCATTTAGGCGTTGCACAGATTCTTTTAAGCCTTGAAAAAACTGCAGGTGATTAATGGCAGTTCTTTAGACCAGATGTACTTTTGGAATCAAAAACAAGTGGTAGAAATAACTTAAAAGCACTGAGACTTTGCGATCTCAGTGCTTTCGTTTTTAGGATTATAGATGTTTATTTTATAATTAACTCACCATCATAAGATGTAATAATTTTATATAAATCAGGGCGACGGTCTCTAAATATGCCCCATTCAATACGTTGGGACTCTAGCTGGTCAAGATCGAACTCTGCAACGAGGATACTTTCTTCTATACGGTCTGCCTCCGCTACCTTATTGCCCTGGGCTCCTGCAATAAAAGATGATCCATAGAATGTAATCTTTGAATCATCGTCTTCCTCTACACCAATACGATTCGATGCAATAACAGGTACCAAATTCGCAGCAGCATGACCAAGCATACAGGTTTGCCAGTGATCTTTAGAATCTATAGAACCATCTTGAGGCTCAGACCCAATGGCTGTTGGATAAAATAATATTTCAGCCCCCATTAGTGTCATACACCTAGCAGCTTCTGGATACCATTGATCCCAGCATATTCCCACACCAATCTTACCATAACGTGTAGACCATACTTTAAAACCAGTATCTCCTGGATTAAAGTAAAATTTTTCTTCATAGCCCGGGCCATCGGGAATATGACTTTTTCTATAAGTGCCTAGTACTTCTCCATCAGCATCAATGACTGCTAGTGCATTGTATCTCGCATAATTTTTCTTCTCATAAAAACTAATAGGCAGGACTACTTTAAGTTCTTGGGCAATCTTTTTAAAATGATTGATAGCTTTATTTTGCGCAAGCTCTGTAGCATATTTATAATAATCAGATTTTTCCTTTTGACAGAAATAAGGCGTTTCAAAAAGTTCCTGTAACAGAATTATTTGCGCACCCTTTTTGGCAGCTTCTCTTACAAGAGCCTCTGCTTTATTAATATTTTCATCAATATTACAAGAACAGCTCATCTGAGTTGCTGCTACTTTAACTTTTCTCATACATTTCACCTCATTTTATTTATCATAATATTTTAATCATTTTTCCCCATACTCATCTGTTGGGTTGTACAGTGCACATTTCCACCCTCTTTAATAATAGCCATGCCATCGATTGTGCGAATCCTTCTTTCGGGAAAAAGAACACTTAATATTTGTTCTGCCATGTGGTCAGTTTCTGTGGCACTCTCTCCAAAAGTTGGTAATATAATACCCTTATTTACAAAATAGAAGTTTAGATAACTTAGGGTTAATCTTTCTTCATTATATTTTCTCATTGGAGGCTGTTGTATAAGGATAATCTCAAACTTCCGCCCTTTTGCATCTGTTGCATTTTCTAATATTTTAAGGTTCTCCTTGGTAATTTCATAATTCTCATCCTTTGGGTCATTACAAACCTGTATAAGTATTTTACCGGGTTTAGCAAAACAAGCGATATTGTCTACGTGTCCATCTGTTTCGTCACCGCTTAAACCACGTTTAAGCCAAATCACTTTTTCTATATTTAAATAATGCTTTAAATACTCTTCAATCTGTTCTCTTGTTAGATTAGGATTTCTATTTGGATTTAGCAAGCATTCTTCTGTAGTTATAAGTGTACCTTCCCCATCCACATGGATAGAGCCTCCCTCCATGACAAACGGCGCATCAAAACATTTAATATTAAAGGATTTAAGTATTTTAGGGGCAACCTGATCATCTAAATCCCAAGGGGTATATTTTCCCCCCCATGCATTAAAGCGCCAATTAACACCAGCTCTGTTTCCTTTATCATCACATAAAAATGTAGGGCCATTATCTCTGAGCCATGCATCATTATGCGCAATAGGCAAAAATGTGATCTGCGGTGCCTCAAAAAGTGATTTTACCTGGTCTATCTCATCAGGATTGACAATCACTGTCACAGGCTCAAATTCTGCAATTGCTTCAATAAGTGCCCTGTAGCCCTCACAAACACGCTTATGGTCTTCCGGATAACACATAGATTCCTGAACAGGCCATGATACAAATGTGCGCTCGTGGCTCGTCCATTCGGCAGGCATTTTATAGTTAAAATCTTTTGGATACATAGCATACCTCTCTTCATCAGCATTATATTTTATATTCTTTTTTATACAATTATCTTTCATATCATAAACTCCTCTGTGCCTCAAGTCAAGCTTCAATCAATGTTTGCATAGTCTTTTCAGTTTGAATTATAATAAAGGTACTCCAATACTTACAGAAAGGATCCATCATGAAATTAAATTACGACATTTATTATGGCACTTTCATCCATCGCCCCAATCGGTTTATTGCAGTTATTAAAAGAAAAGACGAAGAACTCATTGCACATGTTCCAAATACGGGCCGTTTAAAAGAGCTATTGTTGCCCGGCGCGGAGGTAATGCTCTCATACCATCCCAACCCTTTAAGAAAAACCAAATATGAGCTACGTATGATCAAGAAGGGTATGCACTGGATTTCAATAGACTCTCAGCTTCCAAATGCACTAGCTTCAGAAGCAATATCCGCAGGTATTATTAAAGAACTTATGGACTATCCTCTGCTCAAAAGAGAAGTAGTTTACGGCAATAGCCGCTTTGACATTCAACTCAGTGGTAAAGATACGTGCTTCGTTGAGGTTAAAGGTGTGACCCTCGAAAAAGAAGGCTGGAGCTATTTTCCTGATGCGCCCACAGAACGCGGCCGTAAACATATTGATGAGATGATCCAAGCCGTCCAAAACGGTCATCGAGGCGTATTGCTCTTTGTTGTTCAATTAAATACTGCTAAAGGATTTAGCCCCAACAGCCTTATGGATCCGGCTTTTGCCCAAAAAATCGTGGAAGCTTCAAATGCAGGCGTAGAGATTCTTGCTTATCGCTGTGTCATATCTCCAGAAGAAGTTAATATAGTAGAAAAAATCCCCGTTTCTTTCCAAATGCCGTAATACTGAGTTTTTAACTCAAAAAACAAATAGTATCTCGGCTGAGTATAATTAATGATTTATTAAAAAAACTATCAGTCTTTAAAATTAACAAGGCTGATAGTTTTTTATAAAGCATATATTCCTTTTTATTTAGACCAAAATTTAGGCATTACCAGTAAGAGTATCGGATAAATTTCAAGTCTGCCTATAATCATACAAAATGACAAGGTTATTTTACTTAACACTGAGAAACTGGAAAAGTTTCCTGCCGGTCCTACAATTTCCAGACCTGGACCAATATTTGCAATCGTAGCTACTACAGAACTGAGTGTTGTCACAATACTTTTGCCATCCAGCGCTACAATCAGTACAGCGCAGCAAAAGATAATAATGTAAATAAAGAAAAACCCAAGTACTTCTGAAAGGGCCTGTTCATCTACGGCTCTTCCGCCTATTCTAACTGAATCTACGGCTCTTGGATGTACAATCTTCAAAAAATTTCTTTTAGCTGCTTTAAATAATAACAATATTCTAATATGCTTCATCCCGCCGCCAGTAGATCCAGCACAGCCTCCAATGAACATAATAAATAAAAGTATTAATTTGCTAAACACTGGCCAAGTATCAAAATCTGCTGTGGCATATCCCGTAGTCGTAATAATAGATGCTACTTGAAAGGCCGCATAGCGTACTGACTCTTTTACCGTATGGTATACCTCACCATATATATTAAGTGTAATAACGATAATCGATATGGTAACAATAGTCACATAGAGTTTAAATTCTTCATCCTTAAAGAGCACTTTGAAATTGCCTTTTAAGGCATGATAATAAAGGCCAAAGTTAGCGCCGCACATAAGCATAAAAACAGTTATAATAATCTCCACCATAATATTATTATAACCACCAATACTGAGATTTTTACTTGAAAACCCTCCTGTTCCTACGGTCCCAAAAGTATGTACCAATGCGTCATAGAAAGGCATCCCAGCAAACATAAGAAGGATAATCTCAATAACAGTTATAAGTAAATAGATGCTAAATAATATTTTTGCTGTTTCTTTAACCTTAGGTACTAGTCTTCCTGGATTAGGCCCTGGACTCTCTGCCTTCATCATCTGCATGCTCTGCGCCCCTGCTGAAGGGAGTATGGCCATCGCTAAAACTAATACCCCTATCCCGCCTACCCAATGGGTAAAACTTCTCCAAAATAGTATGCCTTTTGCTAAGCCCTCTATTTCAGTAAGTATACTTGCACCTGTAGTTGTAAAGCCTGAACTTGATTCAAAAAAGCTATCTACCAAAGAGGGAATCGCTCCGCTAAAGTAAAAAGGCAGTGCACCAAAAAAGGACATGAGTATCCATCCTATGGCAACAATAGCAAAACCCTCTCTGGCATAAATACTTTTACTTTTTGGCTTGATCATGAATAATACTAGGCCTATAATGAGCAATATAATCATTGTATATAAAAAGGCCCAAAATGCGCTTTCTTTATAGATAAGCGAAACGATCATAGCTGGAAACATAGCTAATATTTCAAATATTAATAATGTCCCCAAATTTTTTGATACCATTGCGACGTTCATCTTGATTTCCTCCAATTGCAACTACTTCTAATTCTCTTAAAGTTGCAATATTTTTTTCCATTGTTATGACGATAATCCTATCGCCTTTTCTAATAATATCATTACCATGCGGTACAACAACTTCATTTTTTCTTACGATGGTAGCAATAACCGTATTATCAGAAATATTTAATTTCTTAAGGGGTATATCTATAAATATACTCGAATCATCTACTACAAATTCAAGTATTTCCACCTTACCTTCTACAATCCTATGCAAAGACTGCAGTGCTGTCCCTCTTGCATATTTTAGAATCTGGTTTGTTGTAATAAGCTTTGGAATAATAATACTATCAAGTCCCATATCCCGTACAATATTTATGTAACTTGTTCGACTTATTTTAGTAACAATCTTTTTTGCCCCCATGCGTTTAGCAATCAGTGAAGACATAAGATTATGTTCATCCATGCCGGTAGCTGCCACAAAGGCATCCATATGACTTATATTTTCTGATAGAAGAATATCCTCTTCTGTCCCATCACTGTTGATAACAAGCGCGTTGGGCAGTTTATCTGAAAGTTCCAGACATCTTTCTCTACTTATTTCTATAATCTTTATATTCATATTCATATCTTTTAAAAGCTTATAGAGGTAGTATGTAATCCTGCCTCCGCCAACGATCATGACATTTCTAATTTTATCCGGGCATTTTCCATATATCTTGCAAAATTTATAAATCCTAGACATTTTACCTATAACATATATACTATCATTCTCCTGAACAACTTCTTCACCATGGGGTACAATAACCTCTTCACCACGCACAATAACACCTATAAGTACAGATGATGCAGAAGACTTATCTGCCTCTTTAATCTTTTTACCTATAATATTCATACCTTGGGTAACTTTTAATTCAACCACTCTTACACGACCGCTTGCAAATCTCTCTACATTAATTGCAGATGAAAAACTAAGTGTATTTGCAATTTCTTCAGCTGCCGTATATTCTGGATTAATAACAAAATCAAGACCTAATTGCTCTTTTATCAGCGAAAGCTCATAGGCATATTCAGGATCTCTTACTCTGGCTACTGTCTGGCCTACACCAAGCTTTTTAGCCGTCAGACAACACACCATATTTACTTCATCACTGCCTGTAACTGCAATAAGAAGGTCAGCCCCTGAAACACCTGCTTCTAAAAGAATGTTAGCGCTTACACCATTTCCTTTAATACCCATTACATCTAAATTATCTTCTACTTTTTGAAGCGCTTGCGCATATTTATCGATAACGGTTACATCTTTGTTTTCATTTGTTAAACTTTCTGCAAGCGTATATCCCACTTTCCCTGCGCCAATTATTATAACTTTCATATTCTCCTCCTAATGAATTACCGTCAATTTACTAACGGAACACTTTGCTGCCACTTTTCATTAAAATGATCAAGAATTTTTGAAACTACTTCCGTCACATCTATTTGCATACAACATTCAAAGTGAGACCTTAAGCCATCCGACTTACTATACTTAGCTGAAAAAGATAACAAAAAAACTTGATTTCCTATTACAATAAGACTTTTTCTAAATTGACTATTAACCCTAAAATCCACATCTTTTTGTGATACTTTATTAATATAAGATCTTGAAATAATACCGCTGTTAGTTATATAGGGTATAATCACTCTGCATGCTTTAGTATTAGAAACTTTACCTATTTCATCAATGAGTATCTTATAAATTCTATTATCAAAAACCCCTTAAGCCGCCACTTCTATGTCGTTTTTTTCTAATTCCACCATTAATATTTTTATAAATTCATTGACATCATCTATAAATGTCGTTTTGGCCATAATCATTTCCCCTCATACGACACATACATTAATAAAAAAATTATATTGCAAACATAGTTATCTTACTCTATTTTCCCTCATTATAAAACCTTAAATATACATAAAACGAGCTTTTTTGCCTTTTTTCGTTGCTTTAACTAGTTTTTTTCTGCTGAGGACTATTATTTTATTTAATATGCTCTATTATTTTACATTTAAAATACGTCTGACTATCCCTACAATAGGTTTGTATAACACGCCCTCTAGTTCCCGGCTTACCCGTTTTAATTGCTGCCGTATAGCTATAGCTTGAGGACAATGACTTTCACATTTACCACATGCTGTACATTGTGAAGCATTAGCTGGTTTTACTGATAGTGCTCCTAAAGTCTGGAGATAGCGAAAGCGTACTAATCTATCTTTTAAAAGATATTTATCATTATAGCAAGAAAAGCATCCTGGAATATCTACACCTGCAGGACAAGGCATACAGTAACCACAAGCTGTACATGGAATTTTTGTTTTTGACAATATAATAGCCTTTACTTTTTCAAAAATATTAAGTTCTTCAGCTGAGAGAGAATTGGCCTTAGCATTACTTGCAATACGTATATTCTCAGAAAGTTGTGCCTCATCACTCATACCGGATAGTAAAACGCTCACCTCTGGATGATTCCATATC